>CAYQFT010000076.1:0-3995 GCA_964416825.1 uncultured Porphyromonadaceae bacterium
GAGGCCCTTGGTAAGGCCCGTGAATTTGGTTATGCTGAAGTGCGTGCCCACGGCCATACCGAATTACTCAAAGGCATTCAGGATTTTGCAACAAGCCAAGGCCATGGCATCCTCAAGGTTTGGGGAAGGGGTGCGTCAGACAATAGCCGCCAGCATTCCTTTCATCCTTGCGATGAAGGCGAGCAAACGCCGTTTATTCAGGCCTTGTAACGGCGTGTGCTGGCGAGTAGTGGCGCGCGGTGGGCGCGCGAGTTTGCACCGCACCGCCCACATACGGGCGCCCACCGGGCGCCCCAACGGGGACGTGGTTAGGTTTACCAGGAAGCATTATATTTACCGCATGATACTGTCCGTCATCATCCCCGCCTATAACGAGCAGGCCACCATCCGCCGCGTGCTTCAGCGCGTGCAGGCCGTGGAACTCCTGCAGGGCGTGGAACGGGAGATCGTGGTGGTAAACGATTGTTCAGACGACGATACTGAGGCGGAGATCAACCGCTTTCGAACCGATCATCCCGAAGCGAACCTCAAATATCAGAAAACAGAGAAAAACCGCGGCAAAGGCGCCGCGCTGCGCGCCGGGATCGAAATAGCCACCGGGGATTTCATCGTAGTGCAGGATGCCGACCTGGAATACGATCCGCGCGATATCAACCACCTGCTCGAGCCGGTCCTCGACGGTTTTGCCGATGTGGTGTACGGCAGCCGGTTTATCGGCAGCAAACCCCATCGGGTCCTCTTCTTCTTCCACTCGGTGGGCAACCGGTTCCTCACTTTTCTCTCAAATCTCTTCACCAATATCAATATAACCGACATGGAATCAGGGTATAAGCTGTTCCGGTCGGAAGTGCTGAAAGGATTGAGGCTGCGGGAAAACGGATTCGGTTTTGAGGTAGAGGTAACCGCCAAAATAAGCCGCATTCCCGATATCAGGATCTATGAGATCGGAATTGCCTACTATGGGCGCACCTACCAGGAAGGCAAGAAGGTAAACTGGAAAGACGGCATGCGCGCCATCTGGTGCATACTGAAATACAACCTCTTCAGCAGAAAGTAGTTACCGGGCGCCAGCCACCCTCAGCTCCAGCATCTGCACATAGGCCGTGTTCACACGCGTGCCAAGCTCGCGGGCTTTGCGGATATCCTCCAGCGCCGGCTTCAGATCTCCCATTTTTGTCAGCAGGTATGATCGGTTCTGATAATAGCTGCCTTTGTTCGGATTGAGCAGGATGGCCTGGATGAAATCGTTCATGGCCTCCTGATTGCGGTTCAGCTTATCATAGCACAATCCGCGCTGGTTCATCACGTCTGCATTGCCCGGACTGAGCGATAAACAGGTGGTGGCATCCTCTGCGGCCTTTTCATAATTGCCCAGGTTATAGTGGACCAGCAGCCGGTTGATATAGGCCTGCAGGTTGCCGGAATCGAGCCCGATGGCCCTGTCAAGGTCCAGAAGGGCCTGGTCATACTCCTTCCGCGATCCCCTCAGCGCTCCGCGGTTGCTCCAGGCCTTGCTGTAATCAGGGTTCAGGCTGACCGCCTTGTTCATGTCCTCCAGGGCCTCCTCGGTTTTCCCCATCTCAAACCATACCTCCCCGCGGTTGTTGTATCCCAGGTGCCCCATCGGATTGATTGCGATCGCACGGGTATAGGCTTCCACGGCCTTTTCATTCTGATTGTTATCCCGATACCAGAGCCCGAGGTTGTTATGCGCCATCGCCACATCGGGATACTTCCGGATCACATCGGTAAAGAGGGTCTCAGAGTTTTTCCATACTCCGGCGCGGTTCCATGTGAGGAAGGCGAATCCGGCCAGGATCACGATTCCCGCCCCGAGTAGCACGGGCTTCCAACGGCCGTTCCAGAGCGGGTTGAGAGCGCGGGCAATCAGGTAGAATAGCCCGATATAAGCCAGATAGGTGAACCGGTCGGCCAGAAAAGCCTGACCGGCGCCTACGATCTGCAGCATGAAGATCACGTTGGCCAGGAAAAAGAGGGAGCCGAAAACCAGGTCGTTCCGGTATTTTCCCGATTTGTAAATGGCAGCCACCAGCAAAACCACCAGCACGGCGCTGG
Source organism: uncultured Porphyromonadaceae bacterium (assembly GCA_964416825.1). Taxonomy (GTDB): domain Bacteria; phylum Bacteroidota; class Bacteroidia; order Bacteroidales; family UBA12481; genus UBA12481. The sequence continues at coordinate 2,077 of CAYQFT010000076.1, forward strand.
CGAAAAAGAGGAAATTCAGGGTCTCCGGGTTTGGATAGATGGCCGAAAGCTGGTACGGCACAACCGCCTTCACCAGGTAGACGATCAGCGAGTAGGTTCCGATAAAGATCCTTTGTGCGAAGGGCATCACACTGCTCGTTTCGAGGCTCCCTTCGCGGCTGAGGAGCAGGATGCCGGCCACACCGGTTGCGAGAGCCAGGATAAAGAACGGCGTTTTGTTCCAGAGCTGCCGGAGGGTAAACCGTTTTTCATGGTAATAGTCGATGAGCATCAGCACCAGCGGCAGTGCCACGGCCTGGATTTTCGAGAGCAGGGAGAAGACAAAGGCCAGCAAAGCCAGGAAATACCAGACTTTTTTCTTCTGCTGGTAAAAGGCCAGGTAGGATATCAGGCTAAGGAGAAAGAAGAATGAGTATAGTACATCCTTCCGCTCGGTGATCCAGGCCACCGACTCCACGCGCATCGGGTGAATTCCAAAGAGCAGGGTGGTAACAAAGACAACGAACAGGCTGGCGCCGAGCCGCTTAAGAAAAATGAATACCAGCAGGGTGCAGAGCAGGTGGAGCAAAAGGTTGTTGAAATGGTAGACTCCCGGTTTCATGCCGAAGAGGCTGGTTTCCACCGCGAAGCTAAGAGTGGTGAGGGGCGTGTATCCGCCGATCACCGTGGTGCTGAACATGTTTTTCAGGCTTTCTCCCGATAACTTCTGTACGTTCGGGTTCAGGGTGACGTTCACATCGTCGTCCCAGTTTACGAAATCGCTTTTCAGGACGGGCGTAAAAGAGATCAGGGTGACGAGCAGGATCAGTGCCGCCAGGAGCCATTCTTTGTTCTTGTTCAGCATAGGACTTGCGCTATTTAACCTCTATCAGGAGGCAACTCAATGGCGGCAAATTTGTCGATAATTTATGTTTTCTGATCGTAACGGCATGATTTTTTGGTCCGATAGCATCCGGTGCTTCCATCGTGTTCCGGTCCATCAGGGACTTACCTGCCACCAGGTATCCCTGGCTGGCAGCGGGTGAAAACCCTGCGGGCAGCGCCACTGATATCGTCTGCTCGCTTGCGGTGTTGTTCACAAGCTTGATAACCAGGCGCTTGTCTGCCGGGTCAAAGGTTGCCACGCCATTCAGCGAATCGGGCATGCCGGTCAGGGCCAGCCGCTGTGGTGCGAAATGCTCGCGCCAGAGTTTCATCACCACGTAGTTGGGCGCCGGGAACCATCCCTGTTCATCGAAATTGATGAACGCATTGTCCCAGGCGGAGGCGCTGACATGCCGGAGGAACAGGGCGGGTCCGGCCAGGGTGACCAGGTCGGAGTTCTGCTCAAAAATATTCAGCAGATTGCCGGCATACATCCCCGTACGCCAGTCGGTCGACTGCGCGTTCCATTCCGAGACGTAAACCTTGATTTCAGGATTCGGGCAGGCAGCGATAGCATTCCGGAGGTTTTTATACAGAAGGTCCTGACCGAGCGCTTCCCGGTAATACCCGTCCGGATCGGAGTAGTGATGAATTGAGAGAACATCGAAGTCGGCCGCGCATTCGTTGAGCATCACCTGGTTCCACTCCATGTCGGTGCCGTTCCCGCCATGGGCGATGATGGTGATGGTGGGATCGGTTTCCCGCATGGCTGCGGCGAAAAGTTTGACGGCCTGGCTGTAAATATGTGCATCGGGCACGCGCGAGCGCCACAGCTCGTTGTCGATCTCCCAGTACTTCACGCCGTATGGTTCGGGGTGCCCGTTGGCAGCGCGCACCGAACCCCATTTGCTGGTGGCTGCACCGTTGCAGTATTCGATCCATTCGCAGGCCTCCCGGATCCAGGGACCCCAGGCTTCGGGCGTTCCGGCGCCCTCATGGAAGCCGGAGTTGATGACCATCAGCGGCTCACTCTTCAGCTTCCGGCTCAGGGTGAT
>CAYQFT010000076.1:4005-16023 GCA_964416825.1 uncultured Porphyromonadaceae bacterium
TCGGTCCCCAGCGAATTCACATCCCGGTCGTCCCATATATTTACCGGGAACACCTGTCGCTGATGCTGCGGACCGATCCCATCCTTCCACCGGTAGAGCTCCGCAAAGCAGCCGCCCGGCCAGCGGATTACGGTGGGCCGGATCGCGGCAACGGCAGCATACAGGTCGGTGCGGAAGCCGGCGTTCGCAATGGCCGATCCGGGCATGAGGGAAAGCTGGTCGGCGGTGACGGGGCCCGCACTGAGGAGACGCAAGATGTAGTTGTCATCCCCGCGAAAGCGGGGATCCCCTCCCTTACCTGTACTGTTGGCTGGGGTCCCCGCTTTCGCGGGGATGACAAGTGCTATCGGGTAACTGTTCCACTCATTCGTTAGCCCGGTAATCCTGAATTCCGACAGGGGCATGTCTTTTTGTTGTATGCTGATAGTCACTTCTGAAGAAGAGCTGCCCTTGAGCCAGATGGAGCCGGTGAGGGTGTCGCCGGGCTGTACACCGAATCTGGATTGGGTAACAGAGAGTGGCTGGTCCGACGGGTTGAACTGAAGGGCGGTGCTCCCATTAAGAGCGCCGCCTTTGACCACCGTAATGCGGCTGGGATCCGATGGGATCCAGTGACGGGGGAAAATGCGGCTGTCGGGCGGTGCGGGCATACCCGAATATAACAGGCTTCCGTCGGGGGCCGTCACTTTGATGTTCCGGTAGCTGACCGCCGTGCTCCAGGAGCCGACACCAATGCCGCCGGCCAGGATCGGAGCGGCGGTATCGGAATACGCATACACGGATTCCCCGTTCATCCAGCACTCCATGCGGTTGCCTGATACCTTGATGCGGATGGGGATCCATGTTTTTGCGGGAACCGTGCCTTTAACGAAGGGCCCGATTACCTTGCGGCTTCCCTTAACCTCCTTTTCCAGGGCATGCTGCGAATTTCCCCAGCCCCCGAGGTTGAGCCAGTAAAAATTCTCTTCGTCAGAGGCCCGGAACAGGATCAGGAATCCTTCGTACCCTTCATCCTTGCGCGCCTCCAGGGTGAGCTCATAATCGGTCCATTCCGCAGCACCGAAAAAGAGCCTGACATCAGTCATCAGCCTTTTCTGCGATAATACACCCCCCGCAAGCAACCATTCCGGACGGTCGGGGGTCTCTTCAAAGCTCCGGTTCCAAACCAGATCCCCCCACAATCCGCCATTCGCCGAGTGATAGATGTGTTCGTAGAAATGCCCGTAGATTCCGTCAGAAACGGCCGAAACCGGTTCGAGCGAACCAATGGCCAGTTCAATGCCGTTATTTTGAGGTTTCTGGCAGGTAGAAAGCAATATAAAGATCAGAATAACAGAAAGATAACTCTTTTTCATAATCAAGTGTTTATTGAACACTTGAAAGTAACAACTTTTCTGTTCAATCAATATGTGAGTAGTCCTAAACAGCAGAAGTGTTAAAAATTTTAACAAATGCGGTGAAAACCTTTGCAGAATTGAAATTCACGTTTATATTTATCACCCTTAAGCGGGCATATCGAAAACAAAACAATAATTGCTAACCTAAAATCATGATGCGTATGCGAAAATTTACTCTTCTTCTTGCACTGGTCGGGCTGCTTGCAGCAGCCACGTCAGTAGCCCAGACCCCGGGTGTTAAGGGTGACGGGCAGGTTCTCTACACTCAGACCTTCGGCTGGGGCAATCCGGCTGACCCAAAAGGGTGGACCGCTCCGGAAGGTTACTATTTCCTCGACCCTCTCGACCTGGGATACAACTGGGTTTGGTGGCCGGGTGATGTGGGTTTTGTATCGACCTGGACCCAGGATCCCCCGCTGAATTCAACATCAAAGGCGGATGGGGTTCTGGCTAACTTCCTCGAAAAGTACAACGTGGATGCGGTTGCGGAACTCAACCTCGACAACTCGGTTGTGTTCCCGCCCATTGACTGCAGCGCGCACAGTTCTGTCATCGTAAGGTTTGAAACGCACTTCATGGCCTACTCAGTAGCTCACATGTACCTTGAAATCTCCCTGGATGACTGGGTTCGCGTGGCCGTAGTGGACGTTAGCTTCGGTTGCGGTCACAAAGACCGCCCGTTGGATAAAGCTCCTGGCGTTCCGGCTATTTTCGAAGCCAACATTTCGGATGTCTGCGCCGGTATGCCGAACGTAAAAATGCGCCTGCACTGGCTGGATACCCGCCTGTATTACTGGGCAGTTGACGATTTCACCCTGTCAGAAGCCTACAACAACGACCTGAAGATCCTGTTTAACCAGATGGAGTGGGACGATAGCGACGAGAATACCAGAATGGCATGGATTCATAACATCCCGAAAACGCAGCTCACTGCAAACACCGGTTTCATGAACTTCACTTCCGCAACCCTCAACTTCGGCTCCGATGATCAGGAAGACGTATTCATGACCCTTGACATCACCAAAGGCGGCAACAGCGTGTTCAATAAAACCACTGACCCCGAGGATGTTTCCATCCTGATCACGGACACGGCCATTGTTGCCGACAAGTACAATCCGGTAGATTTCGGCCACTACAAAGTGAACTATGAATTCAAGAGCAAGTTTACGGAGGATAATCCGACCGATAATAAGATGACGGCCTTCTTCAATGTTACCGACAGTATCTATTCCCGTTCGGATGACAGCAACGACCTGAGCTGGTCGATGAGCAAGGAAGCGTATACCACTGCTGCAACATCAAACCTTAACCACTTCTCGGGGTCTATCTTCCCGATCTTCGGAGACGTTGAAGTCAGCTCCATTTCCGTTTTCATCACTGGCGGTAAAGCCGACAACCTGATGATGTACCGCTTTGTCCTGTTTATGGTTCCGCCAGCAACCGAGGAAGATCAAACCCCGTTTGAACTGCTCGCCTCGGAAATGATCCAGCTGGATTCATCACAGTTTGACAAGTGGATTACGCTCGAACTTTCCAAGGACGGTGAATCGGAATTCCTGAAAAAGGGCGACAAGGTTTATGCCGGGATCTCCTATGACAACCTGAACGAGGATTACCTGGTCCGCAGGAACAAGGGTCTCACAATCGGAACCGACAACTCGGTCAAGCTGACGGAATCCTCCGGGATCTCGATCTATGACGGAGGCATCCGGACCGGTGTAGGCGACTACTTCGGCAAGCGTAACTTCATGATCCGCCTTAACGTGAACGATCATTCGAACCTGATCGACGGCATCGGCAACACCCTGACAGCCTCACTGCTTGGCCAGAACTATCCGAACCCGTTCAACGGAAGCACCGAAATTGAGTATGAACTCGCAAACGGCTCCGAAGTAACGTTTGAGGTTATGGACCTCACCGGCCGCAAGGTTGTTTCGCAGAACGAAGGATTCGTTCCCGCAGGCAAGCACACATTCAAACTGAACGCCGGCGATCTCGAAGCAGGTGTTTACTTCTATACCATTAAAGCCGGAAGTTTTGTCCAAACAAAACAGATGGTCGTCAACTAAGCTAAACCTTTGAAAAGAAAAGGGGCGGGAGACCGCCCTTTTTTTTTTACCTTTAGGGGACTTACCAATACAAACCTCTTATGAGAAAAATTACACTATTGCTTGCACTGGCAGGGCTTTTTGCCACGGCCGTAACTTTCGCCCAAACTCCCGGCACCAAAGGGAGCGGCGAAGTTTTTTACAGAGAAACCTTTGGCTGGGGAAACCCGGCCGATCCTAAAGGCTGGACCGCTCCGGCGGGGTACTATTTCCTTGATCCGCTGGATATTGGGTACAACTGGGTCTGGTGGCCGGCCGGACTCGGCTTTGTCGACCGTTACACCCAGGATCCTCCTCTGAACTCCACCACCAAGGACAACGGATGCCTCGCACTCTTTGTGGAACAGTATAACCAGGGAGGGCTGCTGTCGGTTAACCTCGACAATTCGGTGGTATTTCCGCCCATCGACTGCAGCCAGCACTCCTCGGTTGTGGTCCGGTATCAGACCCATTTCATGGCATACTGCGCGTATCTGAACCTGCGGGCCGAAATGTACCTGGAGGTGAGCGTCGACAACTGGGTCCACTCCGCCGTGTACACTGTGAACTTCGGATGCGGCCACAAGCAACGTCCGCTGGATAAGCCGAAAGGCGAACCAGCCCTTCTGGAAGTGAATATTTCCGATGTTGCCGCCGGCTCTCCGAATGTCCTGATGCGCCTTCACTGGGTCAATACCCGGCTCTATTACTGGGCCGTGGACGACTTTGAAGTAGCAGAGGCCCTGAACAACGACCTCAAGATGAACTACGTGAAAATGGAGTGGGACGATGGCAATGAGAACACCACCATGGGCTGGTTCCATGCACTGCCCAAAACACAGCTCGACGGGATCGGGGGGTTCATGAATTTTGAGTCGGCTGCCCTGAACTTCGGCGAATACGACCAGGAGAATGTCTATCTCGATGTTGACATTACCAAAGCCGGCAACAGCGTCTGGCATAAAATGTCGGACCCTGTCGACGTATCGGTTCTGATCATCGACACCGCTGCCATAGCCGATAAATACTCACCGGCTGATTTCGGGCATTATATGGTCAACTGGGAATTCAAGGCCAAGGAAACCGATGATTCGCCGGTGAACAACAAAAGGGCGATTCCTTTCAATGTAACCGACAGCGTTTATTCGCGGTCCGACGACACCAACGACCTCTCCTGGTCCTACAGCAAGGAAAGGTATACCGAAGGCGCCGCAGCCAACGAAGGACACTTTGTAGGCTCGATATTCCCCATCTTCGGGGATTGCGAAGTAAGTTCCATCTCCACGTTCATCAGCGGGGGGAAAGCCGATGCTTTCACCACCTTCCGGTTTACCCTCTGGAAGGTTCCGCTGGGCACGGAAGACGAGACCCCCTACGAAATGCTCTATACCGAGCAGATTCCGCTTGACTCCGCCCAGTTCAACAAATGGATCACCATGGAGCTGGCCCGCGACGGGGAATCGGAATTCCTGAAAAAGGGAGACCTGGTTTATGCAGGCATCCAGTACTGGAACATGAACGAGGATTTCCTCATCCGCAGGAACCAGGGTCTGGAGATCGGCACCGACAACTCCGTAATTCTCACCGATGCAGTTGCCATAGGGATCTATGACGGAACTATAGATGCCGGACTGAACAGCTACGTCGGCCGCCAGAACCTGATGTGCCGGCTCAACATCAACGACCACTCCAACCGGATCGACGGAATCAACAATGCACTGAATACCTCCCTGCTCGGCCAGAACTTCCCGAACCCGTTCAACGGGAGCACCGAAATCGGGTATGAGCTGGTTAACGGATCCGAGGTAACCTTTGAGATCATGGACCTCACCGGCCGCAAGGTTGTTTCGCAGAACGAAGGATTCGTCCCCGCAGGCAAGCACACCTTTACACTGAAAGCCGGCGGCCTCGAAGCGGGTGTTTACTTTTATACGATTAAAGCCGGAAGCTTTGTGGAAACGAAGCAGATGGTGGTGAATTAGAGACCGCAGACCGCAGACGGCAGACGGCAGACCGCAGATTGACGGCGGACAGCGGACGGCAGATGGCACATAGCAGTCTGCCGTCTGCGGTCTGCCGTCTTTTTCTTATTTTTGACAAAAAACAAAGAGCCCCATGGAATTCATACAACAGGTGATCGATTGGTACATGCAGAATATCAGTTATCTGACTGTGTTTTTGCTGATGATGGTTGAGAGTACGGTGCTGCCTATGCCCTCGGAGCTGGTGATCCCGCCGGCCGCATGGCTTGCTGCAAGCGGAGAGCTGAATATCGTGGGCGTGATCCTGGCCGGCACACTGGTCGCACTTACCGGTGCTACCATTAATTATATCCTCGGATATACGCTCGGCCGGAAGATCATCTATGCCCTGGCCGACACCAAATGGGCCCACCTCATCTTTGTAACCCGTGAAAAGGTGGAAAAGGCCGAGTCCTTTTTCATCAAGAACGGCAATAGTTCCACCTTCATCGGCCGCCTCGTACCCGGCGTGCGCCACCTCATCTCCATCCCGGCCGGCATGGCCAAAATGAAATTCGGTGCATTCGCACTCTGGACCTTCATTGGTGCCGGCATCTGGAACATTGTCCTCGCCTTGCTCGGATATTTCTTCTACTCCCAGCAGGAACTGCTCGAGAAATACTACCATGAGCTGATATGGATCGTTCTGGGCCTTGGAGTAGTTTTCGCGGTATACCTTATTGTCAAGACCTGGAGGAAAAAGAACGTGAAGCGTGAAGAACGTGAAGCGTGAAGCGAAAGAGTGAACAGTGAATGGTGATTAGTGAATGGTGATTGGTTTGAGAAGAAAAAAGGGGTAAGGTGGAATTGAGAGATTCGAATGAAGAATTCCGAATTCCGAAATTTGAGATTCAAGTGAGGTTCTGGCCTAACCGGCAACTGGCAACTGGCAACCGGTAACCAGGTAACCGTTTTTCAAAACTTTTTTTATCTTTGTGCCCGCATTGTCCGATGGTGTAACTGGCAACACGTCTGATTTTGGTTCAGAAGAGTCCAGGTTCGAGCCCTGGTCGGACAACAAAAACCTGGCAGGTTTTAAACCTGACAGGTTTTTTGTTTTTAGTATCTTCGGCCAAACAGGAAGTTTATCATGATAAAACTTTTCAGACAAAACAGACGGCGGGTCAGGGGTATCCTGATCGGCATAACCCTGATGATGCCCAGCGCCCTGCAGGCCCAGGATCCGAACCCGCTGATGGCCTCATGGCCCCAGTATCAGGAACATAAGAGCAAAACGGAATACCGGCTCGACTGGATCCAGCTCGGACCGGTGATCAATTCGGCCCGGGTGGATGCCGTGCAGTGCGACCCCACGCGGCCCGGCACCTGGTATGCCGGCTTCGGATCGGGGAACCTCTGGAAAACCACCGATCATGGATTACACTGGAGCCCGATATTTGAGAACCAGCCGGCCCTCTCGATCGGGGATTTTACCCTGGCTCCGTCTAATCCCGATATTATCTATCTGGGCACAGGGGAGTATCTGAAAAAACCGAGAAATTTCACGCTGCCGGGAGTCGGGGTGTTCCGCTCCGACGACGGCGGCTCCACCTGGAGGCATATCGGGCTTGAACAATCGTGGCATATCGCCAAAATCAAGGTGCATCCGCAGAATCCCGATATCGCCTTCGTGGCGGTCCTCGGCCGTCTGTGGTCGCCCAGTCCCGAGCGCGGCATCTACCGCACGCTCGATGGCGGTAAATCCTGGGATCGGGTGCTCTACGTGAACGACCGCACCGGGGGCAACGACGTGGTGATCGCCCCTTCCGATCCGCAGATTGTCTACGCTTCCACCTGGGAAAATTACCCCGGGATCTTCGGCCGTGAGAGCGCGGTATACAAGAGCACCGACGGCGGAAGCACCTGGAAAAAACTCTCGGGCGGTCTCCCCGACGGCGACAAGAACGGCCGCACCGGTCTGGCCGTCTCCTGGCAGAACCCGCAAAAAGTCTATGCGTTTGCCGACAACCTCAACCGCCCGGCGAACCGCAGCGCGGAGTGCTACCTCACCACCGACGGGGGCTCCAGCTGGAAACGGACTCATGAGGAGGACCTGCAGATTTACTCAGTTATCGGCTGGTATTTTTCCGATTGTGCGGTCAACCCTAAAAATGATGACGAGATCTACCTGCTGGGCATCCGGCTGGCGCACAGCGCCGACGGCGGCAAGCATTTCGACATGATCGGCGGCGACGTGTTTCACCTGTTCCCGAGTCCGGCCGTCCCCTTCCACCTCGATCAGTGCGACATCTGGATCAATCCCCTGAACCCGGAGGAGTTGGCCGTGGGGAACGACGGCGGATTTTATTACAGCTACAACCGGGGCCGGTCGTGGATGCACTATAACAACCTGCCCACGGGCGAGTTTTACGACATCTCGGTCGACGAGCGCACGCCCTACAAGGTTTACGGCGGCACGCAGGACGATGCCTCCGTTTACGGTCCGGCGAAGGAGTGGAACCCCCGCTTTGCCGATGAGTGGAAGTATATCTGGGTCGATGCCTGGAGCGGCGGCGACGGCTGCTACACGCTCGCCGATCCGGAGGATCCGAACATCATCTACACCTCCTCGCAGAACGGCGGCATTTTCCGGAAGGACATGGCCGCCGACCGCTCGGTGCACATACAGCCCCGGCTGCCGCGCGGCACGGCGGGAACGCTGAACTACAATTTCATCGCTCCCTATATCATATCCCGATATGACCCGAAAGTATTGTATCATGCCGGCAATTATCTGTTTAAGAGCCTGAACAAGGGAGATAAGTGGGAGCTGATCAGTCCCGATTTTTCCCGCTCCGCCGATCCGGCCAAGGCCTCCACGGCCGCCGGAGCCCTGGCGGAATCCCCGCTGCAGCAGGGACTGCTGGTAGTGGGAACCGACAAGGGATCGGTGTGGGTGACACAGGACGACGGCAGTACCTGGACCGAGCGCTCCGCCGGCCTGCCCAACGCCTATATCCGGAGCATCGTCACATCGGGCTTTACAAAAGACCGGATCTATGTCGCCCTCACCGGCATCAACAACGACGACCTGGCGGCCCACCTGTTTGTGTCGGAAGACCTGGGCATCACCTGGCAATCGATTTCGGCCAACCTGCCCGATGAAACCGTCAACTGCATCGCCGAGGACCCGCTGAATGCCGGCTTCCTCTATGCCGGCCTGCACCGGGGAGTCTATATCTCCACCAACCGCGGCCAGAGCTGGTCGCTGCTGGGCGGCAACCTGGCGCCCACGGTCATATCCGACCTGGTGATACAGAAAAAGGAGATGGACCTGATCGCAGGAACCCATGGTCGGGGCATTTACAAAATGAGCCTGAAACCGGTCCATGAGGCCTTCTCAGCCGGCGCGCCCGCCAGTACCCGGTTACTGAAGATCCCCGACCTGATCGCTCCCACGCGGAACGACACCCATCGGGATATAAATGAATTAAGCGTACACAAAACCGAGATCACCTGGTGGCAGGAGAAGGAAGGGAAGGCACAAGTATCAGTAAAACAAGGGATTAAGTTAATTAAAGTGATTGAGATGGAAGGAAACCGCGGATTCAACCAGATCCGCTGGGATGGGGTGGTGAAGGAAGTTCAGGGGAACGATGCGTATTTCTTTGGGGGGAAGACGTATATCGAGCCGGGGAACTACACCCTGGTCCTAACCGCGGAGGGGGTAGAGGAGAAGGGGGAGGTGACGGTGAGGAAGGGTGAGGGGTTGTGAGGTATGGTGAGGTATTGTGAGGGATGGTGAGGGATGGTGAGGGATGGTGAGGAATTGTGAGGGATGGTGAGGATTTGAGCAATGAAACGGTTACCTGTTGCCCCGGCCTTCAGGCCGGGGATAGGGAAATGATCACAATCACCACGTGTTGAGGCCTTTAAAGGCCTCAACACGTGAGGATTCAAAATAAGTAGGACGCATTTATGCGTCTCTACCGGCTGATTTTCATCTCCGCCAACACCGTAATGTTTATCCGATACGGATTCGGAACTTCATCGTGGAAGTCTTCCCAACTAACACGAATGGTATCATTTGCAAACAGCATGGTGGAGAGACGGTTCCATTCCAGCGTGTCGGTGCCGGGGAAGAAGGTATAGTTAACGCCGCTTTGCAGGGTTGAGTTATTCACATACCATCCCGTTGTGGTCCAACGGTCGGAGATCGGGTCATCAGGCATGGCTCCTGGCTTGGGGACACTGAATATCATGCGTGCTTCAGAAACAGCGATCGGAGCGGCAAGACCGGTTGCCGACCAGGTAATCTGTTTGGCCTTGATATTCAGAATTTTGCCGGCATTGGCCTTAACGATCGGGTTTTCACCAGGAAAGAACACGATGTCGCCATACCCAGGGGTTCCGCCTGATTTCAATACAGGCGAAAAGACCCACAGGTCGATCCCCATCGTATACTCCACGGGGATGGTTTCGGTCTGTTCCCCGTCATACTGGGTACATCCTGTAAAAAGGAGACCGATAAGAACAGAAGCTGAAAAGACAAGTAATGATTTCATGGAAAGAGTATTACCTTTTTGGGTAATACAATTCAGGTAGGGGAATGTTTAGGGCAGGAGGGCGTGATAGGGCAGGAGGGCAAGAGGGCAGAAGGGCAAAAAGTAAAGACTTAAAGTTTTAAAGTCTTAAATCCTTTACTTCCTGCCCTTCTGCCCTCTTGCCCTCCTGCCCTATTCTGCATTACAGAATAATCATCCCGATATTCGTCGTCTGCCCCACCGATACATCCACATCGGGGATGGTCATCACGGCGAAGGGTGTTTCAGGCGTTACGAGCAGCGAGTAGGTTCCGGGGGGAAGGCCGGCGAGCAGGAAGTTGCCTGCTTCGTTGACATTGGTTGAATAGGTGAGATTCCCGGAGGTAGCCACGATGGTGGCGGCGGTTCCAACCGGTGAGATCTTGCCCATGATGGCTCCGGAGATTGCCGTGGTGATGGTACGGATAACCGGCTTAAGCTTATAGTCGCCGTTGCCCAGTTTGATAATGGACTTGTTGGCATCAAAATCCAGCAGGACGGTATAGGTCACCCCGGCTTGCAGGTCTTGCTGAACCTGAAGTTTTAATCCCGATTGCTCCGCGCTGGGCGTACTCAACGGATAGTTTACTCCATTAACCGTAACGGTGTTATCCGAACCCAGGATGAGCCGGATCTGGCTGATCCTCGATACTTCCAGTCCGCCGGTGGCGATCAGTGTATCCACCCCGTTCGAAAAATCGAGCAGATTGTATACCCCCGTGTTCACGTCCATCATAACGGCCACCCCGTCGTTCCCGGTCAGTTCAACTTTCTTCAGATCGATATAGACTCCGTCATACGGACCGTCATCATCCGTCATCCGTACGTCAACCGGATAGGTTTTTACGCCCTTGTCGCAGGACCCTGCAAAAACAGCAAGGAGAACCATGCTGAGTAAAAAACTTAGCTTTTTCATCATACTTAATTTGTGCCGCAATTTATTTATCGCGACGGAACAAAGATCGGACGAACACGGTTGGGGAGTGTTGCACAATTGTGGATTTATGTTGCAAAATTCACACATGGATAGGGCAGAGGGCAGAAGGCAAAAGGCAGAAATTAGGAAAAAGGCAAAAGAAGGAAGAAATAAGGGTGGTTTTGGCCTTACTTCTGCCTTAACTTATTTCTTTAAGTACTTAAGCCTTAGGACTAATTTTTGCCTTCTGCCTTCTGCCCTCCTGCCTTAATAGTGTGAATCCTGTAACATATTTAAATAATAATGTAACCGATTCCCTACTAAATGAGTCAAATTGCTGTTATACTATTATACACACCATACAGCAATTCCAGTCATGTATAAGTTCGGCCTTTCGGTACTCACCTTTATCAACCTCCTGGCGTTTATTCCCTACAACCTGAAAGAGGGACCCGGCATCAAAAAGATATCAGTCATAGCTTCTGAAACCTTCGATCAACCCTATATGCAGCATGAGGTGCAGGTGCTGAAAGAGACCTGGCAGCGGATGCACAAGGGGGCGGTGTATGGGTCGGCGGCGGGGATAGTTATCGCTGTGGCGTTGGTGTTAGTGTTTCTGTAGAAGAAGGCAGAAGGCAGAGGGCAGAAGGCAGAAATTAGGAAGAAGGAAGAAGGAAGAAGAAATAAGGGGGTGGGTGGGATGTAATCTGCTTATAGCATTGAAAAACAATATGTTGCCCCGGTTTTTAAACCGGGGTTGGCGCACAGGATCAATATTTAATTACGTGTCGAGGCCTTTAAAGGCCTCGATACGTGTGTTTTGTGAGCATTGCCCTGATCCCCCGAATAAATTCGGGGGCAACATATTCGAACCACTGGGAAGAAAGGCAGAGGCCACCCTTTTTTCTTCTTCCTTCTGCCTTCTTCCTAATTTCTGCCTTCTGCCTTTTGCCCTCTGCCTTACTGGCGGACCACGGGTCCCTGGCGGACCATGGGTCCGCCCCTACGGGGTTTTTCGTCTCGGCGCCGCCACGCGCGTCGGCGCTCCACGGTACACTCCCGCAGCCTCCATGC
>CAYQFT010000077.1:0-4585 GCA_964416825.1 uncultured Porphyromonadaceae bacterium
CCGTCATCCGTCGTTTAAACCGGCAGCGTTATCGTAAACTCCGCCCATTCCCCTTCCACCGACTCCACTTTAATTTCCCCTTTATGTTCCTGTACGATAATGTCATAACTGATCGACAGCCCTAATCCCGTCCCCGATCCGGCCGGCTTTGTGGTAAAGAACGGGTTGAAGATACGCTCAACGATAGCCGGCGGAATTCCCTTTCCGTTATCCCGTACCCGGATGATGACGGAATCCCCGGTCCGCTTGGTGCTCACCGACAAAATCGGGAAATAGGCGTCCTTAAGTTCCGCTTTTTTCTGCACGGTTGAATAGCAGGCATTGTTGACCAGGTTGAGGAAAACGCGGCTGATGTCCTGTGGAACCACCCGGACCTTCCCGATGGCAGAATCATAATCGGACTCTATCTTGATATTGAAGGTATTGTCGCTGGCCCGGAGCCCGTGATAACCAAGGGCAACGTATTCGGCGAGCAGGGCGTTGAGGTCGGTTTCCTGCATCTCGCCCGACTTGCCGCGACTGTGCAGCAGCATCCCGCGGATGATGCTGTCGGCCCGCTTGCCATGCTCGTTGATTTTCTTAACGTTGCTCTCTATATCCTGCACGATGCCGATCACATATTCCTTATCCTTGGGATCCACCGAATCCGGCATTTTTTCGATCTCCTCGATCACCTCGGCGGCCAGTTCAATGGAAAGTTCAGAAAAGTTGTTGACGAAGTTGAGCGGATTCTTGATCTCATGTGCAATCCCGGCGGTCAGCTGACCGAGCGAGGCCATTTTTTCTGCCTGGATCAGCTGGGTCTGGGCGGCTTTCAATTCATTGTTGGCCTTGTTGATCTTCTCGTAGGCAAAAGCATTGTCGAATGCGATGGCTACAAAGTTCGCAAGGTTCAGCAGCATGTCATACTGATACTGGCTGTAAGCATTCTTCTTGAAGCTTTGGGCTGAGATGACACCCACGATCCGGTCCTCAATCATCATCGGGAGATAGATCAGCGAGGAGACCACCTCCCCGGCCTTCGGTTTGGCCCGGAACGGCACGTACTTGATATATTCCGTATCGATATCATTCATGAATACCGGGGAAGCATGCTTCACACACCAGACGGCAAACCGGTTCTCTTCCGACAAGGGGATTTCAAACGGCGGGAGCCTGACACCCTTCTCCATAGAAAGCTTACATTCGAGTCGCTGCTCCGCCTCGTTATGAACCATGATCAGAAAGCTGGTCGCATCCATCAGGGAGTTCACATGCTCGTACACCATGTCCTGAATGGAATCGATATCCAGTGTCGACGTGATCTTTTTGCCAATCTCATTGAGTGTCCTGATATTGTTGAAGGCTGCATCCAGTTCCTTATTCTTGGTACTGAGCTCGGCCGTGCGCTCCTCGACCTTGTCTTCAAGGGAACGGCTGTATTCCTCAAGCTTCTCGTTCGACTCCCTGAGCTGTTCCGAAGCCTCACGAAGGTCGCCGATAGTCAGTGCAAGTTTTCCCTGCATCGACCGGAAGGCTGAGTTGAGCCGACCGATCTCATCCCTGGATTTTATTTCCGGGAGATTGACATCAAACTCCCCGCCGGCAAAAGCTTCCGTCACTTTCGTAAGCTTCCTGAGCGGCCGTGTGATTGAACTGGCAATCAGGATGATAATGAGGATCAGGATCGCACCGCCCCCGAACCCCATCCCCATTACCGCCCGCTTGAGCCGTGTGGCATCGGTTAGTAATTCATCAACCGGGAAGACAATTCCGAGCGACCAGCCATTAAACCCGATCGGGGCATAAGCGATCCAGCTGAGCTTGCCGGTGCGTAAATTGCGGTATTCAATCTCCGCAAAGCTGGTCTCCCCGTTAATCATGCTCCGGCCAATATTGTGCAGCGCCGTTGAATTTTGCTCGTCGGCAATGCTGAATATCGTTTCGTTCATGATAAAATCCTTGTTCGGATGGGTGACGATAACCCCTGTTTTGGAGACCATGAATCCATATCCGGTTTCATACACCTTGATGGCATTCACAAATCCCTGAAGCCAATCGAGGGAGATGTCGATGGTCAGTATCCCTACGAACTCCTTTTGCCCTCTTCCCTCAAAAAATACCGGAACCGAATAGGTGGAAATCACCGCATCCGCACCCCCTTCATCAAAATAGGGCTCGCTCCACATGGCCCGTCCCAGTTCTTTGGGAATCTGGTACCAATCCATATAGAAGTAATCATACTGCTCGTTGCCCAGATTCTTGTATTCAACCTTTCCGTCCTTCCTGAAATAGTAATAAGCATTGAACTTTTGAGACTGATTGGCATAATACGGCCTGAAAGCCAGGCAGGCTCCCAGGATTTCAGGATTATTGTCTACCATCAGCCGCACTACCTGATTGATCTGGGTTTCATTCATGGTGTTCTGTTCAACCAGGCGCACCAGGTTGTCGGGAACCCGCTGTATGCTGCTCAATACCTTCTCGATCTTCGCAACCGTACTGGTAGTGAGGTATTCCGCATTGGTTTTCAAGTTCTTGGTTACAATCTCCCGGGTTATTCTCTGGGTATAATAGAAGATCACGACGAAAATGATCCAGATGCTGACAAAAATTGACAGGACCATTTTAAAGGCCAGCCCTCTTCGGAATTTCAGCTTTGTCTTCATTCGCAGATACTGTTAGCGGACGGCAGGTTTATAAAACGTATCAAAGGGTATTGGCTGGGTTATGAACCGGCTCTCCAGCATAACTTTCTGAACAGCCTCATAATCTGCCCGTTTCAGATTATTGTTGATCACGCTGCTGCCAGCCGGGATGTAGAGCTCGCGGTAACGGCTCAGCATCCAGCGCTGGTGAGATTGGTTGACTGGCTGTTTCTTCGTTTTCGCAAATTTTATTACTATTTCTACTGTTTCTTCCTGGTTTTCAAATGCATAGTTCCAGCTTTCCAAAGCAGCCTCCACAAAATTCCGGCAGAGTTCAGGATCAGAAGCCGCTTTTTCGGATAGGCAGTAGATGCCATCTTCAAGAAAATTAAAGCCGTAATCCGCAAAGAAGAACTTGTTCAGCTCATCTTCGTGGATTCCGCAGTTGAGGACAGAATGATACTCATCGAACCAGTTGGCGTTGAGAATATCCACCCCTCCCTGGAGAAACAGGTTATTAGTGCTGCCGATCGGAATCATCTCCACCTTGAGCCCGAATTTATTAAACAGGGCTTGCGGCTGCAAATCAAAGCCGATCCAGATGCCGGCCCGCTTCCCTTCCATCTCTTCGATCCGGTTGATTCCACTGCTTTTCCGTGTTATCAGCATCAGGGATGACCGGGAGGAGAACTGTGCTATATTGACTATGTCGGCCCCCTTGTCCTTCACCGACAAGGCGTTCACCAGCCATAACAGCGCAAAATCGGCCTTCTTTTCACGGATCAGGGCTTCCGGCTGGGCCATCGGATCAAAAGGAAGAACCTCCAGGTCGATACCATGCTTGCGGAAAATTCCCTTATCTATTCCGACGTAGTAACCGGAAAATTGTGCAGATGGCACCCAATAAGGCAGCAGCGTCACTTTGCGCAGCGGCTGGCCGGTGATTGAGGCAGCTTCGGTTTCTGCAGCAGCCGTCGTAACAGTGGCACGCTCGCGCTTGTGGCACGAAGCCGATGCGAGGGCAACTGTGATCAGCAGCAGAAATGCGTTAATGGTTTGATTCTTAGGTTTCATTTTCATCGTATAAGCGAGTCGGTCCGCGCCAGCAGCTCCTCCGGAATCTTCCAGCTGCCCTTCATCAGCCTCCGCACGGAGTCGTTAATAAAAAGCTTCTCGGGAACCACGTTTTTTATCTCGATCTGATTCGTTGGCTTTCCGTTGATGAGGTCGAGCGCCAGGCTCCCTGCTGTCTGCCCAACCTGGTAATAGTTCGCTCCCAGGCTCGCCATCGCGCCTTTGATCGAATGCTTGGGATTGTTGGAGAATACCGGTATCCCGCTTTTGGCGCCGGCTGATATCAGCATGGAAATAGCAGGTTCCACCACGTTGTCGCCGCCGATCCAGAGTGCTTCCACCCCCTTGGCGCAAACCGACGACGCGGCTTCATAAACCTGGGTTACCGACTCCACGCTCGTTTCCACCAGCTCAATGCCCAGCTCGCCGCAGATCTTCCGGGCCTTCTTTACGCAGGCCTCGGAGCAGGTCTCGCTGGCACACCAAACCACGCCGAGCTTCCGGAGCTCCGGGTTCATCTCCCGGGCAATGCGGATGACAGCCTCCACCGGCTGAAACGTGCCGATCCCCACCAGGTGCGCCGGATGCTCGCCGGCCGCCGTGCCGGTAATCCCGACACCGGAAGCCACCGGATCCGTTACGGCGCAGAACACGTGCAGCACCTCCCCGTTCTTGTTCGCATTGGCCATCACCTGCAAACCCGGCGTGCTGATGGAAACCACCATGTTGAACTTCTCACTGATTACGCTCCGCGCAATGGTGTTGGCCGTGGGCATGTCCCCTTCGGAACAGTAGCGCTTGATCTGGATACGCCCGTTTTTGAAGGCTTCCGAGGCCTGTATGATATTGAGCAACCCGTTTTCAGTCTCCTCCAGAATCTGGTT
>CAYQFT010000077.1:4685-16019 GCA_964416825.1 uncultured Porphyromonadaceae bacterium
CCGAGGCCTGTATGATATTGAGCAACCCGTTTTCAGTCTCCTCCAGAATCTGGTTGGAGTTGTAGCGGAAAACAGCGATCCGGTAGATCGATTTGTCGCGAACCGACCGGTTCCGGTTCTGCAGATCCGATAGAAGGAGCACCGCGCTCACCGCAAACAGGAACAGTAAAGGCCGCAAAAATCGTTTCACTGAGTTTAATGTATTGATTTAAACATAGTTAGCAATTAATAATTCCGATACGCCGGTATCAATCTGATCCTTGCGGCGTATCTCGTCAAACAGCGAGAGCAGATCGGGCACTTTCAGCCGCTGCTTCTCGTCGCCGCTGAAATCGAACTTGATCCTTCCCTGGTGCATCATGATGATCCGGTCGCCCAGGTTCACCGCCTGCTGCATGGAGTGCGTCACCATCAGCGTGGTGAGCCCGCCTTCGGTCACAATACGCTCTGTTAATTCGATCACTTTTCCGGCAGTCTTTGGATCCAGCGCGGCCGTGTGTTCATCGAGCAGCAGCAGATCGGGCTTCAGCCAGCTCGACATCAGCAGGGTCAGCGCCTGCCGCTGTCCGCCGGAGAGCTTCCCGATCGGCGAATCCAGCCGGTCCTCCAATCCCATGTTCAGGTCTTTTATCCTGATCTTCAGCTCGCGGATCACCGGAACCGGCAAACCCCAGCCCAGCCCTCTCTTTTTACCGCGCCGGGCGGCCAGGGAGAGGTTCTCGGCAATCGACATGGACGGCGCGGTGCCGCTGAAAGGGTTCTGGAAAACACGACCGATCTGGCACGCGCGCTTATGCTCCGGCCAGCGGGTAATGTTCCGGCCATTCAGCAGGATCGTCCCGGAATCGGTGATAAAAGTGCCGGCCACCGCATTGAGGAGGGTCGACTTGCCCGATCCGTTAGTTCCCAGCACACAGACGAAACTGCCGTCGGCAATCGTCAGGCTTACCCCCTGCAAAGCCTTCACCTCATTGAGGGTGCCTGCGTTAAAGGTTTTATAGAGATCTGTTAATTCAAGCATGCTGTTTATCTGAATAGTTTGATCTTCTTGGTCTTCTTCATGAAACCCGGCAATACCAGGGCCAGGAAAACAAAAGCCGCCGTGATGAGCTTCAGGTCATTGGGATTCATGCCCCACCTGAGCGCAATGGCAACCAGGAGCCTGAAAAGAACGGCGCCGATCACCGTGCCGGCAATCACCATCCCTAAACTGTGGTCACTGATCAGGGCCTCACCGATGATCACACTGGCCAGGCCCCACACCATCATCCCGATGCCCATCTGCACGTCGGCAAACCCCTGGAACTGCGCCAGCATCGAGCCTGCCAGGGCAATGAACCCGTTCGACAGGGCAACCCCGAAAATGATCATCCGCTTGGTATTCACCCCGAGCGCCCGGATCATCTGGTCGTTATCGCCCGTAGCCCGCATGGCGGTTCCAATCTGAGTTTTGAAAAACCAGTACAATATCAGGCTGAATATCAGAATAATAAGAAAGCAGAACAGCAGGGTCCACAACTCTTTTGCCGGGACATCCCAGCCGAGGAGGTTCACCACCGCATCTTTCCCTGAGATTTTTGCTGAAAAGTTCTCGAACCAGGTAAAAAGGGTGGTTTTCGACAGCAGCGGCAGATTGCTCTTGCCCATCACGTGGAGGTTAACCGAATAGAGGGCCGTCATCACCAGTATCCCCGAGAGGAGGGGATTGATTTTAAAACGCGTATGGATGATGCCGGTCGCGGCCCCTGCCAGCATTCCGCCAACAAAAGCAAGAACAGTGGCCAGTATGGGGTTGGTTCCGGCAATGATCAGCGAAGCGGTAATGGCGGCTCCGAACGTGAAGGAGCCCTCGGCCGTGATATCGGGAAAATCGAATATCCTGAAGCTGATGAAAATGCCCACGGCCAGCAGCGCCAGTACGAGCCCGATGGTTATGGATCCTATAAGTAGTGTCATCGACCTTGTAATTTAAGGTTTAATTGAATGCTCCGATCCAGGCCACGCCCTGCTTGAAGGTGCTGTCGCCCAGCCCGGCAATCTCCCGGGTATCATTTACCAGGTGCAGCACATCCTCCACGATGCTCGTTTCAAACAGGTGCAGGATCAGCTTGCTGGCTGAGGTCTCTTTTTTCGGTAAAGCCTGGTACGGAAAAACAGCGGTGTGGGTATGGATAAACCCGGATGATCCCGGCTTAACGGGACGCAGAAAAGGTTTCAGGGCAGCATCGGGCGACCGGTCGAAAACGCCGAAAGAGACGGTGAGCATACGGGTGTACGCCGGCTCCGTTGTAAAATGAATGTTTTCTCGGATGCCCGGAAAATCAAACAACAGATTGCCTTCAACCGGCGGTGCGCTGAGGCTTACGCCCACCAGGCCGCCGCTCTCCGCGATCAGGAGGAAAACAAAACGGCTGAGGCCGGTGATTTCTGCAAACCCATCTGTCAGGTCGGCCAGCGTAATGGCCTGTCCCGACTCCACCGGCTCAAAGGAGATCAGGTTCGAAAAGGCCCCTTCGGCCTGCAGTGCGCTCAGGGCATTGATCTCGGGCTCAAGCCGGCCGGCCCGCAATGTGTAGTCGGGAACCCTGGATCCGTCAGACGGTTTGTAAACCAGCGCCTCGCCCAGCCCAAGAAATTCGCCGTAGCGGCTTCTGCAATCTGAATACCCATCACCGATGGCGCCGATACCCAAACCATAGCTGCCCGGGGCAAATTTTATCTTGACATTGTCGCTTTCAGAGTAGCCCGAAGTCAGCGCCAGATCAGGATTTCCTGAGGTACTGAGAGTCATCCGGCTGCCGGAAAGTGTTTCATTTCCAAAAAGGTACCCGGCAATCTCCTTGGATCCGGATTTCTCTTTTTCTGCGGCTGCCGGAGCTCCGGCAGCCCGCGTGAGAATGCTGATCATCCCCACCATTTTCAGGACTTCCGCAACGGGTTCCGACAGCTCCTCCAGCAAAAACAGGCCGCCGATCTTCTCAATCTTCTTGTACTGGCTTACCAGGATCCGGATGCCGGCAGAACTCATGTACTGCACACCCGCCATGTTCAGGATGATATGATAGGAGCCGTCGCGGACAAGCCCGTTCAGGTATTCGTCCAGATGCCCGGCCCATCCTGCATCCAGCCTTCCTTCGAGAAAGACCCGCTGTTCCGGCCCGGAAGGGCCTTTGCGGATATCCAGTTTATTGTCCATGTAGGTTCGTATTCAGTTATTGTTTCTTGATTTTCAGCAACGGGAAAGCGGCCAGGAGTTCAGCAGTTATCGGAATATTAAACTTCCGGGCGGCCTCCTCGCTGATCAGGAACTCGGTTTTTTTTACAAACCGGTAAGGTATCTCAGCCGGACTCTTCCCTCCCAGAACCTCCAGCCCCATCTGCCCGGCCTCCAGCCCTGCCTGGAAATAGTCGCGGGCGCAAACCGCCACCGCACCCTGCTCCAGCTGCTGGGTTACAAAGCCGTAATAAGGCACCTTGCTGTCATGCGAGACCTTAAGAATGGCGGCACTGCAGCTGCCCGTCAGGTTATCGGAAATCTGGCAAAAAGCTGTTATCTGTCTCGAAACCAATGTCTTAGCAGCATCCAGCACTTCGGTTGCAGTATTGGCCGGTACGGCAATTAGTCCGATACCTGCCTCACGGGCTGCAGTCTCCAGCCGCTCTTTGTAGGCAACGGAGTTGATCTCCGCTGGAGTGAATACCGTACCCAGGGTTTTAATTCCCGGATGCAGCACCCCAATCATTTTAACCAGCCCTTCAAAATCACTCATGGTCGAGATCCCGGTGATGCCAGGCAGATGCTCCTCAAAGGACTTGCCTAATCCGGCCGCCAGCGGATCCCCCACGTTGGTGAAGACCATTTTCACAGCCGGCAATTTTTTCGCCAGCAACTGGATCGTCGGGGTCGAAAGGGCAAAAACCAGGTCATACCCTTCATTGCCGATGGATCCGGCAATGCTGTTCAGGGTAGATATGTCGCCCTGGGCATTGAACACTTTCATCGTAAAATCCTTCCCCTCCTCCAGGCTGCCTTCGGCCAGGGCTTTCCGCAGTCCTCGCTCACAATCCTCCGAATTATGGCTGTCGACATAATGAACCATACAGAGTTTTGCTGGCGCTCCTTTTTTGACTATCCGTTCACCGGACCTCCGGTTCGGCAGGTCGGAAAACAGGAGGATGGCGGCCACCGCGATCAGCGCCAGCAATCCCCGGGAGATGGATTTCATGCAGTTTAGTTTGAAGCTAAAGATACTAAAGTGCCCGTAAAAATCCGATGCCCGGTAACCCTTGATGACGCAATAAAAAAACCGGCCGGTGAGCCGGAAATATCACGAAAAAAAGGTAAAATTGGAGTGACGCCGCAGAATTAAATTCTATGAAGATCTCCCTCCGTTTACTCATTCTATCCGGATTCCTGTTGCTGGCCGCGTGTGGCCAGAAGGAAACCGGTATCACCAGCCTCTCCGTGCTCGCGGGAGGCAAAACCTTTGCCGTTCCCACCGGAACGGTTGCCGCCGGTACCCTGATGAAAACAGCCGCCGATATCGGGGATAAACGGATCGGCGTGCTGCTCGGCTCGGTGCACGACGGCTACGCCAGCCGCACCTACCCTCAGGCTAAAATCCTGCAGTACCAGACGGTCTCCGACCTGCTGATCGCGCTGACTTCAGATAAGGTTGACGGCATATTTTATGATCAGGAAGCCCTGCCGCCGATCCTGGACAAATATCCCGAGCTGGCCATTCTCGCGAAGAACGTGTTTACCGTCGATATCGGGGCCGGATTCAACAAGGAGAGCACGGCTCTCCGCGAAAGCTTCAACGCATTCCTGAAAGAGATCCGGTCCAACGGGGTGTATGACGACATGGTCAGCCGATGGATGGAAAAGGGGGTCGAGGACATGCCCGCCATTGAGAACAGCAAGGCCAACGGCGTGCTCACCGCAGGCGTGGTGAGCGACCTGGGCATGCCGTTTACCCTGATAAAGGACGGTCAGCTGGCCGGGTTTGATATCGAGCTTTGCACCCGCTTCGCAGCATCGCTGGGTAAGGAGTTCGTACCGGTCAACCTGCAGTTCGGCAGCCTCATCGCCTCCATCTCGACAAAAAAGATCGACATCATCACCGCCTCGATGATGATCACCGAGGAGCGGAGGAAGCAGATCGACTTTGCCGATCCCTACTTTACATGCGGAGTGAGCATCCTCGCCCGTAAGGACCGGATCGCCGCCGCACCGGGCGGCCAGTTTAAAACCATGGAAGATCTGGCCGATAAAAAAATCGGGGTATTCACCGGAACGGTTCATGATGGCTACGTGGCCTCGCATTATCCGAAGGCCGGGATACTGCGGTTCGAAGGCACCGCCGACCTGATGCTGTCTGTGAAGACCGGCAAGATCGACGCTGCCATGTTTGACCTGATCACCGCACGCCTGATCCTTAAGCATAATCCCGAGCTGCAGCTGCTTACCGATGATGTGCTGACCTTGCCGCTGGGCGTGGGGTTCCCGAAAAGCAACCCGCAACTGCGCCAGGATTTCAACGATTTCCTACGGGAGAGCAAGGCCGACGGAACCTATGAAAAGATGCGGAACCGCTGGTTTGTGGAGGATGCCGAAAACGCCGTTATGCCTGTGTTCCCGCCCAATCCCGGAGGCAAGGAACTGGTGGCCGGCGTCTCCGTGGATGACTTGCCCTATGTGGCTTTCATGAATAATGAGTACGTAGGGTTTGATATCGAGATGATCAAAACCTTTGCCCAGCGGAAGAATTACAACCTGGAAATCATCCAGATGGAGTTCCCGTCGCTGGTGGCCGCCCTGGCCGCAGGGAAAGTGGACCTGGTGACCGATGGGATAGCCATCACCGAAGAGCGGGGCAAGCAGATCGACTTCTCCGAACCCTATGCCGAATTCCGCACCGCCGTGGTGGTTGCCGCCAAAAACATGGCCGGCTATACGGCTGCCGAAACACCGGTGGTAAAAAAATCTTTCCTGAAAAAGGTAGCCGACAGCTTCCACAGCAATATCATTCTGGAAAAGAGGTATTTACTGATTCTCGACGGCCTCAAGCTGACGATCCTGATCTCCATCTTTGCAGCCTTCGTGGGCACCCTGCTGGGCGGGTTGATCTGCTGGATGAAAATGTCGAAACGCAGATTCCTTTCCGCATTCGCCAATGTGTACATCAACCTGCTTCGGGGAACCCCGGTACTGGTGCTGTTGATGATCATCTATTACATCGTGTTCGCCTCGGTGAACATCAACCCCGTGCTGGTGGCGATCTTCGCGTTCGGGCTCAACTTCGCCGCGTACGTGTCGGAGATGTTCCGGACCTCAATCGAGAGTATAGAAAAAGGCCAGAAGGAGGCTGGCATCGCCGGCGGCTTCACGAAAGTGCAGACCTTCATCCACATCATCACGCCCCAGGCCTTGCGGCACCTGCTGCCGGTCTACAAAGGGGAGTTTATCTCGCTGGTGAAAATGACCTCTATTGTCGGATATATCGCGGTGCAGGACCTGACCAAGGCCAGCGACATCATCCGGAGCCGCACCTTCGATGCCTTCTTTCCGCTGATCATGGCGGCAGTGCTCTACCTGATACTGGCCTGGCTGCTCACGTGGGCCCTGGGTTATGTGGAGATCAGGGTAGATCCGAAAAGAAAACGTTCAACTAAAAAATTGGAGGCAGCCCGATGATAACGGTACGCAACTTATCGAAACACTTTGGGGACCTGGTGGTCCTTGCAGATATCAATACCGATATTCAGAAGGGCGAGATCATCTCCGTGATCGGGCCTTCGGGAACGGGCAAGAGCACCTTCCTGCGCTGCCTCAACCTTCTGGAAACCCCCACCGGCGGCTCCATCACCATCGACGGGATCTCCCTGCTGGACAAGAAAACCAATGTCCCGAAACTTCGCCAGCGGATGGGAATGGTGTTTCAGGGTTTCAATCTTTATGCACACCTGTCGGTACTGGAAAACCTCACGCTGGGACCGATAAAACTGCTGGGTAAAAAGCGTGAGGAGGCCGAACAGAAAGCCATGGAGCTGCTCAAGCTGGTCGGGCTCGCCGAGAAGGCGAACAGCTACCCCGATGAGCTCTCGGGCGGCCAGAAACAGCGCGTGGCCATAGCCCGCTGCATGGCCATGGAACCGGAAATCCTGCTCTTCGATGAGCCCACCTCCGCCCTCGACCCTACCATGGTGAGCGAGGTGCTGGCCGTAATCCGCAGGCTTGCCCGCGAAGGAATGACCATGGTCATCGTCACCCACGAGATGGAGTTCGCCCGCAACCTCTCGAGCCGCGTCTTTTACATGGACGAGGGCCTGATCTATGAAGAGGGCACCCCGCAGCAGATTTTTGATAATCCGCAAAAGGAGAAAACCCGCACCTTCATCAACCGGATCCGCAGCTACGAATACAGGATCTCGAGTCCCAATTTCGACCTCTACGAACTGCAGGCGGAAATGGAAAGCTTCTGCGAAAAGCACATGATCTCCAAAAAAACCTCCGGTTATGTGGTCCACCTTGCCGAAGAAGTTTTAACCCTGATGAAGGATTTTTCCGATATCCGCATCGGACTCTCCTATTCGGAAAAAGAGGGAACGGTGGAACTAACCTGCAAAAGCACCGGAGCCCCCTTCAACCCGCTCGATGAAAGTGCCGCCGAAGATGATATAGGGATCAAGCTGATAAAGGCCCGCTGTAGTGCAATTGATTACCAGTATGGTGAAAGGGAAAATGTGCTGGTGATGAAGATGAAGACATAGTTGCCGGTTACCAGTTGCCAGTTGCCGGTTGCCGGTTACTGGTTAGGCCAGAACTGTCATTCCGGCGAAAGCCGGAATCTCCTGCCGAAGTATCCACCCCAACCCTATAGCCGTCGACCTAAGGATCTTTTGGCCTTCGAAGTAGAAGTTTGAAGTAAGAATGATGAGATTCGAATTTAGAATTCCGAAGTACAAGATTCAGGTCACCCTGAAATTGAAGGCTACTAATTCATAAATACTTGAATCTCCAACCTCGGCATTCGGAATTCTAAATTCGAATCTCATCATTTCACCTTCTAAACTTAGTTTTATCGCTGGAAAATTCCTTAAGTTGACGGCTATGGCCCCAACTCCTCCCTCAACCAGAGAGGGGCTCAGCTCCGAAGCAACTTCAGTGCCTTAACCGGTAACCGGTAACCGGCAACCAGTAACCAGTAACCAGCAACCAGCACCTATCTCCCCATCTTCACCACCTCGCTCCCCGCCAGCAGAAACGCCCCGGTCCCATACACCTCCCAGCTGGCAGGCGAAAAACCTTTCTGCGGATCGGCGCCGATGGGCTGAACCCAGCCCACATATCCTTCAGGTGTGAGTAACGTATTGAGCCCCTTCCAGGCTTTCTGAACCACCGGAAGGTAGGTGGCCTTATCAAGGATACCATTGTTGACCCCCCAGGCAAGAGCATAGCAATAAAACCCTGAGCCGCTGGCCTCTCCGCCGGGATAGGAAGCCGGATCGAGCAGGCTTGCACGCCATAGTCCGTCGCTCTGCTGAAGACCCGAAATCCGTTTGGCCATCTTCTTATACAAGGTGAGATAGTAATCGCGCTGAGGATAATCCTTCGGCAGCTCCTTCAGGATCCGCACCAGTCCGCCCATCACCCAGCCGTTACCGCGACTCCAGAACACATGCTCGCCGTTGGCCTCCTTCACATCCTTGTCCGTATATTCCCACACATAATTCAGGTCGCGGGCAAACAGGTTTTCCTTCTCGTTCCAGAGCAGATCAACCGTTTCTTCATAGAGCTTATCGCTGAATTCCAGGTATTTATTGTCTTTCAAGGTCACACCGAGCTTGACCAGGGCCGGCGGCGCCATGAAAAGAGCATCGCACCACCACCAGCAGATCTTCCGGATGCCACCCGTTGAATAGGGCACCGCGATCATCTTGTTCACCGAATCCACGGTAGCCTGTATCATCTTCCGGTCTTTTTCTATCCGATATAAATCGATATACGTCTGGCAGATGGCATAGTCATCGGCATGATGCAGCCGGTCTGCCGGAAGCCACTTGTTGTCATCGCCCATTTTCAGGAGGGCCTGATACAACTCCTTCGACCGGGTCGTCTCATACGCCGCCATCACGCCGGCATAGAAAGCGCCGTTGGTCCAGTCGTTCAGCTCATGCTTCGGATTCTGCAGCTGCCATTCAGCTGCGGTGATCATGGCTTTTTTGATGTACTTCTTACTGAAGACGTTCTGGGAGTGGCCCGGTGCTCCGAGGGAGAGGAGGAGGGCGAGGGTTAGGAGGTGTTTCATGGTTGCGGGTTACTGGTTACTGGTTGCTGGTTGCTGGTTACTGGTTACTGGTTACCGGTTGCCGGTTAATGCCAGGGCGTTACTTGGATCTGTGATTTCGGAATTCGGAACTCTTAATTCGAATCTCTCAATTTCAACTTCATACTTAACTATCCGGGCGGACCGCGGGTCCGCCCCTACACGGGCGTCCACCGGACGCCCCTACGGGCACCAATCGTGTCTTGTATTCCGGTTCACGGTTCACGCGTCACGGTTCACTATTCACCATTCACCATTCACTATTCACCATTCACTATTCACAATCTCCACCGGCGTTCCAATCCTCTCAGCTTCTGTCGTAAGGTACCGCATCACGGCCCCCACCTCTTTCCATCGTGCGTCTTCCAGTCCCCAGAAGGCATAAAAGTAGTGAACGGAGGGCTTGTTGCTGCTGATCTTTTGCCCGATATAATAGGTATCGGAAATAACCTGGCTGAAACTTTTCTCGGGAACAGTCTGATATCCTAGTTTATAAAAATCAACCTTGCTGGTGCGGGCTACGCGGGTTACCTCTGTTGAAGGCGCCATGACAGCCATCGCCAGCACGTCGTTGTTGAGCGACTGGACACCGTGGGTGAGGATTGCCGTATACCCGGGAGAGGCCTGAAAGCGTATCGGCTCCGCGACAAGTTTTGTCGTTACAATACCCGTGACGAGCTCTTTTTGCCCGGTGAAGGCACTAACGGTGACCTCCGACTTGAACCCGTAACTCCCGATCCACAAGGTGATCCGTTCCGTCGCTTCGTAGGTACTCCCGGCCACTTCCCAACCCCGGTAGGTGAGTTCGAAAATCGTCCTGACAGGGCCTTCCGTAATCTTTTTATACCGGTAAACCGGTGTGGAGCCCAGCCGATAAAGCGAATCGCCCTCTAACAGGGCCAATCCGCCCGCCCCAAGTGAGCTGCCGCAATGCAGGATATCCATGCCCCAGTCCGACAGGCTGTGGTAATTCCCCAGCTCCGGGGTTCCCGCTTTGTGCAGGATCAGCCCGGGCTTCAGCTTCCCGAACAGGTCCTTCACGTTCCGGCAGTCGAAATAGACCCGGAAAGCCATTTTATCGTTCTCCCAGCCCACGCCTTCCGACTGATATTGCGCAGGAAAACCGGCCAGTCCGACGGGTGCCAGAGCTTCGGTGACTTCTGTAAAAGTGCCGTCTTTATTCTGTTTGGCGAGCCAGGTTTGCGTTTTCTTTTCAAAAACCGGGGCCTTGTCGCGGGTGGCCCAGCTGACGCTCAGTTTCAGCGTAGAATTACCCTTGATATCTACCACAAAGGCCAGCTCATCCCAGCTGCCGTCGCCGTTGAGGTCGTCGCATTGGATGGGGATCAGGCGGCCATCGGGATATTTCAATACCGGTACTTCCCCCGTTCCGAAGGTCTTTTCATAGTATGCGCGGGTCACCACCACCGGTTCGTTCAGCCGGTCGGCTGCAAGCGGGTTTTTCAGGAGTAATCCCGATGCCGGACCGCCGGCCATCAGCACGCCCGGAAGCCAGACCCACAGAAGCAGAATCCTAAATTTCATTTTCACCTTTTACGTATCCGAAGTTGGCCAGGATACCGCCATCGACATACAGGACCTGTCCGTTAACAAAATTACTTGCTTTGGAGGCCAGGAAGAGCGCGGCATTCGCCACATCCTCCGGTTCTCCCCACCGGCCGGCCGGCGTGCGGGTCATCACCAGGTCGTTGAACGGATGTCCATCCACCCGGATGGGAGCCGTTTGTTCGGTGGCAATGTAACCCGGACCGATGCCGTTGATCTGCAAATTATATTTTGCCCACTCGCAGCACATATTGGCCGTGAGCAGCTTGAGCCCGCCCTTCGCAGAAGCATAGGCCGACACCGTGTTCCGGCCATAGACGCTCATCATCGAGCACATATTGATAATCTTGCCGCTTCGCCGTTCGATCATGCCAGGGGCTACCCGTTTGGCGAGAATCAGCGGCGCCACCAGGTCAACCTCCAGCACCTCCCTGAAATC
>CAYQFT010000078.1:0-2574 GCA_964416825.1 uncultured Porphyromonadaceae bacterium
CCGGCCTCGTCGTCCCGAACGACGCGCGCTAACCGGGCTGCGCTACACCCCGAAATGTAAAACAACACTTGCCTCTTCAAAAATCAGGATAAATTATGAAGATGGCCGCGAAGATAGTGATTTTTTCCAAAAACAAGCAAGGAGTGTCGCTGTTCGGTTACTTGTTTAAAGCCCGCTTGATTCACAGCAAGCGGGAATATTTGGACAATATCTGCCGACGCCTGTTGTTTAATTGCGATTCAGTCCTATATTTACGAAAATCTTATCACTAATAAATAATTAAACAGTAAAGCTTATGCGCAAATTTACACTTCTTCTTGTACTGGCCGTGTTGTTTGCAGTATCCGCGGCAAATGCCCAAACTCCCGGTACCAAAGGGAATGGACAGGTTTTCTACAGTGAGACATTCGGTTGGAAGAATACTGCCGATCCCAAAGGCTGGACTGCTCCGGCTGGCTTCTATTTTCTTGATCCACTGGATATCGGTTATAACTGGACCTGGTGGGAAGGGCCGTTTATTTCGACGCTGACCCAGGATCCTCCGCTTCAATCAACTACCATGGACAATGGTTGTCTGGCGAATTTCCTCGAAGAATATAACATGGGCGGTGATTTGTTAATCAATCTTGACAACTCGGTTGGTTTTCCTACCATGGACTGCAGCCAGCACTCATCGGTTGTTGTTCGGTATGAAACGCATTTCATGTCTTATTCCGTAGCCAATATGTGGCTCGAAATCACGGTCGACGACTGGGTGCACTCCGCAGTCTACAGTGTGAATTTCGGATGCGGCCATAAAGACCGTCCGGATGACAAACCCAAAGGGGTTCCTGCTATTTTCGAAGCGAATATTTCGGACGTTGCCGCTGGTATGTCACAAGTCAAGATGAGACTCCGCTGGGTTGACACCCGGCTCTATTATTGGGCCATTGACGATTTCTCCTTGTCAGAAGCATACAACAATGACCTGAAATTGAATTACGTACAGATGGAATGGGCTGACAATGATGACAACACGGCGATGGCGTGGATTCATAACATCCCAAAAACCCAGCTGGATGGCACGGGCGGATTCCTGAATTTCCAGTCTGCCGCCCTCAACTTTGGTGAATACGATCAGGAAAATGTATACCTCGATGTGGATATCACCAAGAACGGAACCAGTGTCTTTCACAAAACCTCTGCACCGAGAGATGTTAACGTACTGGTCATTGATACGGCTGATATTGCTGACAAGTATTCTCCTGTGGACTATGGACATTACAAAATCGCATGGGAATTCAAGGCCAAGGAAGTTGATAATTATCCGGTCAATAATAAACGGGATGTCTTCTTCAACGTTACAGACAGCGTTTATTCCCGTTCCGACAACACCAACGAACTTAGCTGGTCGATGAGTAAGGAAGCGTACAATAATGCAGCCACTGAAAATCTGAATCATTTTGTAGGATCAAAATTCCCGATTTTTAACGATGGTGAGGTAAGTTCCGTTTCCACCTTTATCACGGGCGGAAAAGCTGATGAGTTAACAAATTACCGGTTCGTACTCTTTCTGGTCCCGATAGGTGAGGAGGATGAAACACCGTTTGAACTGCTCACTACCGATATTAAACGATTGGACTCGGCCGACTTTAATACCTGGGTGACCATGCCTTTTACCAAGGACGGTGAATCTGAATTCCTGAAAAAAGGTGATCTCGTTTATGCCGGTATTTCGTTCGACAATTTAAATCCGGATTGGAAGGATCGCAGAAACAATGGTCTGGAAATCGGTACCGATAATTCGGTCAAAATGACCGACTCGCCGACCGTAGCTATTTATGACGGTTCCATTCGCACGGGTGTTGCTGATTATTTCGGAAAACGAAACGTCATGGTACACCTGAACCTGAATGAGCACGGTAACCTGATTGACGGTATCGATCCGATCACCAACCTGGCCTCTATGAGCCAGAACTATCCCAATCCTTTCAACCGGAGTACCGAGATTGCCTATGAGCTTTCAGAGGGTTCCAATGTTGCTTTTGAGGTCACGGACATTACCGGCCGCAAGGTCATGGAAGTTAACGAAGGCATGATGCCAGCCGGCAAGCATACTTTCACTCTGGCCAAGAGCAGCCTCGAACCCGGGATCTATTTCTATACCCTGAAGGCAGGCAGCTTTGTACAAACCAAGCAGATGATGATTGCTGATTAATAGGTTGTCTTTTCATGAAAGAGGCCGCACCCTGAAAGGTGCGGCCTCTTGTTTTACAACCCTATCGGTTATCAGATGGCACTAAATCCTTGAGATAAAACACATCGCAGCTAAAATGCCCGGTGTTCCCCATAGGACCCCCGATTTGCGTGAATCCAAGATGTTCATACAATCCCCTCGCTGCCCTCATGCATTCGATCGTCTCGAGGTACATTCGCCTGTAACCGGCCTTTATGGCTTCGTCCATGCATAACTGAAGCAATCTTTTCCCGATGCCCAGGCCGCGCAGTTCCTGGCGGAAATACATTTTCACCAGTTCGCAGGTACCTGGTTCGCCGGGCAACGGCGCAAACCCCGCGCCGCCATATATTCCGTTG
>CAYQFT010000078.1:2674-16001 GCA_964416825.1 uncultured Porphyromonadaceae bacterium
GGTACCTGGTTCGCCGGGCAACGGCGCAAACCCCGCGCCGCCATATATTCCGTTGTTTTCGACAATAAAATATTTGCGCCCCGGGCGTTGAAATGCTACAAACATTTCCTGTGTATCACGGTCGGATGATGCAAACCCGCCACCCGTTGCCCCATGCTCAACCAGGGTTTCCAGAATGATATCCCGGATCGCCTCGCTGTCGGACTCCCGGATCGGGCGAATCCGGAACAGTCCGGATTCAGTACGTATGTCAACTTGTATGTTCTCCATAGGAAGGACAAATATCGGATTTCATCAAAAAAAAACCTATATTTAACTACATATCATCCATTTAATGTAAATTTGAGCAATTACTTCTCCGTAGTTGGCAGTACTTGGCGCTTAATTTATTCAATTTCTGATATTTAACACCTTATTACTTCATGCTGAAGTCTGTGTCTATTATTTCACCCGAACCTCTTTTTAACAGCAGAATTACGGATCTGATCATGGATATCGAATACCTGCGCCGGAAAGAGACCGCTTCAACCGTGGACCCGTTTATCTATAATCAGTTGCGCGACATATTCCGGGATCTTGACTCGATGTTCTCGGCACGCGTGGACGGCAACAAAACCGGGCTAAGCAAGTACCTGGAATCAAAAGAAGACGACCCTGAAGCCAAAGGAAGAAAAACTATTGAAATCGATAAAGCTGCAGAAGCCATGAAGATTATCGATGAAAACAGTAATGAATTGGTCTTTTTTCAGGGTTTCTTTACCGAGCTCCACCGGACCCTGCGGGAAGGTATAACAAACGAAAGCTCCAGATTTGCAGGCAAATACAGGCATACAGCTGCCCGTCCCGACCTCCCTCTGAGCTCCAGTCCGGCCTACCATTTGGTGGAAACTTTTATGGATAAACTGATTTCTTACATAACCAAGAAAGAGACCCCAAAGTTCGAAGCCATTAAGGTGGCCTATGCGCACCAGCGATATTTGTGGATCCACCCGTTCCGCGAGGCCAACGGGATCTCGGCGCGCCTGGTAACCTATGCCATGCTGAAAAAGCTCGGTTTCGGCGGAGTAACCAACAGGATTCTCAACCCGACTTTCTCCTTCTGCTGGGACCCGGAAAAATATATCAAGCTGATAAGAAAGGCGGATAATGAGAAAGAGAAGGACGTTTTTGCCTTCCTTGAATTCGCACTTGAAGGGCTCCGTGATGATATGCAGCGGATGGACAACCTCCTGAATTACGATATAATCCGGGATAACATCCTTCGTCCCTCCTTTAAACACCCGATATTCGAACGGCTCTTCTCCGAGCAGGACCGACTGATCCTGGATGTAGCCATGGAAAAGCAGGTTTTCCAGGCAGCCGATATCCGGATGCTCTTCCCTCAGAAACATCCTACCGAAATTTCCAAAATGATCAAATGGCTGCGCGACAAGGACCTTGTTATCGGTATTGATGAGAACGCCCGGCGCTATGCTATCAACCTGGAAAACAAATACCTGGTAAAAATGGTGGTGGGAAAACTTGAGCGCGGAGGTTTTATTCCTGTCACCTGACAACTTTTGGCCGGCTGATCTGTTATTTTTACGGGCTATCTTACGTCAAACAAGTATGAAAAGAAAATTATCCTGGATATTTATCGCAGGGATGACACTGGTCATCTCCACGGGTTTCCTTATCCCTTCATCGAAAAAGGAAGTGGTGCTTAATGAGGCAGTTTCACTGTTTCTATCCATGCGTCATTATCAGCCGCTTAAGGTCGATGATAGTTTCTCCACCCGCGTTTTCGATCTATACATTGAGCGCTTAGACCTCAATAAAAGATATTTCCTCCAGTCGGACATCGACAAGCTATCGGAGTTCAGGCTGAAGCTTGACGACCAGTGGAAGAGCAAGAACCTCGACTTCTTTCAACTTTCTTCGGACCTGATACAGAAGCGGTTATTGGAAACCAAGGCGTTTTACACCGAGTTCCTCACCGCTCCTTTCGATCTAAAAAAAGTGGAATCCTTTGAAACAGATCCGGACAAAACAAAATTCCCTAAAAATGAATCCGAGCTGAGGGAATCCTGGCGGAAGGCACTGAAATTCCAGGTTATGACCCGCGTGGCCGGTAATCTGCAAACACAGGAGGAGGCCGCAAAAAAATCCGATACGATAAAAATTAAAACGGCTGACCAGTTTGAAGCAGAAGCCCGCAAAGGTCTGCTCGACAATTACAACGATTGGTACAGCAGGGTAAAAAACATGGACGAGGAGGATCGCTGGTCGATCTATATCAACTCCGTGATTTCAGCCTACGACCCCCACTCCACTTACATGCCTCCGCGTGACAAAGAGCGGTTCGACATGAATATGTCGGGCAAATATGAAGGAATCGGAGCTACCCTCCGGCAAAAAGACGGATACCTGATGATCATCGACATGTTCCCTGGCAGCCCCTCCTGGCGCAGTAAGAAGATGGAGGTCAATGACCTCATTATGAACGTGGCACAGGGGGATCAGCCTGCCGTAGACATCCTCGACATGAAGCAGGATAATGCCGTTGCTCTGATAAAGGGACCCAAGGGAACCAAGGTGCGGCTTACGATCCGCAAGCGTGACGGATCGGTCAGTGAAGTAGTCCTGATCCGCGATGTGATCGTGATGGAAGAGTCCTATGCTTCCTCACTCATTCTTACCAGCCCCGATGGAAAAACCAAGACCGGTTATGTTTACCTGCCGCAGTTCTATCAGGATTTCCAGGACCGGAACGGCCGCAAATGCACGGATGATGTGGCCAGGGAGATCGTAAAGCTTCAGGCCGAAAAAATTGACGGGCTCATTATCGACCTGCGAAACAATGGCGGAGGATCCTTGCCTGAAGCCGTTAACCTCGCCGGGTTGTTCTTCCCCAAAGGGCCGGTGGTCCAGATCAAGACCAAAGAAGGCAGTCCGCTGATCCTCGAAGATGAAGACCCACGCACCCAATACAGCGGTCCCCTTGTAGTGATGACAAACTATGCCAGCGCCTCCGCCTCTGAAATCTTTGCAGCTGCCATTCAGGACTATGGCCGCGGGATCATTGTTGGTAGTCCCACAACCTGGGGCAAAGGAACGGTTCAGCGGGTCACCAACCTCGATGAGTTCGTTAATGACAAACTTAACGACGTAAAACCGCTGGGAGCCCTGTCGCTGACCATTCAGAAATTTTACCGCGTCAACGGTAAAACCACCCAGCTAAAAGGAGTTGTGCCCGACGTGGTGCTGCCCGACTCCTATCAGGATATGAAAATCGGTGAAAAAGAGGAAGAATATGCACTCAGTTGGGACGAAATCGCGCCCGCCAAATATTCACCATGGAACCAGGTCCTGCCGAAGGACAAAGTGC
Organism: uncultured Porphyromonadaceae bacterium; assembly: GCA_964416825.1. Lineage (GTDB taxonomy): Bacteria > Bacteroidota > Bacteroidia > Bacteroidales > UBA12481 > UBA12481. The sequence goes on from CAYQFT010000078.1 coordinate 6,042, forward strand.
GGTCGGCCAGCGAAAAACGTGTAGCGGCCAACGATCAGTTCCAGTTGATCCGGCAGAATGCCGCAAGGATCAAGAGGGACTCCGACAAATCGCTGTTCCCCCTGAGCCTGGATGCCTATTTGAAGGAACTGAAAGCGCAGACCCTCGAGGCTAAGAAATACGAGAAGATCATGAAATCGGCAACCGGGCTGAAAATTAAGGTTACTGATACCGATCTCGCCCTGATGAAGAGCGATACCGCAAAAAAAGAGATCTCCGACCGTATGATCGAAGATCTCTCTAAAGATATTTACCTCGAGGAGGCTGTGCTGGTATTGAGGGATATCAGGAATTAAATCCCCAGGCTTGCAAACGTCTTCCTCGTCTCCTCATCCGACGGCCGGGTCATCTTTACACTGATGATCTTGCCTTCCGGATCGAAGAACATGAAGGTTGGAACACCACGGATTTTATAATCCTTGCAGAGCTGGGATTCCCAGGCTTTTTCTCCAATAATCTGAACACCCTTCAACTGTTTTTCAGGGACAAATTTCATCCAGGCAGCGTGATCTTCATCGATTGAGAAGCTGATAAAAACGATGTTCTTCCCTTCGAAATCGGTTTCCAGTGAATCGAGGTAAGGAATCTCGCCGATACACGGACCGCACCAGGTTGCCCAAACATCGACATAGACGTATTTACCTCTGAAATCCGATAGTTTAACCGTGTTGCCCTGCATATCCTTGCCCGAGAATTCGAAAGCCGGCTGGCCCTTGTCAAGGAGTTTCCAGGCATTGTAGGTTTCGTCAAACTTCTTGACCATCTCCGGGTCTTTGCACTTTTCACGAAATAGATCAATGATGGGTTGCACCTCGGCAATCTCCTTCCACTGCATGCCTTCGTCGGCGGTGTTATAAAGGTACCTGTTTAAAACAGCTGGTTCGGTCAGCAATTCAACTGCCACCTCTCCGTTTACCCTGTCACTGTTAATCTTTGCTGATGAATCGGCCTTCATCGCAGCTTCAATCCGGCTATTGGCCTCTTTCCGGATAACCGATGATACAAAGGCAAAGAAACTGTTAGACTCAATATACCTGACATTATTAATCTCCAGATCCTTTTTGTAAGAATCAAAACCCTCAGGCGCCTTGTAATCAGGCTTTTCGGCCAGATACCTGTGGTAAGTCTCAAACTGTTCCAGATTTCCGGCCCACCCGTAAAGGATTTCACCCTCTTCCTTAGCCCAGAAAGGGTCAGCCGGATCCGCTTTCTTAGCCTCATTGAAGAGACCCTGGTTCACAGCCAGCATGGAATCCTGCTTTTCACGAAAATCGCCCGCCTCCAGTTTGAACCACTCAAAAGTATCGCTCCCCGCAACCTTGGATTTAGCTACCAGGTAATTATTGATATCGGAGCCGGTTCCATCAAATTTTATCGAATTTTTAAAATCCGCCTTGTCGAAAGCAACCTTGAGCTTCATACCCGGAGCCACATAAAACGGTGCATAATCCTTTTCCGAGAGGATGTAGTAATTGCCCGGTTTAGAAAGTTCATCGAGCTTGATGGTAAAGCTGCCCTTGTCATCCAATTTGACGGTATCGCGTCCGCCGCCCGGCTTGCCGAGAATGAACAGGCCGTTGGTAAGATTTTGGGCTGTACCTGTAATTACAGCGCCTTGTTTTGCCTGTTCGGTGCAGGAAAATACCATGGCACCCATAGCAAGCAGCAGGATAGTTTTTCTCATGTTTATTTCTGAATTAAAAATTTGGTTGTCAGATGATTATTCCCCGACCACAACCGCAGGAAATAGATACCGGCCGGCAGGTCCTTCGTGATGATTCTTGTAACTCTTCCACCCTCAACCGGAACAGATTCCTGGAACTGTTGCTCGCCGGTTATGCTGATCACCTCCACAAGGGCTTCCTGAGCATTCAGGCCATCGGCTGAAACGGTGAATTGTCCGGCTGCCGGATTTGGGTAGGTGGTCAGGTGGGCGTTTGCAAAAGGTTGGGGATCGGTTCCTGACCCACTCTGAATCAGGTCAGCCATCCAGATTCCCCGACCGAAAGTCGCGGCAAAAAGCTTCTTGGTCGGCTCGTGAATTTCCAGCTCGCTGATGATCACGTTGGGCAGCAGGTTGCTGTAAAGCTGCCATGTACCGTTTGCTTCAGTATAATAATAGACTCCAGCATCCGCACCCACATAGATTACATCTTTGTTGCCGTTCTCCTGAAAAACAATTGAATTCACAGGCAGGTTGGGCAAGTTCAGGGACATATTCTCCCAGGTGGCGCCGGCATTTTTAGTCCGGTACACCTTCTGTCCGGCCGAAAATCCGCCGCAGGTAACCCAGGCAGTCAGGGAGTCTGTAGCATCCACGCAAATCGAGGTAAAATAGAGCATTTCAGGAAGCCCTGCCGTCACATCCTGCCAGTGGGCGCCGGCGTCGAGGGTACGCCACATGCGAGAGGGCTGACTGTACTCATAATGAACCCGTTGGGCAGCCCATATCACAGAGCTGTTTCTGGGATAAAGTGCCAATGCGTTAATCTTCAATGGCTTGTTCGCACCTGCAGGAGTCGGCAAATTAGAAATTTGGGTCCAGGCAGTGCCTTTGTTTGAAGATTTCCAGATATTATTATTTGCCGTATAAATAAAATTCGGGTTGTTCATGTCCTGAACCATAGGCGTGGTCCATTCGCAGGAGTTGGAGCTGAAGCCCGACGGGCTTATCCCGCGGGTGGACCCGCCACCGTTATCGGAGCGTGACAGTGAGCCATACTGGGAGGATCCGTAAACAATATTGGGATCATCGGGATTGATCATGCAATCCATCCCGTCGCCGCCGATAAAATTGATCCAGTTGCCGTTTTTGTTGTAATAGGTGGAATTATCCTGAGCTCCGCCAATGACATACCCGGGGAACATTTCGCACAGCCCGATCCTGTAGAACGAAGTGATAATCATACCGTTTGAGCGTTCTTCCCAGCGCGTGGCCCACTTTCCGTTGGTTCCGCGGCCGGCAATGATTTGACTGGTGCGCGCCACACCACCGTCATGGCAGGCATAGTATTTCTGGTCAACCGGGTTGTACTTGTATTGATGCTGGTCGGCATGCAGCGTAAAATCATCCTCGGTCATCACCCAGAAGGAAGACTGTTGCCACGATGTGCCTCCATTATCGGAAACATACATATCGAGCCCCCCGGCAAAAATCCGCTCCTTGTTTTTGGGATCCACCAGAATAGCCAGATCGTACCAACCCTGGCTGCCTCCGAGTATATTCATGCCATTAACAGCCATGGTATTACGGGCTTCCCAGGTGGTACCGCCGTTGGTCGACCGGTAAAATCCGTAGAAAGATCCGCTTGGGTTTGAAGCAATAACATAGATATAGTCCGATGATTCCGGAGTCAGGGAAATCTCCGTCCGGCCAATGCTAAGGTCGTTCGGCCAACCGGTATTCAGGGTTGTCCAGGTAGCCCCGAAATCGGTGGTTTTCATCATCTTCGGTGGGTTCCCGCCGGAATTGCGCACCGTTCCCGTGGTAGCATAAAGAACAGAACCGTTGTTAAAATCCTGTTCGATATCCCAGATCACCTCGGTCTGAACCTGGGTCCAGGTAACACCGTCATTCGTAGATTTGAATATCCCTGAAACCCCGCCCGCCAGGAGAACACCGGCCTCCGTTGGATGATAAAAAACTCGGCGGATCAAGGTTTTATCGAGTTCGGTCTGATCGAATCTCAACCCGGTTTCACTCCAGGTAAGACCGCCGTCGGTTGTCTTATACACGCCAAGGCCATAGTGGGTGTTCCGTTTCCGGTAATCCGTATCCAGCGCAACCCCGATATAGGCATAGTCGCAAACTGAGATGAAGATATTATCCGGATTTTTTGGGTTCACGGCAATGTCACTGACCCTCAGGATCGGAAGGTTATCGGTAAGTGGTGTGTAGGTTTCGCCACCGTTTACAGTTTTCCATACCCCGCCCTGCGCCACACCGATCCAGTATATATCAGGATTGGTGGGATGAAAGGCAATGCAGTTAATACGGCCCATGCCATGTGAGAAAGATCCGTTGGCGCTCGGCGGCTTTGTTATCGGACCTACGGGCGACCAGCCTGCTCCGCTTTTCAGTTGTTCCATAGACTCCTTTTCAGCCTGAATCCGAATGGCCTCGGATATAAATATGCCCGGATCCGCAGGATTTCCGTCGGTATCCAGCCGGCTACGGTTCATCTCGATATATCGGCCATAAGCCTTCCAGCCCTTGGTTTCGGCATTGGCAGGATCGGCAATCCACCGGTCATAGGCAGCTGCTGCATCCTTGTATTGCATGGAGCCATTAATCCCGGCAGGAGTGGGCTTGATAAACTGTGCCGACACCTTGAAAGGAACTGTCAGAACCATCACAATTATCAGGACAATTCTTGCTAATTGCCTGATATTCTTTACTTTACTCGAATAATCCTTCATCTCTGATAAGCATTAAAATGGACGAATGTGGAAGAATAATATATTTCTCGTTTTTAAACTCGATCTCATGACCGGTATTCTGGAGGTAGACAGCTACGTCACCTTCCCGCGCCTGCAGGGGAACATACCGGATCTCCTCCCGGTTTGGCTTCCAGGATTCATCCGGATCGGCCAAGGCCGGAATCGGATAACCCGGCCCAACCTTCACGATGTATCCGCTCTGGATTTTCTCCTGCTCATGAACCGTAGGAGGCAGATAGAGGCCTGACTTAGTCTTGTTCTCAGGTGTTTTGGGTTTTACCAGAACCCTGTCACCGACCAGGATGATTTTCTTTTGTAAAGACGGATTATTATCCGTCTCTACGATATTTTCTTCAATGATCATGCGAATCGGGCATTTTGACAAATATACGGCAGAGACGCATAATAATGCGTCTGTATAACATAATGCGCAAGCAACTTTATTAATAAGTATTACCGAATGTTAATCTATGTTACGCAGAGACGGATAATTATCCGTCTCTGACGGAATATAATTTGTCTCTGCGTATTTTAGCGAAATGATCAGGAATCTGCGGTATATAATCCTCATGATGTCGGTTGCCCTGATCGGGATCATTATCTTCCAGGCATACTGGATCAGCAATTCCTTTGACCTTCATAACAAGATGTTCAGGAATGACGTTAATCTGGCGCTGGAACGGGTTCTTAATGAAGAAGTTGAAGTCAGTACAATAGGGGACATCATAGATTTTCGCGATAGCACCGGCAAACCGATTACGATCGAATCAAACAGGCAAACAGGCGAACAGGCTAAAGATCAATACTTTATCGGCAGGGAGGATTTGAGGCGGATCATCAATAAAGTAGTCGTCCGCCTCGCCGCCATTCATCCTGAGCTTGATGAGATCGAACCCAGATACAAAGCCGAGTTGGAAGGAATGAAGATAACCACTCCCTTTTTTCTGGCTTTCAGGAGGGACGGTGCCATCTATGGTTACACCGGGCCTGATTCCTCCCGCTTCGATCAGTCACAGGCGATCCAACGGCTACCCGGGATATCGATGAGTAATGAGCAGGTGCTGGCTTTTTTCCCCGAAAACCGGTCTTATATCCTTAACCGGATGTGGCTCACCCTGTTTGCCTCCGTCCTCCTGATCTGCCTTACTGCCGGCAGTTTTTTCTATATGCTGGTCACACTCGTGCGGCAGCGGAAACTATCGGAAATCAAGAATGACTTCATCAACAACATGACGCATGAACTGAAGACGCCGATAGCAACCGTGTCGGCAGCCATGGAGGCGCTGGTGAATTTTGATGCGATCAATGACAAATCGAGGAGCCTGAAATATATCGAGCTTTCCAGAAAGGAGCTTACCCGGCTTTCCGGAATGGTTGAAAATGTTCTCCGGATCAGCACCTTTGAAAAACAGAAACTGGTTCTGTTCAAGGAGACCTTCAATGTTTGCCAGTTGCTGGAGGATACTGCTCAACAATTTCAGGTGCAAAATCCTGACAAAGTGCAGTTTAACTTCGATCTTAAAGGCCCCGGGTATATCCACGCCGACAAATTCCATATCCAGAACGTCATCAGCAATCTTTTCGACAATGCTATAAAATATTCTCAGGGGTCGGCCGTTATTGATGTAACCTGCGCCCGATCCGCCGAGTTCATTGTATTTTCCGTCAGAGACCATGGAATGGGCATAACCAAAGAACAACAACAGCATATTTTTGAGAAATTCTACCGGGTTCCGACCGGTGATCTGCATGCAGTCAAGGGGTTCGGACTTGGCCTGGCCTACGTTCGCCAGATTCTTGAAGCCCATGGGGGTACCATCGGAGTTAAAAGCCAGTTAGGAACAGGTCCGGAATTCACCATCGCATTACCAGAAATCCAATGAAGCAATCCAAAGTCCTATTCGTCGAAGATGAGCAGTCGCTCGGCCTGATCGTTAAAGAGAGCCTCGAATCCAGAGGCTTTGAAGTACGCTATTGCCAGGACGGCAAAACCGGTTTTCAGGCGTATCAGGAATTTAAGCCCGATATTTGCCTGCTCGATATCATGATGCCGGTGAAGGATGGATTCACCCTGGCCCAGGAGATCCGGAAAATGGATTCCGTTACCCCGATTATTTTTCTCACCGCCCGGTCGCAGACGGCTGATGTGGTGAAAGGCTTTGAGATCGGGGCAAATGATTACATCAAGAAACCATTCAGTATCGAAGAGCTTATCGTTCGCATTCATGCGCGGCTAAACCATCCCGGCGATGCCTTGAAATCCGAAGATGAAGCCACAGTTTTCCAGATCAGTTCTTACCTTTTTGATTACCATAAGCAGACGCTTGAATTCCGCACCCAGATGACCAAACTCACCCACCGCGAAGCCGAGATCCTACGCTTACTCTGCATCAACCGCAGTCAGGTTGTAGAACGAAGCTTCGTCCTGAAAAAAGTCTGGGGCGACGACAACTTCTTCAATGCCAGAAGCATGGACGTTTTTATCACCAAGCTCCGAAAGCACCTCCAGCACGATAGTAATGTTGAGATACTGAATGTGAGGGGGATTGGGTATAAGATGATATTTTAGGTTTGAGTGTTGAGATTCGAACGCAGAGTGTTGAATGTTGAAAATTAGATTCAATTACGGGTTTTGATGACGCATGTTGTTGTGAGACATTGTTATGTGTCCCTACCTGAATCTGAGATTTCAACATTCAACACTCTGCGTTCGAATCTCAACACTCAATTCTCCTGCCTCATCCTTCAAAATCCTAAAACTTCGCGCAGCCGTTTCATTCCCGCCTTACTGGCGTGTATCTTCTTCCCCGACTGCATTACAAGCACTTTGGTATCCTTGTCGTAGGGTTCAAGCTGAACGATGCGGCTGATGCGGACGATGTGTGACCTGTGCACGCGCAGGAATTCGGCCGGGTCGAGGTGCTCCTCGAAATAGCCCATGGTCATCTGTTTCATGTAGCGTCCTTCGGGGGTATAGATGGTGGCATAGTCGTCCTCGGCCTCAATAAACTCAACCTGATCTATCGGTATAACCTTGATTTTCTGGCCGGTACGAACCACGATCCGATCAAGAAATTGTCCATCCGGAAGTACGCCTGAAGCGATTTTTGCCAATCCCGGTGCAGCGCCCTCTTTCTGGCGGATACGGTCGAGGGCTTTGTCGACGGCCTGTGTGAACCGCTCCTTGGAGTAAGGTTTCAAGAGGTAGTCGACCGCGTTGTATTCGAACGCCCGGATGGCGTACTCATCGAAGGCTGTGGAAAAGATGATCTGTGGATACTCATCCAGCAGTTCAAGCATTTCAAACCCCGATATTTTCGGCATCTGGATATCGAGGAATACCAGATCGGGCTTAATTGACTGGATCAGTTTCAATCCGTCGAAGCCGTTGGCGGCCTCCCCGCAGATCTCAATATCGGGATGGGTTTCAAGGAAAGAGCGGATCAGTATCCTCGCGGGTTCCTCGTCGTCAATAATGATGACTTTAGCTGTTTTGTTCATGAATAGGCTGTTGTGGAATGGTCAGATGCACCATAAACTGGTTTTCAGTTTTCTCAAACGTAAGACAGTTATCGCAATTATAGGCAAGGTAGAGCCGGTTTTTTGTATTGACGAGTCCGATGCCCTTTCCCTTGCGGGGCGGCGCTTCGGGGTCATAATCGTTAGAAACAGTGATCTGCAGCATGCCATCTTCGAGCTGCCGGGCTGCCAGTTCGATCCGAACCGGCTCAGTGCTCTCATACACACCGTGTTTCACAGAATTCTCAATGAGCGGCTGAAGGATCATGTGGGGCACGGTAAGCTTGAGGCAAGGTTCCGGCACCTGTATATCGAACATGAGCCGCTCGCCAAACCTTACTTTCTCAATCTGGAGGTAGTGCCTGATGTTTTCGAGCTCCGTCTCCAGTGAAGTGAGTCCGTTATGCCGGCTTTCAAGGGAATAGCGCAGGAATCCTGATAGTTTAACGATCATTTCGCGGGCCTGTTCGGGATGGCTGGTGATGAGTGAAGAGACCGAATTGAGGCTGTTGAAAAGGAAATGAGGGTTGATCTGGGCTTTGAGCATATCAATCTCGGCCTCCCGCACCTGAACCTGCAGGGTTGACTCCTTCCGGATCCGGGTTTTGCGGTCTTCGAAATTTATATACAGGTAATAAACCAGGACGATCAGGCTGTACAGGAAGAATCCGGCGATGGCGCGCCAGGGGATGGAGCTGTCGAGAAAATCATGATACTCCTCATGCTCCGGCCAGAGATTGTTCAGGACGAGGTACCCTAACCCAAGCCATACCCCCAGAACCACGAGGGCTATCAGTATATGATTGAGAAAAGAGTCGAGCGGGCTGGAATTCCGGAAGTCGTAATACCGGATCGAATACCAGAGTCCCAGGCCAATTCCGGCAAACAGCACATTGAATATCAGGCTGTCGGCCAGAGCAATGGTCAGATCCTGTGACGAGGCGAGCCACAAAACGATGGCATGGATACCGGCTATCAGTATCCATGCCACCGAATATGTGATCGTATATGTACGGTTCGCCAGGAAAGGGTTCTTCATCGTCAGATACCGTAGGATTTCACTTCGCCGCCGCCAAAGACAGCCAGGCCCTTAATCACCAGCATCGTGTTCTGATCGTAGACGAGATTAGGCATGCGTTCACGCTTGTCGTTAAATCCGCCGAAGATCGAGACTACTTCAACCTTAACGGTCCATCCGGCTGGTACAATCACGTTCGATCCCCCGAAAATGCTGAGGGTATCAAGAACCTGTTTCCCTTCCGCCAGTTTACAGTTCATCAGATTGATCTTTGAGCCTCCGAAGATACTCAGAACACGGCCACCTTTGAAGTTTTGAGAGGTGACGATCCTGTCGCCGCCGCCGAATACAGCCACCTCATCCAGAAAATCCATGTCGCCCTCACTTTTTTCAGGACGTTTCCAGTGACGGAGATACCGGGGAGGGGCAATGATCAGATAGACCCCGATTACCAGGATCAGGACGGGCCAGAAGGCTTGTCGCACATAGTAGGGAAACTCCCAGAAGTGATTGCCCATAAAGAAAACGCCCAGGGCGATCAGGATAAATCCCGGTACGAGGCTCCGGTTGTTGATTAGTGACAATACGCCGATCACGATCAGCAGCATTTCCCATGAAAAGATGATGTGTTTCACATCGTATGGGAACACATCAAAAACATTAGCCAGGAGGATTCCGCCGATCAGAAGGAGCACCACTCCCCAGCTTTTGCGGTTTTTTGCATGTTTCCTGCGATCGAATACCGGATGTTCGAACCGGGCCTCGAAGCGGGAATCTTTGTCCATTCGTTCCATTTTGTTTGTGTATTAGTTGTTGTTAATTTATTTGTTGTTGAATAACGGGACAAAGATGCGGTGCAACTCTTAAAGGGAAAACCGGGAGTCGGTAGAAAGGGGAAAATTTACCGGTGAATGGCGGAGGGGGAGATATTAAACCTGGGGGGA
>CAYQFT010000079.1:0-3762 GCA_964416825.1 uncultured Porphyromonadaceae bacterium
AAATCCGTTATGGCCGTGAGTTCCAGGTTGATATTGGTATAAATGAGCTTCTTGCCGCCGGGGATTTTAGGAAGGTTCAGCGTGGTGGGGATAACGGCATCCAGTCCGCCGATGTGGGTAATCATTACGGCCGGGTTGATCACTCCGCGCGACATCAGGTCGAGGGATTCGATCATGTCCTGGGTGTTCCCGCCGCTGGTACCCACTACATGGGTTGAGGCGTAATGGACATTATAGAAGTTGAATTCAGCCTTGAAATCAGGGTTCGTGGGTCCTGCAAAGAAGTTCAGGCATCCGTCGCGGCCCAGGATCCGGTCGGCCTGTTCGGTTACCTGCCGTATCGGGGCAAAAACAAAAACATCGTCAAATCCCTTGCCACCGGTGAGGGAAAGGAGGTACTGATCCGGATCTGGCACTTCCAGTGTGTTCACATAATGGACAGTAACGCCGCAGCGTGCCGCTTCCGCATGCGGATAGACCGATTCTGCCCGTTTCAGGCGTTCGTTATCGGTATCCGTGATCACGAGCAAACCGGGACGGCGGTTGCAGTGCAGGGCAAAATCGATTGCGCCAAGACCCATTGCACCTGCGCCTCCGAGAATGGCCATGTTTCCGCCCTTTACCACACCCATGTGGTGCACGTAGGAACCGGTAATCGTGTGGTAGCTGGCATTGAAGGCCCCGACGATGCACGACATCGGCTCCGAAAGGGAGGCCATGAAGTATCCGTCGCCACGGTATTCAAGGAGGCAGTTCATTTCCATCACCTCATTGGGGATGATCACATAGGTGGCGTCACCGCCGATATAACGGTAGGAGTAACCCGGGGCATCCAGGCTTCCCTTGTAATTCATGGCCGGCTGTATCGAAAATTTACTGCCCGGCTTGAAGGCATGCTGCCATTTTGCACCCACCGCAACAATTTCACCACAAAACTCATGGCCGATCATGGTTGGATTCAGTGCGATATCATCCGGAATTCTTTTATGATCCGGTCCCAGCTGGGCGGCTTTATAGGATGACATACAGATGCTGTCGGAGATCACATGGGCCAGGATCTCATCCTCCTTCATCGCGGGTAGTTCAAACTCTTCGAGTCGCAGGTCGTTTTTTCCGTAAATCCTTACAGCTTTGGTTCTCATGCAGCGTTTTTGTTAGAATGCACCCGAAAGTGCGTGGGTTTCGGTGTTGCAATATAACGATGAATAGATAAAAAAGTTGGGCCGGTTGGTCTCGAGCTTTCTTTCGAGGTAAAGAACCGGCTTTCCTTTCCGCACCTTCAGGAGATCAACAATGGGCCCTTCCGCGGAAATAGCCTTGAGGCGCTGCATGCCGCCCTTAATATCGATGGAGTAACTTTTCCTCAGGATCTCGAACAGCGACTTATTCTCAAACGTACGTGAGCAGAAGCGTGGAAGGTTGATGTTTGCGATATAGCTGATATCATAGAATAGCGGCATCTCATTCACCAGGCGGATGCGCTCCAGGTACAGGCAGCCCGATTCCTGCTCAACGGTTGAGAGGTCGAAGATGAATTTTTCGGGCCAGGGTATAACCTCCGGGCCCCTCAGAATATGCGTTTTAAGAATCTTGCTTCCGATGGCCGATGTGGTTCCCGAGACCGACAGGATCCCGATGTCGTTCGGAACCTGGTGCACGATGCTTCCCTTCCCCTGCTTCTGGTGGATGAGTCCGTCGTTGGCCAGCTTGGAAAGGGCCTGGCGCACGGTGGGTCGGGTTATCTGGTGCTGGCGGCATAACTCGTTCTCCGACGGCAGGAGGTCGCCCTCCCGGTAAACGCCGTCGAGGATGTGCTTCCGAAGCAGCTCGTAGATTTTACGGTACTGGGGAATCCGGGTCTCAGGCTGTACCATCTGAAGGATGTTTGATGTAAATACAAGAAGACAACATGTCTATACAAGTATAAAATATTTATCTCAAAATTACTGAATTTTTCAATCAGAATAAGTATTTTTGAAAAACATTTATTCCGATTACTTAAACATGTAATCATAAGTTATCTAAAAGTCCAATATCAGATCCAATGGCAAATCCAGTAATAATGCCCCGTCAGGGCCAGTCCGTCGAGAGCTGCATTATCAGCAGCTGGAACAAGAAGACGGGAGAACCGGTTAAGAAGGGCGAGGTCCTGTTTAGTTATGAGACGGATAAGGCAGCCTTTGAATATGAAGCCGAATCCGAAGGGATCCTGCTGAAGCGGTTGTACGAAGAGGGGGATGAAGTCCCCGTGCTGCAGCTGGTAGCCATCATCGGACAGCCCGGTGAGGCGCTGGATCAGTTTTCCGACCTGGCCGGCGACAAGAAATCAGAAAAAACTATCCTGGAAACCACGGTCACAGAAGAAGCCAGCCCGGTGAGTCTGCCGGTGCAGGAAAGCCGCATTCAGGCTGCCGGCGACAAGATCAGGATTTCTCCGCGCGCCCGTGCACGGGCTCAGTTTCTGGGCATCAGCTTCGCCGGAATAGAAGGATCCGGTCCGGCGGGCAGAATCATGGAAGCCGATATTGACCGCGCGGCCCGTTCGGGCTCCCGGGCCACTCCTCTGGCACAGGAGGTAGCGCGGGAATCAGGAAAAGTCTTCCCCGTCGGGGGTACCGGCATCGGAGGCCGGGTGACCGGTCGGGATGTACTTACCGGCTCCCGGGTTACCGGCGACGATTTCGAGATCCGCAAGCTTTCCAACATGCGCAAGATCATCGCAGCCCGGATGCATGAATCCCTGCAAAACTCAGCCCAGCTCACCCATCATACCAGCGCGGATGCCAGGCGAATGCTGGAGTACAGAAAAAAAGCCAAAGAAGCCTACGAGAATGGAAAGGGTGAGAACATCACCCTCAATGACATGGTTTGCTATGCCGTGGTTCGGGCGCTGAAAAAACATCCGATGGGCAACGCTCATTTCCTGGGCGACTCCATGCGGGTTTTCAGCAAGGTACACCTGGGCATCGCGGTTGATACCGAGCGCGGACTGATGGTCCCTACCGTAAAAAATGCGGACGACATGACCATCACGGCACTGGCCCGGCAGTTAAAAAATGTGGCTGGCAGCTGCAAGAAGGGAAATATTGATCCTGAACTTCTCACCAGCGAATCCGCAACGTTTTCCGTATCCAACCTGGGCTCGTACGGAGTGGAACTGTTCACCCCGGTAATCAATCTTCCGCAGGTTGCCATCCTGGGAGTCAATACCATCATCAGCCGTCCGGCCGACCTGGGCGGCGGCGTTTTCGGCTTTGTACCCTACATCGGGCTCTCCCTTACGTATGATCACCGCGCGCTCGACGGGGCTCCGGCCTCTGCGCTGCTCAGGGAGATCAGGCTGGAAATAGAAAACCTTGAGCTTACTTTTTAAAATATAACCTGATATCCATGCATGACTTAGGAATCATAGGAGGCGGGCCGGCGGGCTATGTTGCTGCCGAACGCGCCGCGCAGAAAGGATTATCCGTGGTCCTGTTCGACAAGAAAAAACTGGGCGGGGTATGTCTGAACGAGGGATGCATCCCGACCAAAACGCTGCTGTACTCGGCCAAGATGTATGATCAGGCACGGGATGGCGCGAAATATGGTGTGAATTGTCAGGAGGTGACTTTTGATTTCGGCAAGATCATGCAACGAAAGAATAAAGTCGTTGCCAAACTCGTCGCCGGAATTGGTGCCGCCCTGAAAAAAGGAAATGTGGAGGTGGTTTTCGCCCATGCCGCAATTGACGGAAGAGCCACAGACCACATCAGGATAAAA
>CAYQFT010000079.1:3783-6870 GCA_964416825.1 uncultured Porphyromonadaceae bacterium
CTGCTGCTCGCAACCGGTTCGGAGGCCCTGATTCCCCCGATCCCGGGATTGGACCGGGAAAAGATCATGACCAACCGGGAGATACTGGAAATCAAAACGATACCCGAATCGCTCACCATCATCGGCGGAGGGGTCATCGGGATGGAGTTTGCCGGTTTTTTCAGCAGCATGGGCACCAAGGTTACGGTTATCGAGATGCTCGACGAGATACTCGGACCCACGGACCGGGAGATGAGTGCCTTGCTGAGACAGGAATTCATCAAAAAGGGAGTGGTTTTCTGCCTCAGTTCGAGGGTTGTGGAGATCCGGGGCAACGAAGTGATTTTCGAGCGCAACGGCGCTGCCGAAAGCGTTACCAGTGAGCACATCCTGGTGAGCGTCGGACGGAAACCGGTTGTGGAAGGATACAACCTCGAATCCCTGGGGGTTGAATTGCACCGCGGCGGTGTAAAAACCGACGAACACTGCCGGACGAATATTCCCAATGTTTATGCGGCCGGCGATATCACCGGATTTTCGCTGCTGGCGCATACCGCGAGTCGCGAAGGGGAGGTTGCCGTGAACACGATCTGCGGTATTCCCGACCGGATGCGCTATCATGCGATCCCGGCCATTGTGTATACCAATCCCGAGATTGCCTGCGTAGGACTCACCGAAGAAGAAGCCCGCAAGCAGAATATCCGCTACAAGGTGCGGACCCTGCCCATGGCCTATGCCGGCCGCTTTGTAGCCGAGAATGAAGGGAAGAACGGACTCGTCAAGATACTCATCGGGGAAAAATACAATGAAGTGCTGGGCGTCCACATGATCGGAAATCCGGCATCCGAAATGATTTACGGCGCCGCCATCATGATTGAGATGGAGATGCGGATCAGCGACGTGGAGCAGATTGTTTTTCCGCATCCGACGGTTTCGGAGATACTTAAGGAGGGGGCGTTTAGTTTCCGTGATGCGTGAAGCGAGAATAGTGAATAGTGAATAGTGAATAGTGATTAGTGATTAGTGATTAGTGATTAGTAACCAGCAACCAGTAACTAGTAACCAGTAACAAGTATATCATGCCTAAGATTTTAAACATCAACCCATTGGCCGTTAGAAAAGCCGGTAAGATTTCATTTGGAGATATTCCGGTTAATCAATATAAAAGAACGATTGAGCAGGAAAAGAAATTTTTTTCCACCGCCGATTTTATCAGGATATACCGTGACATGACCATCATCCGGGAATTTGAGGTGATGCTGAATAAGATCAAGACCACCAATGAATATTTCGGCATTAAATACAACCATCCCGGTCCGGCCCACCTTTCGATCGGGCAGGAGGCCTCGGCGGTTGGGATGGCTTATAACCTCACGATTGAGGACTATATTTTCGGATCGCACCGCAGCCATGGTGAAATCCTGGCCAAGGGACTGTCGGCTGTACACCAGCTCGATGACCCCAACCTGATGGGCATCATGAAGAATTTCTTCGGCGGAAGCACCCTGAAGGTGGTTGAAAAGGGGCATCAGGGTAACATAAAAGACCTGGGCGTTAAGTTCTTACTATATGGAACTCTTGCGGAGATTTTCGCCCGGGAGAACGGATTCAACAAGGGACTGGGCGGATCGATGCACGCATTCTTCACGCCATTCGGAGTCTATCCGAATAATGCCATAGTCGGTGGCTCCGGCGACATTTCCGTAGGAGCTGCACTGTACAAGCGGGTTAACCGGAAGCCGGGAATCGTGGTTTGCAACATCGGCGATGCCTCCATGGGATGCGGCCCGGTGTGGGAAGGGATCAGCTTTGCCTCGATGGATCAGTTCAAAACTTTGTGGCAGGGTGAATATAAAGGAGGGTTGCCCATCCTGTTCAATATCATGAACAACCAGTACGGAATGGGCGGTCAGACCTGCGGGGAAACCATGGGTTACGACATTCTGGCCCGCATCGGAGCCGGAGTGAATCCCGAAATGATGCACGCCGAGCGGGTCGACGGCTACAATCCGATGGCCGTGATTGACGCTTTTAAAAGAAAGAAACAGTTGCTGGAAGACCGCAAGGGCCCGGTTCTTCTTGACACCCTCACCTACCGCATCAGCGGTCACTCCCCTTCCGATGCATCGTCCTACCGGTCGAAAGAAGAGATTGAAGCCTGGGAACGGGAAGACTCAATCAAGGCGTTTGGCAATCAGCTTGTTGAGGCGCGAGTAGCCACACGGGAGCAACTCGACGGGATTACCGCTTCCACGATTGAGGAGATCAAGAGTATCCTTACCCTGACCATTGACGACACCGTTTCGCCCCTTCTGAACCTGGTCGCCAGGCCCGAAACCATCAGCGACATGATGTTCTCCAACCATTCGGTTGACAAGATGGAAGAGGGTCCCTGCGAGGTATTGCTGCCGATGGAAGAGAATCCACGGGTTAAGCAGATTCGCGGCCGGGAACGGTTCTATCTTGACAAGGAGGGCAAGCCGGTTTCAAAAATCAAGCAGTACCAGTTGCGTGATGGCATCTTCGAAGCCATCATCGACCGGTTCTACAAGGATTCATCGCTCGTGGCCTATGGTGAGGAAAACCGCGACTGGGGCGGCGCTTTTGCCGTATATAAAGGGCTTACTGAAGCTCTTCCCTATAATCGTCTGTTCAATAGCCCGATATCTGAGGGTGCCATTGTGGGAACCGCAGTGGGATACGGAATGTGCGGCGGGCGGGTGCTTGCTGAGATCATGTATTGCGATTTTCTCGGCCGCTGCGGCGATGAGGTTTTCAACCAGCTGCCCAAGTGGCAGTCGATGAGCGGCAACGTGATCAAGATGCCGGTGGTGATCCGTGTTTCCGTGGGATCCAAATACGGCGCCCAGCACTCACAGGACTGGTCGGCCCTGGTAGCGCATATACCGGGATTAAAGGTTGTGTTCCCGGCTACTCCATACGATGCCAAAGGCCTCATGAATGCTGCCCTGCAGGGCACCGATCCGGTTATATTCTTTGAGAGCCAGCGAATCTATGATATCGGTGAAATGTTCCATGAAGGCGGAGTTCCCGAAGGATACTACGAAATTCCGATCGGTGAACCGGACATCAAGCGCGAAGGAAGCG
>CAYQFT010000079.1:6880-15817 GCA_964416825.1 uncultured Porphyromonadaceae bacterium
ACTGACCGTCGGGTCCACCCTGTATACCGCCGTGAAGGCCGCAGATATCCTGAAAGAAAAATACGATCTTTCCGCAGAAATCATCGATGCCCGGAGCCTGTCGCCATTCAATTATGAACCTGTGCTGAAATCGGTTAAGAAAACAGGAAAAATACTGTTGACCAGTGATGCCTCCACCCGGGGATCCTTCCTCAAGGAGATGGCCCAGACGATCACCGAACTGGCGTTCGATGACCTGGATGCCCCGCCCGTTGTGGTGGGTTCGCGTAACTGGATTGTACCTGCCTATGAGCTCGAAAACTATTTCTTCCCTCAGCCCGACTGGATCCTGGATGCCATCCACGAGCGGATAGTGCCGCTCAAAGGGCACACCGTTACCAGCAATGTCACAGAAAACGAACAGATCAGAAGGAATAAACAAGGCGTATAACCATGACAAACTTCCTGACCCGGTTTCCCGAACCCGACGAGCTGCTGAAAAGGGCTCTGCCTGAAGAGCCTTCCAGCTGGGCGGTAAACGGACATATACATACACCGTTCTCGTTCAGCGCGTTTACGGGGATTGACCCGATTTTTGAGATGGCCGTGGGGGAAGGGATTAAGATACTGGGTATCAACGATTTTTATACCACACTCGGATATCAGGAATTCCATGACCAGTCGGTGAAGAACCGGGTTTTCCCATTGTTTAACATCGAATATATTGCTCTTGACCGTGAACTGCAAAAACGGGGCATCAGGGTCAATGATCCCAATAATCCCGGACGGACCTATTTCAGCGGCAAGGGCCTCGATTTTCCTGATTCCCTGGATGCGCGGCATGCCGGGCTGGTTAACACGGTTATGGCAGAAAGCATGCGTCAGGTGGAGAGCATGGTTGCTAAAACCAATTCCGTTCTTTCTGACATTCAATCCGATATCCGGCTTGATTTTGAAGAGATCCGGGCCCGATACGCCCGTGAGCTGGTGAGGGAACGGCATATCGCCAAAGCCCTGCGGATTGCCATCTATGAACGATATCCGGATCCTGCCGGAAGGATAGATTTCCTCAGGGAGCTTTATGGCGGAAAGGAATCGAAAGCCAATCCCGCCAGTGATGCCAGCGTGGAAAACGAAATCCGCAACAACCTTTTGAAGGCCGGAGGAAGTGCTTTTGTGGAAGAAGATGAACAGGCGTTCCTGAGCGTGGATATGGTTATCGAGATCATTACCCATGCCGGGGGAATCCCCTGCTACCCGGTTCTGCTGGATGACGCGAAAGGCAACTTCACGGATTACGAGGGCAACAAGGAGGCATTCTTATCGGAATTACAATCAAGAAATATTTTTTGCATCGAACTGATTCCGGGCCGGAATGATGCCGCTATTCTGGAAGACTTTGTAAAGTTCTTCAACAGCAGGGGTTTCATCATACTCTTTGGTACTGAACATAATACGCCAGAAATGGTTCCGCTGACCGTCTCCTGCCGGCACCAGGCGCCTCTTTCCGAAACGCTGAAAAAGATCAGTTCCGACGGGGCACTCCTGATCGCGGCGCATCAATACCTCAGGGCGAAAACCGGAATAAGCCCGGTGAGCCGCTGGAATGAGCTCGATACCGCACAGAGGCAGAGCCTCCTCAAACTGGGCAATGCCGTTGTTCAATATTTTCATAACACCTGACCCACATGGAAAAGTCAATTTCCGATCTTCTTGAGATTTCTCACCACTACGGCAATAACAATGAGTTCGTTATTGGCGGTGGCGGCAACACTTCCTGGAAAGACGATAACTACTTGTACGTCAAGGCCAGCGGCACCCGCCTGGGGACGCTGACCGAGCGGGAACTGATCAAAATTGACCGCCTGACCCTGAACGGGGTCCTATCAGGATCTTTTCCGAACAATGCATTCCAGCGCGACCAGATGATTATCGCCGGCATGATGAACAGCTGCGTGGACAATGAACGAAATCTGCGGCCTTCGGTTGAGACTCCGCTTCATAACCTGATCAGCTACCGGTATGTCATTCATACGCATTCTACCCGGCTAAACGCCATTCTCTGCAGTCAGGATTGCCGGACCACCATTGCCAAGGAGTTCCCGGAAGACATTCTGTATGTGGAATATACGGATCCCGGGTATGTATTATACCGTAAGCTCGAAGCAGAGATCGATGAATTCCGGAAGAAATTCCTGAAAGATCCTCAAATCATTCTGGTTCAGAATCACGGAGTTTTCATCAGTGCTGATACCATTGAAGAGGTGCAGGTTCTGTACACCCAATGCCTCGATACCGTGAACGGCATAAATCCGTTCCATTTCAGCCATGAACCGGAAGATCCGGATGCAAAGGTCACTGAAGTTCTGCCGGCTCTCCGGATGCTTTTATCCGGATCCGCTATCAAGATACTGAAGGTCAGGCAGAACGCACTGATCCGCTTTTTCACAGAGGATGCGGTTCATGCCGGGATGGTATCCCTGCCCTTCACGCCGGATAACATTGTCTATTGCAAGGCGCGGCCGCTCTATGTGGAATCTGCCGGCAGCCCGGGTGAAATTATTGCAGAATTCCGTGACAAACTGACCCGTTATCAATCCGCCCATGGGTCAGATCCGAAGATCCTCCTGATCAGGGGGATCGGTCTGATCGCTGCAGATGAGAGCATCAAGATGGTTGACATCCTCCTGGATGTTTTTGAGGACCTGATGAAGATCAGCTATCTCAGCCAGGCATTCGGTGGGCCGCATTTCCTGACTGAAGAACAGATCTCGTTCATAGAAAACTGGGAATCTGAGAATTACCGGCATAACATGTCGAGGGGCGCCGCTTCCGGCAAGGTTATGAATAAGATCATCATCGTGACCGGTGCCGCGCAGGGTTTCGGTGAAGGCATCGCTGAGGATCTGTTTGAACAAGGAGCCAATCTGGTAATCGCCGATCTGAACGAAACAAAGGGAGCCGCTCTGGCTGAAAAGTTAAACAGTGCCGGTCGCAGCAACCGCGCGCTTTTTGTTCGCACCGATGTTTCAGATGCAGCATCGGTTCAGCAGATGATCCGGGCAACTGTTGCCGGATTCGGGGGGCTGGATGTGATCATCAGCAATGCCGGCATCCTCCATGCCGGAAGTCTGGACGAAATGACGCCGGAAACCTTTGAACTCATGACCAGGGTCAATTATACCGGCTACTTCCTGTGCGCCAAATATGCCTCGGCCGTACTACGGGTGCAGTCGGATTACAAGCCGGGCTATTTCACCGATATCATTCAGGTGAACTCAAAATCAGGCTTACGGGGCAGTAAGAAAAATTTCACCTATGCGGGCGGCAAATTCGGCGGCGTGGGATTAACGCAATCCTTTGCCCTTGAATTGATTGATTATAACATTAAGGTCAATGCAGTATGTCCCGGCAATTTTTTCGACGGGCCGCTATGGTCGGACCCTGAACGGGGCCTTTTTGTCCAGTACCTTCGATCAGGCAAAGTTCCCAATGCTAAAACCGTTGAGGATGTGAAGAAGTACTATGAGGCACAGGTCCCGGCACGCCGCGGGTGTATGGTTGCCGACGTAATGAAGGCGATCTATTACGTTATAGATCAGGAATATGAAACCGGTCAGGCCATTCCGGTAACCGGCGGTCAGGTGATGTTAAGCTGACTCTTCCTCCAAAAAAGAGAGCACGTCACCGATTCGCTGATCCAGCAAAGCCTTATCCTGATTTTTCTGTTCCTTGTTCCATTTCAGGTATCCTGCCAGGTCATCAAGAATGATGTCACCAAACTGACGGACACTGCCTGTATCGAAGATCAGCCTGCCGGTTCTGCGATCGAAGAAATCAACCGTTGAACTAACCAATTCATTAAGCACGCAGAACTTCAATTCTGCGCGGATCAGGGATTCCTCAATGTTTTTGGCCGGAAAATCCGACATGAAACTAATAATCTGATCCGTCTGTTTCCCGTAATTGGCCACCAGGTAGGCGGCATGGTAGGCTGACAACCCCAGGACGCTGATTTTTTGCAGGACGGTACCCTTATAGTATTCAACATCCTCCACGCTCCAGAGCGGATCCTCCGTGACCGGAATATGACGGGTAATGCAGGGGCCAAACTCATACCCATTTGCCTCAAGGTATCGCTTAACCACCTCATCCACTGTTTTCTGCGCCATCTTTCGGTAGCCGGTCAGCTTGCCTCCGGCGATGGAGATCAGTCCATCGGGTGCAATAAAAATTTCATCTTTCCGGCTGATTTCGGAGGCTGATTTTCCCTCCTGATGAATCAGCGGCCGGACGCCCGCCCAGCTTGATTCGATATCCCCGATTGTAAGGTTTACCGCCGGAAATGTGCTGTTCACCGCCTGAATCAGGTATTCCGCATCCGCACGTGAGGTAAGGATCCGGTCGAGGTCGCCTTTGTAATCGGTGTCTGTTGTTCCGATATAGGTAGTGCGTCCGCGGGGGATGGCAAAAATCATCCGGCCGTCGGGCACATCGAAATAGATCGAATGTTTCACAGGCAGTTTATCATGATTTACCACGATATGAACCCCTTTGGTGAGGTGGAGCCGTTTCTTCCCGATGGATCCGTTAAGCTTGCGGATATGGTCGACCCAAGGCCCGCAGGCGTTGACCACGAAGTGAGCGCGGATGTCAAACGATTGTCCGGAAATATGATCGATGGCGGAGGTCCCGGTAATCCTGCGGTTTCGGAGGATCAGTTCCTTCAGTTCACAATAGTTAACGCAGACGGCTCCCTTGCGTACGGCCCCTTTTATCAGCTCGATGGTAAGCCTTGCATCGTCGGTGCGGTATTCTGAATAGAATCCGGCACCAAGTAAAACGGAGGCATTCAGCATGGGTTCAATCTCCAGGGCCTCCTCCTTGTCCAGCATGTGCCGGCGGTCCTCCTTCCGCACGTTGGCCAGGATATCATAGACTTCCAGCCCGACCGATGAAGCAAGGCGGCCATAGGTACCGCCTTTGATCAGGGGCATCAGCATTTTCTCGGGGATAACCAGGTGCGCTGCGTTTTTATGGACGATCGCCCGTTCGCGGCCCACCTCGCTCACCAAAGCAAACTCCAGCTGTTTCAAATACCGGAGGCCGCCGTGGACCAGCTTGGTCGACCGGCTGCTCGTTCCCGAGGCAAAATCGTTTTTCTCTATCAGGGCAACCTTAAGCCCGCGGGTTGCAGCATCCAGTGCGATCCCCGCACCGGTTATTCCCCCTCCGATGATCAGGAGATCCCATTGCTCAGCCCTCAGGCGACTAATTTGATCCGTGCGTTTGTTCATGGTTCTTGAAATTAATAATTGACTCGCTGCGCTCGCTAATTGGCTCGGCTTACGCCTCGCTAAATGACTCGCTGCGCTCGCTAATTGGCTCGCTGCGCTCGCTAAATGGCCTCCCTGCGGTCGGCTAAATGGCTCCGCTACGCTCCGCTAATTGGGGCTTCGCCCTAATTATCCCAAATTGCCAATTAGCGACCGAAGGGAGCCATTTAGCGACCGAAGGGAGCCAATTAGCCGACCGCAGGGAGGCCATTTTGCGAGCGCAGCGAGCTACTTCGCCCACCCCCTGGTCCGTTCCACCGCATCCTGCCATTTATGGTACAGGTCCTGGCGTTTCTCGGAGGACATAACTGGCTGGAACAGGCGTTCTACGCGGCGGTCCGACATGATAATACGGTAGTCCCACCACCCGAGGTATATTCCTGCCAGGTAAGCAGCGCCCATGGCTGTGGTCTCCACAACCTCAGGCCGTTCAACCGGCACATTCAGAATATCAGCCTGGAACTGCATCAGGTAATTATTAACTACGGCACCGCCGTCGACCTTTAAGGTCTTCACCCGGATACCGGAATCCTGCCGCATTGCCTCCAGCACGTCGCGGGTCTGATAGGCCAGCGACTCAAGCGCGGCCTTGGCGAGATGCGCCCCGGTCACGTCGCGGGTCAGTCCGAAGATGGCTCCCCTGGCATACATATCCCAGTAAGGAGCGCCGAGACCCACAAATGCCGGAACCATAATCACATCATCGGAACCTTTTATGCTTTCGGCGAGTTTCTCGGATTCGCCGGCAGTCTTTAGGATCTTTAAGCCGTCGCGCAGCCATTGCAGGGCCGCTCCGGCTACAAAGACACTTCCTTCCAGCGCATACTGAATGGTTTCTCCGGTACCACATGCAAGGGTAGTAATCAGGCCGTTGCGCGAGAGCACCTTATTTTCACCAGTATTCATCAGCATAAAGCAACCGGTGCCATAGGTGTTCTTAGCCATCCCCTCTTCGAGACAGGCCTGTCCGAACAGAGCCGCCTGCTGATCACCGGCGACTCCGCAAATCGGAATTCGGTCATTCTCATCAAGATAATAGCCATACAGGGCGGATGATGCGTGTGCTGTCGGAAGCATCGAGGCGGGAATATCAAGCTGCTCAAGCAGGAAGGCATCCCATTTCAGTTCAGAGATATTGAACAGCATGGTCCGTGAGGCATTGGTATAGTCGGTGGCGTGGACCTTGCCGCCCGTGAGTTTCCAGATCAGCCAGGAATCCACGGTTCCGAAAAGGAGTTCGCCGTTCTGAGCCTTTTTACGGGCGCCCTCAACCTCGTCAAGAATCCACCGGATCTTAGTGGCTGAAAAATATGAGTCGATAACCAGTCCGGTATTCTCACGGACATAGTCTTCGAGGCCTTTTGCCTTTAGCTTTTCACATAGGGGTGCGGTGCGCTTGTCCTGCCATACGATGGCATTGCAGACGGGCTTGCCGGAGTTTTTATCCCAAACGACGGTCGTTTCCCGCTGGTTGGTGATCCCGATGGCTGCAATCTGGCTGAAGTCAATCCCAGCCTCCTCAAGAACCATCCGGATGGTTTTCCACTGGGTTGACCAGATCTCATCCGGATCATGTTCCACCCAGCCGGAAGCCGGGTAGATCTGTTTAAACTCTTTCTGGGCCATTCCGCAAATAGTACCGCCTGAATCCACAAGCAGCGTTCTGGAGCTGGTTGTTCCCTGATCAAGAGCCAGAATATATTTTTGTGTTGTCATGCTGCCTGTTTTTTATCGGTTTTAAGCTGGTTCACCACTGCCAGAGTGACAATCAGCAGGAAAATGCCGGTAAAGAGGAAAGTTGCCCAGTTATAGGTTCCGTGTACAATCAGATTATACATCAGGGCGCCTGATATTCCGCCGATCATAGGGCCCAGCACGGGTATCCAGCTGTATTCCCAGTGGGAGCTTCCCTTGCCGGCAACAGGAAGCAGGAAATGGGCTATACGAGGTCCCAGGTCGCGGGCCGGGTTAATAGCATACCCGGTAGTTCCACCCAGCGAAACACCGATAGCGACTATTAACAACCCCACAATCAATGGATTAAGTCCTTCCGTGAAATTATTTGCCCCGATAAACAAGAGCCCCTGGATCAGCACAAAAGTTCCGATCACTTCGCTCAGCAGGTTTGCCCAGCGCGACCGTATGGCCGGGTCGGTGCAGAAAACCGCAAGTTTTGCCGCCGGGTCTTCGGTGTGTTTCCAGTGAGGAAGGTAATGCAGCCAGACCATCGTACCGCCAATCATTCCACCGAGCAATTGGGCCAGGATATAGCCGGGAACCTCTCCCCAGGGGAAGGCCCCCTGTGCGGCAAGGGCAAGGGTTACTGCCGGATTCAGATGGGCTCCGCTGATGGCCCCTACTCCGTAAATGCCGAGGGTAACACCCAATCCCCACCCCACCGTGATGACGATCCATCCGGACTTCTCTGATTTTGTACCCCGCAGGACAACTCCGGCGACCACGCCGTCGCCGAAAAGGACTAAAATTGCCGTTCCGATAATTTCCGCTAGAAATTCTGACATAGGTTTAGATTTTGATTTTGATCCTTTTAAAATTAGCAAGAAGCAGCTAATCTGAATCAGATTTTGTAAAATTTGTACGAATAATCCACGGCTGATGAATCTTTTGACCCTGATATCCGTCATAACCACTTTTCAACTCCTGTTATTGGGCCTGGTGGTCCTGAAATCCGGCCGCCCCGGTCGCCTTCCGCGGGGATTCCTGTCGGCCTACCTGTTTTCCAATGCCCTGCTCCTTGCGGTTTTTACCGGGAAGCAGTGGCTGCCCTTTGACCTGCCGGAAATCCCGACTTTCTACTTTCTTCTGGCTCCCCTGCTTTATCTGTATATCCGAACCCTATGCCAGCATGAAACCTCATTTGACCGAACCGACTTCGTCCATGTCCTCCTCTTTCTGGCCGCAATCCTCTATACGGCCGGATGGCTTATCTTCCGCGACCCGGAATCGTCTTTAGCTGAGTCATGGAACCTTTATGAATACAGGCTTTCCCAGATATTCCTTCTCTGCCAGGTGGCCACCTATGTTTTCCTTACTTTCTCACAGGTTCTCAGCTACCGAAAAACATACCAGGAACATTCGCCCTCTTCTGGTAAGGTTGACCTTAACTGGCTCCTGTTGCTGGTTTCAGCTTTTACCCTGATGTGGTTGTCTGATGTGGCCAGCTTCTTTCTTGGGGAAGTGGGCTGGATCGGAGCCCGGGGATTCAGGTTGCTGGCTATAGTGTCCGTTTTTATCAATTTCGTGTTTGCCACCCTTCTTGTTTATCGGGGAATGAAGCACTCTGAAGTTTTTTCAGGGCTCAAAGATGCGCCCCGGTATGCTGCCAACGGTCTTTCCGAAGCAGAAAACAGTGAAATATCAGAAAGATTAAAAGCGCTGATGGCAGGGTCTAAACCTTTTTTAAATCCTGATCTTACCCTGAAGGAGCTTTCCTTGATGCTGAAGGTGCAGCCCCGTCAGCTCTCGCAAGTGATCAATTCCACCTTTAGAAAGAACTTCTCCGACTTTATAAACCAATACCGGATTGATGAAGCCCGGCAGTTGATCAGTGATCCGGCCCACTCATCCAAGACTATCCTGGAAATCCTTTACCAGGTTGGAT
>CAYQFT010000080.1:0-7165 GCA_964416825.1 uncultured Porphyromonadaceae bacterium
TGCATCAAAATCACCCAGCTCAGCACAACCCGGCAGGTAATTGATCTTATGGTTATTCATCGCAAGCTTCAGGGATGCATAAAGATTATTCCGGAAAGTATCGCGGATCTTTTCAATCCGTGCATAGGAATCCTTGTTACCCAGTATCCGCTGGATTTCCGCCGCATCTTTCAGCCCCTTCATGGTGAAAAAGTTATCCCAGTATGAGTGCATGGGTTTGGCCGAATAGCCTTCATGACTGATGGATTCCGGAACCAGCCCGTATTGGGCACGTACGCTGTCATTTCCGAATTTGTAGGCATCCGTTGAGCGCTGGGCAATCAGGAATTCGATATAATCAACTGCTTTCAGGACGTTTTCATTCCTGGATTTGAGGAAAGCAGTGTCTTTCGTGAAATTGAAATATTCCCGTATCAGGTATATCAACTCTCCGTGACTGTCATTTTCCGGGACCGGATCGGGTCCCCTGAAATCGACCACGCAAGGCACCTTGCCATTGTCAAATTGATGATCACAGTACCAGTCGATAAAATCCTTTACCTCAGGAACTATCCCCGATTTGAGCAGGGCTGATGAGGTGAGTGCCCCGTCGCGTATCCAGCTTCGCTCGTATGAGCGGGAACCGGGCTGAATCCCGGCTTTATCCCTGTTTACCAATATGTAAGCAAGATTCGACCGGTAAGTATTTACAATCCTGTCAGCTGAATGCGGCAGGTTAAACCCGATATGATCCACCTTTGCCCTCCAGAAGTCGGCCGTCTTATCGGGCCCGTCAGACAACCCGGCTGTGCCCTGCTTTTCATCCGGGTATTTTTGGCCATAAAAGGGTACAACAACATAAAACCCTGTCGTCTCACCCGGGGCAAGATGAAGGGTATATTTAACCACGCCGTTTCCCATTCCGTGAGGATCAATGATTGACTTACCCTCAGGAAAACGGCCGGCTCTCAAAAGGTCCGCAAGGTTGCCCTCATCAAATGCCGATGCCCCGAAGGCATCAAATTTTCTCTGCGAAATCACGACTTTATCATCAACTGCTATTTTCCCCTGGTCTTCCGATATTGAATGGATTCTGCCTACCCCTCCGGGATGGTTGAGAAACTGGTAATAGGGGTTTACCTGATAGGGTCTGATCAGAAGAAAAAATTCAAAATCCTTCGGCTTGGCGGTCAGGTTTTTAAATTCATACCTGATATTGAGCCTGGAACTTTTGTTCGCTTCCCCGCTGGCAGATACGCCGGTTGAGAATTCAATTTCATTGCATGTCCAGGTCACAGTCGGAACAAAATCAAATCCAACCCGGTTGTCCGGATTCCCCAAAGATTGGGTGGATTTCACATTACTCCAGGTGTAAAGGGAATCACCGGCTTTGATCATTGGTTCGATGGAAAAAAGGCCTTTGTCCACCTCCACCATTCCGTCCTCATTGATCAGGGCTTCCTTAACGTCATTGTTTACGCCGGTAAGGGTCCAGTAGGAGGCTTGCTTCAGAAAGTACCGCGGATAATTCCCAACTGGAGAATTCTGAGCCGAATACAGGAGGAAATCATTACGTGTCAGCGAACTCTTGATGTCGATGAAGTTAATCTCCCGGATTTCGGATCCTTTATCGGAATTGTGAGTTAAGAAATTTATTTTCAGATACTTGGATTCGCTTTCAGGCAACCAGATAAAACTGACATCTGACCGGTTCAGGGGTACAGAGTAAGCGTTTTCCCACTGCTTGCCATCATCCGAAAGCTGAACGATAAAGCTCCTGGCAGATTGACCTTTCAGCCAGTTAATCTCAAGTCCGCCGAATTCCCTGCGGGTCTTGAAATCAATGTCAATTATTCCCGGCGAAGTTTCTGTGATGGCAGGATCAGGGTAGGAATCGACCTCGGGTTTGAGGGGCTCAAATTTCAGGTCGTCGAGCCATAGTGTTCCCTTGCCCCCGACAAACGAGGCAACGGTAAACTCAATGCGGTCAATGCGCTTCAGGTTCTGGTCCGATGTGGGTCCCCAGGCAAAATTGATATGTCTTTTCTTGATCCTGACTTTTTTCCACTCCTTTGGGAAGTCATAATTGCGGTTGTTCACCCACCACACATTGTTTCCTGTACTGTCAATAAACTTGATCTCAAAATTGTTAGCCGGGGATTCTGCCTTTACATAAAAGGTAAGCTCATAGTTATCAGGCAAATCGATCGGGAAGAGTTTCTGGATGCCTCCATACCCGGTTCCCTTAGTGAATTCATAATCAAACCGTATTGCATTGCCGGTCAATCCAGGTTCATTAGAGAGCCTGAGACCGACACCATCGGACTGGATAAAACTCCAACCGGATTTGCTGTCAAATTCATCAAGTGTTTTAACCTGTGAGTAGCCAGCGGTCGTAACCTGCACGAGCAGATGGATCAGTAGGATTCCTCTCCAAAAAACTGCTTTCATGATGGGGATCTCACTTAATATATGCGTATCCGAGCCGGCTCAATCCTTTCTGGATAACCGGATCTTTCATGACGTAATTCCAAACCAGTCCGGTCCTGAAATTTTCGATCATAATCAGCATGGGTCCCTGGTCAATTCCGATAAAATCGTCATTTACCCAGTTGGCTGTGGGGTTGAATGAATCAAAATAGCCATACTTTCCCCACAGTTTATGACCGTACCTTTCATTGATGGACCTGATTGTAGGAAGTACGATTTCAGGAGCAAAAGGCAGTGAGGAGAGCGGCCCGTAGGGTGCAATCGTTCCGTCGTCAAAATAGTTGTAGTCGGGTCCGCTGGTTCCCCTGCCGGCGTATCCCAGAAATTTCCTATCGCCGAAATTAAACTTATCGGTCGGTCCGTCGCTGGCTGTAACTCCCCAGCAGAGCGAATCATAGCCGGTCCAGCCGTGTGGATTATCTATCGCGTAACGCTGCTGAACATAGGTTGCCCGACGGGAGTTCTCGAAGTAATCAATGCCCTTTTCTTTCATGTAACCGTCGGCAAGGCCCCGATAATCAATAAATGCCTGCGAGAACTGGTGCCCGAACAGGGGCGGGAAAGCCACATGGGAAAGGCCTTCATAGGGAGTATACCATTTATAGGTTGACAGCCAGGCCTGATAACTCTGCTCTGCATTTTTCATACCTGTACCGGCTGCAAGAACGTAAAGGAATAATCCTTCATTATAGCCGGCCCAGCCGAAGGTGTGCTGGCCATTCTCGGGTGTCCATCCCATGGAAAGGGTTTTGGCATGCTTTCCGGTATCGGGCATAGTCATGAATTTCCAGTCCATCCTTCCCAGCAGGAAAGAAGCAAGCTTCCGGATCTCAGCTTCTTCTTCAGTCTTCTGATCGTAGAAATTCCGGGCAAACAGGATTCCCATCATCAGCAGGCCTGTATCGATAGACGAGAGTTCGCAGTTCCACTCCCGGGTTCCCTCTTTCATCTCCAGAAAATGATAATAAAACCCTTTGTACCCCGTCACTTTTGGATCCTGGCTTTGCGTTGAATTTGCAAAGAACTTCAGCATTTTCAGTGTGATCCCCGCAGCGGCTTCCCTTGAAATCCAGTTATGCTCCACTCCAATGGCGAATGAGGGAATAGCGAATCCCGTGGATGCGATACTGGCAGGCGCCCATGCTGCAGTCCGGTCCTTGACGATGCCAAAGTCGGGATGATGCTCAAGCAAAAAGAATTGAAAAGTCTGTTTCTGGATTGAATCAAGCATGGCTGATTCGTCCGCAGTTAAAGGGTAATTAATCTTGCCCTGTGATTTGTAGACCAGATCCTCCGATTGAGCGCACCCCCATAAAAATGTAATAGACAGGAGGAGGAGAAAGGAACCGGGTTTAAAGAGATCTTTCATTTCCAATTAGGGTTAAAGTACTCAATGTTAATAGGTAAAGTCCAGCTTGGTTAGTCCTGCCTGAACTTCGGGGGATTTCATAAACAGGTTCCAGAGTAATCCCGACCGGTAATTTTCAATCATTACGAGAATCGGTCCCTGATCGATAGCCAGGTAGGAATCTCCCCACCAGCCTGAAGAAACGGCGAAAGCATCGTAAAATCCATAGGGGCCCCAGAGCTTATCTCCCAATTTATAATAGAAGTGACGGATCGCCTGCAGCGATTGCTCCGGCACATAGGGCAAGGCAGATGCTGCTGCCGTGGGTGTTATTACCCCGAGATCGTTTGTCGGGGAGTGTGCACTATAGCCCGTGGGATTGTCACTGGCGGTCAGACCCCAGCAATCCTCGCTGTACCCCACAAACTTTTTCGGATTGGCAATGCAGTATTTCCAGTTGATCATCGACTGGTTGACATTCTGTTCCCAATAGTTGGCGTACCGGTCCTCCAGCTGGCGCGGGTCGAGGCCCAGGTGAGAATAGTGGGTAAAGAACAGGGGGCCGCCATAATCCCAGCCCAGGGGCAGGCGGATACCATAGAAATAACGGCCGTTTCGGATGCCGCCGTTTGCAGCATACCCATTGTGGTAGGCTGAAGCAGGGATTGAATGAGTGGGCGACGAAGCTGCCAGCACATAGGTGATCAGGGTTTCATTGTAACCCCTGATCTGATGGTTCATATTGAAGAAATAGTTTGGCGACCAGTGCCAGAAGAGAACGTCCATCCCGTTCTGAAACCATCTCCATTCCACGGTTTCCCAAAGATTTGTAATCCGCGAAATCAGCAGCTGCTCGGCACTGTTTCCCGCGTCCAGGTATTCCCGCATGGTGAGGAGTCCCTCCATCATGAAAGAGGTTTCAACAAGGTCTCCCCCATTGTCCTGCGTGCTGAACGGAACGGTTTTCCCGGTTACGCCATTTAGCCAATGGGGCCACACTCCGTGAAACCGATCGCAAGTCTCTAGAAACCTTAAAATCTTTCCGAGCCTTTCAATCCCTTGCTGCCGGCTGATGTACTGCCTTTCCATCCCAACGATCAAACCTAACACCCCAAACCCCGAACCCCCAATCGTCACAATATCCCCCGATGTGTTCCGTTCCCTGGCCAGGCCACAGTTGGGGTGCCCGAAATCCCAGAAATACTTGAAGGTCTGTCGCTGAACCAGATCCAGTAATTCTTCGTCCGGTATCCTGGGGAACTTATCCGTTGAATCCATTGCCGTAAAAAATGACCCGGTAAAACCGGAAAATGAATACCCGGAAGTGGAAGCCAGGTTCGACGAAATGCTGAAATAGTATTTTGTGTACCCCTTTAGTGCGGAGGTATTGACAAAAGTTACTGTTTTATTATCAGGGGAAAAGCTTCCGCTGATCGGAGCGCTGCCTGAAAAAGTAAAGAACGGCAGGGCATTTGATGGATTGAGCGGATCCGAGAACTCCGCAACCAGTTGAATCTTGCTGATATCAATATCATTAAGCGGTTTATTGGTTATGAAAGGCTGCCCGTTCAATGAAACACTGATCAGTTTCAGCTTACCTGGCAACGTTTGAAAAGGAAACTCCAGGCCTGGAAAAACCTCGCGGTTAATTCCCCGGATCCTATCCCCAAGCATCAGGGTATAAGACGTAAGGCTGTTCAGGGTATTGACCGGCTTCAGAGTGGCGATAAGGAGTTCATCGGAATAGGAATAGATACAGGGCACAACACTTCCCGTTGCGTCCTGTATCCGCGCGTTACTGCTGAACGAAGCGGTATCAAGTGCACTGGTAAATTCTACAGTTATGCCGGCTTCGTAAGGAATCCCCTCCGTCAGCGTTCCCGCAATCAGGTTGATTTCCCCGGCGGAAACCCTCACCAGCTGCATGGTTCCGTATTCCGGTTCGGGTTTGCAGGAATGGGTTGCAACCAGCAAGCCAATCAAAGCCGATAGGTAAAATTGGAGTTTTTTCAATTTTCTCAGATAAAAAGGGAGGTCCGGGCTGACCCGGATCCTCCCTTGAATTGCGTAACCAAAACTATTTTTCCGATTTATACATCAGGTTAATTTCCTGATCAGTGAGAGCTTTATGATAGATTCTGACGTCATCGAGCTGACCCTGAAAATGGTTGGCGCCGGGCTTGTCATACCCGCCCCATGACTGATCATCCCAAAGGGTTCCGGCCCGCGACTGGATAAATCCGAATGCTAGTTCATTGACAGTCTCCGGAGCAATTCCTGCATATTTGAGACCCGTGATCCGTGTTTCCTTAGTGGGTTTTCCATCGGGATCGGTCCAGAGTTTATGATCCTGCTTGACAACAAGGTCCCCATTCAGGTAGAACATTCTCTCCATGGAAACGCTGTTGTAAACATAGGTTATGTGGAACCACTTATCCTTGAGTACATCAGGAAGCGAAGCATTTTCCTTAGAGTACGTGGTACCTTTCCACCCGCCATTGTCCTTAGTTTTCCCGTCACCGTTGTAAGGAAGATCTCCTCCAGTGCCGCTGGTTCCATCGCCATAATCGAACTGTACCGGCATTTTGAATCCATTAAACCCTCCCCAAAGCTCAAACTGGAATCCGTAGAATGCAGCTAGGCCCATAATGAAATGACCTTTGCCTGATTCAGCTGCTTTAGCCCAGAAACTCAGGGTAAAATCCTTGGTGGCCATCAGCTGGTCGCCATTCGGCACTTCAATAATACTGGTGGTACCGTCAAATGTTGCGGCAGTTCCGGCAGCGGCATTGCGGGAAGCCGTGTAGGTAATATTAACAATTCCGGATGCTGCAGGATCCCAGGCACCGATAATGTCGTTGGCGTTGCCTTCGAAGCTCCAGTAAGCAATGGCACCTTTGGGCACAAAATTACCAAGGGTGGTAAACTGACGGGCCACTTGGGTAAGTGCCAGCGCTCCGGCGGATTTCAAACCGGATTTCAGGGTAAGCTTGTAAAGGGTTCCGCTTCCGAGATCTTCGGTCGGCTTGATGGTAAGGGTACTTCCGGTTGCCGAAACAGTTACGGCGATCTCGGCATTATCATAATCCTGAATTAGGGTTACGTTGGCCGGAATGGCAGTTGCAACATCAATATCGGTGTTGAAAGTGGCAACAATCTCAGGGTTAACCGGAACGTTGGTAGCTGCCATGGCCCCGTTAAGATCGATTGTACCTGCCAGCAGGGTGCTCAACGTGAACTCGGTGGGTTCTTTTTTACATCCCGTGAGGATGAATGCAAGCATCGCTGTTGCAAGGAATACTCTTGAAAGAACATTTTTCCTTTTCATAAACATACATTTAAAGTAAA
>CAYQFT010000080.1:7175-14857 GCA_964416825.1 uncultured Porphyromonadaceae bacterium
AATAGTTTATTAATTCCAATTCGGATTTTGCGTCAGTGTCCCTTTGGAAATATCGATTTCCGATTGCGGCACAGGGAACAGCTCATGTTTACCGGTCACAAAACCCAGCGGCCCCAAAACTGACGCAGCCCTTCCGGTTCTGACCAGATCCCAGAAACGATGTCCTTCCATGGCCAGCTCGTGCCGGCGTTCTTCCAGGATGAGCGCCCGGAGCTTATCTTTGTCCATTTCAGTAATATCCGGCAGAATGGCTGGATTTCCCATCCGTGCCCTTTCCCTTACCTCGTTCAGATATAACAAAGCCTGGCCGGGATTATTGTTCTCATTCGAAGCTTCCGCAGCCATCAGCAAAACATCAGCATAACGCAGTATCCTCTTGTTATGACCAAACTGCGTCGGAACGTCGGTTCCGGGAGTC
The DNA here is from genome assembly GCA_964416825.1 of uncultured Porphyromonadaceae bacterium. Taxonomy (GTDB): domain Bacteria; phylum Bacteroidota; class Bacteroidia; order Bacteroidales; family UBA12481; genus UBA12481. The sequence goes on from CAYQFT010000080.1 coordinate 7,594, forward strand.
CACACTTTACGGTTGTAGCATTCTGTTTCGAGTACATTGCCATTTTCGTCCTTGGTTACATCCGGAGTAGTGCCATCTCCCAATATCGTTATACCGTCAATGACATCACCGAGATCAATGATGGTTCCCTTCAGCCTTGGATCCCCCTTTTCGAAAGAGGAACGCAGGTCAGGTGAGGGCCGGTTGAAGCCCCAGCCCCGGTTGGGCGTGCCGCGGACGCCCTGAACGTTTGCAAATCCGTTACCTCCGGCGGCTTCAAGGCCAACCGCTCCGATCTCAAAAACCGATTCAACGCCATGTTCTCCGTTAACCCCGCTTGCATCGATAAAATCCGGTTCCAGCCCATATTTGCCGGAGGTGATTACATCCATCGCATATTTCCCGGCATTCGTGAAATCGCCCTGGAAGAGATAGACCTTAGCCAGCAAGGCCCTGGCCGAACCTTTCGTTGCACGGCCCAGTTCGCCGGATGTCTGCCCCTTTTCATTCAGAGCCGTAATAGCATCAAGCAGGTCCTGCTCAATAAGGTTATAGACATCTTCTTTGGGCGCCCTGGTAAGATCCACCGGTGGAGTCAGATTGGTAACCAGCGGAACATCCCCCCAGGCCCTAACCAGATCGAAATAGAACAGGCCCCTCAGAAATTTGGCTTCGGCCACATAACGGCTGCGGAGAGCTTCATCCATCGTGATCAGCGGGACTTTCTCAATTACGACATTGGCCCTTTTGATGCCCATGTAGAGTGTCGACCACCAGGAGGCCAGTTCATTTCCGGTCTTGGTAAACATGAAATTATCGTATGGACCGATTTCAGTCGATTGGTCGGTGGGATTACTTCCCTTCCGCGCGTCGTCCGACATAATGTCGGCAAGTGGAAAAATACCGGAATGGAACCTGAGATCCAGCATCGTTCCGTAGGCTGCATTAACTGCCAAGAGGGCATCGGATCCAGTGGTTGGAAAAGTTTCTTGCGTCAAGGCACCCTGCGGGTCCTTCTCCAGGAATGAATCACATCCGCTGAAGGCAATCAAAAGTCCGGCTAAACAGACAATTGTGAATGCTTTTATTCTGTTTTTCATGGCTTTTAGAATGTTAAGTTAACCCCGAATGAAAGAATTGCCGTGATGGGATAAATGCCGGTATCAATACCGTTTGACAGAACATCCCCGCTTCCGATTTCTGGGGTATAACCGGTAAATTTAGTCAGGGTAAAGAGGTTGCTGCCTTTAAGATACAGGCGGAAATCCGTCATATTCATCCTTTCACAGGTTGCCTTCGGAAGGCTGTATCCGATTACCAGGCTGCGCAGTCTCAGGAATGAACCATCCTGGATGAATTTATCAGAGGGAATATAGTTGTAGCCGCCATACGTGGCGCGGGGTTCCGTAGTACTGGTACCTTCGCCTGTCCAGCGATCCATCACATGCTGCTCAAAATTATAGGCATCCGGACGGATGAATTCTTTCGCATTGAAAATCTTATTGCCGGCCTGTCCCTGAATGCTGACAGAAAGATCGAATTGCTTGTAGGTCACTTCGCCATTCAGGCCAAAGATCACTTTCGGTATCGGTGAACCCAGGTAGGTTCTGTCCTGGTCATTTATAACTCCGTCCTTGTTTACATCAATACGGCGAAGGTCTCCGATGCCGGCATCTCCGGCATGCGGATACGCATCAAGTTCAGCCTGGTTCTGGAAAATTCCATCGGTTTTATATCCATAGAATGCACCTATCGGAAGTCCCACACGGCTCTGGGTTAAAAAGCCCTTGATATTTCCGCCATACAGCAGGGAGTCGATTCCTCCGCTGCCGCCAACCGTGAGCACCTCATTATGGATGGTTGAAGCGAGAACCCCGATACTGTAGGTAACTTCGCCCACACTTTCCCTCCAGTTGAATGTACCTTCAAATCCACGATTAAGGACCTTGCCTGCATTGTAGGTAATCCTGGAGCCCTGGCCATTTCCAAGAAATCCGGGCGTGGAAAGATCAACGAGGATATCATCTGTGATGCGATTATAAAAATCAAATTCGCCGGTCAGCTTGTTATCAAAGAGGCCGATCTCCAGACCCATATCCGTTTGCGAGGTCACTTCCCATTTAAGGTCAGGGTTGCCGCTTCGCCCGTAGGTAACACCCGGATAGAGCACATCCCCTATACCGAATACGGTCACCAGGTCTTGCGTGAGGGAGAACCGGTTGGCATAAGCAATCTTCTCATTTCCGATCATACCCCAGCTGGCGCGCAGTTTAAGCTTAGAGACTTTGCTGAACTTTTCCATGAAAGGTTCCTGGGAAATATTCCAGCCTGCTGCGAAAGAGGGGAAGTTCCCGTACCGGTTTTCCTGCGCAAATTTGGAGGATCCGTCACGCCGGATGGTGGCGGTTAATATATACTTGTTGTCGTATGAATAATTTGCCCGGGCAAGATAGGAGATCATGGAATAGTAATCCCCGACCCCGTTGCTCAGCCCGCCGTTGATGCCGACACCGGATATATTATTATACTGCAGGTACCAGAAGTCACTGCCGTCGCGGATGATATTCTCCCCGGAAACGTTCAGGTATTCGGAGTTGGAATTCTGCATGGTGTAACCGGCAACCGCGTTCACAGAGTGCTTGTTAAAAGTCTGGTTATAGTTTAATGTATTTTCCCAGAGCCAGGTCAGATTATCGGAAGACCCTTTGTACAGGCTGCTTTTAGTATGCTTCTGCATCGATTCGGTCCCATCATAATACAGCACCGTATAGACCGGCGAGAAGCTTTCACCCTTGTTGTAGCCGGCATCTATACCGATACTGCTCTTCGCAGTAAAGTGTTTCAGGAAAGTTGCCTCGGCATACATGCTGCCAACCGCACGTACTCCCTTGTTGAAGCTGTTGCTGTAGTTGATATTGGCCATAGGATTACCCACTCCCTGAACCCCTGCATACGTTCCGTCGGCGCGGTATGGTTCCAGGGATGGCCACGCGCGGTAAGCCTGAAAAACAACTCCCGGCTCATTTTGCTGGCTGTATGGGGATATGGTGATGTTGTTTCCGAATTTCAGGCTTTTCGTCAGGTTATAGGTATTGTTGAGCTTGACAGAAAGCCGCTGGTATCCTGATTTTTCTATGATGCCTTGTTGATTGAAATAACCAATCCCGATATAATAGGTGCTCTTCTTGGATGCACCCCAGGCCGATAACTGATGGCTGTGAATCGGAGCCGGCCTGAAAATCAGATCCTGCCAATCGGTATTGGGAGCCATGTCAACATTGTTATACTCCGGATCACCGGGAATTTCATTGGCAATGATGGCAAACTCCTTTCCGCTAAGCAGATCGATTTTCTTAGTCAGTACCTGCATGCTGTATTCACCGGAATAACTGAAATTCGTTTTTTCCTGTCCGATGGTACCGGATTTGGTGGTGACTAATATGACGCCGTTTGCTCCCCGGGAACCATAGATCGCAGTTGCCGAGGCATCCTTTAATATTTCCATCGACTCGATATCCGCTGAATTTAGAAAGGAAATATTATCAAGGATAACACCGTCAACCACATAGATGGGGGATGAGTTATTGAATGTGCCTACTCCGCGTATTCTGACAGAGGGAGTGGCACCCGGAGCCCCGGAGGTTGTGGTAACCTGAACTCCTGCAGCCCTTCCCTGGAGGCTCTGCTCGGGACTTGACGAAGTTATTTTCACAAGGTCCTTCGACTTCACAGAACTGACGGCTCCGGTAAGGTCGCTTTTCTTGACCGTGCCATAGCCGATTACGACTACCTCATCAAAGGTTCTCTGGGTAGCCTGCAGAACTACATTGATAACCGTTTGGGCTCCAATGACTATTTCCTGCGGGTCATATCCGACAAAAGAAAAAACGAGAATTGCATCGGCGGGCTGGACCTCAATCCGGAAGCCCCCGTTCATATCGGTGATTACACCCCTCGAGGCTCCTTTCACGGCTACGGTTGCCGTTGGCAGGGTTTCGCCGGAATCCCCGGCCTTAACGGAACCGGTTATGATCCGGGTCTGGGCATAAACTTGGGAAAACCCAGCTGCCAGAAGGAGGATCAGGACACTTACTCTGAAAAAAATGCTCTTCATATGTTGGTTTTTAGGATAAGCGGGTCGTTTGGATTAGTATTTGCACTCTCAAATATAATCCGTCTCCTATTTAATTAACAATAAAACAGTTTCACATAACTACGTCAGATTGACGTAGTTATCCTAAGAGGTACTACACTACTACGTCAGAACTGAAGCAGAAACTCATAAAGATTCTCTTCCGTGCTCATCGACAATCTTTTACGAAGCCTGTAGCGGCGAACTTCCACGCCCCTGATTGAGATATTCAGCAGGTGGGCAATTTCCTTTGTAGTAATATTCAGCCGTAAATAGGCGCAAAGCTTAAGGTCGCTCTGGGTTAGATGAGGGTATCGCACTTTCAGGCGCTTGATGAAATCCTGGTGTGCCTGGTCAAAATGAGTTTCAAAGGTCTGCCAGTCATCTTCTGAAGATAACTGATGGTCGATCAGCCGTGAGATCTTTTCAGAAAAGGTACGGTTAATGGCTGATCCCTTTTCTTGAGCATGTTTCTGAAATTCATCGCGGATCCTTATCAGCTGTTCATTGCGCTTGATGACGCTCATGGTGAAATCGGCAAGCTGAACATTTTTAAAATTCACTTCGGCCTCGAGCTTTTCACTTTTTAACCGGATGAGCTCCTGATCCGCAAGCAATACCTCCTGTTCCCTTTTTACAGCCTCCTCCCGCTCAATCTTATCTTTATGATGCCGCAGCCGCCGGAGAAATACCATTCGAAAAAATAAAAACGCTGTTACCAGAGCCCATGCATAGAGAACAAAGGCCAGGTTGGAAAAATACCAGGGAGGCCGGATTATGAAAGGGTATGAAACCGCACTTTCCGCCTTACCATTGATACTTCGGGATTCAATGCGAAGCCTGTATTCTCCCCAGGGAAGGCGGTTAAGGGTTAGTGCGGGTGAATGGGTCCATGCGCTCCAGTGTTGATCAAGGCCGTCGACCCAGGTCCTGAACAGTGGAAGCCGGAAGGTGCTTCCGGATGCATAATGGAAATTAAGGCTCCTATATGAGTAGGGAATTCTGGAGATCTTTCCAAGCGTATCAAGATTCAAGAGTATTTTATCGTCATTACGGTTCATGGCAACAGCGCGCCTCAATGAAAGTGTACCGGAGTCTGCAAGCCCTTTGGATGCATATTCATCGAAAAGTGCAAAACCATTATCCAGGCACACCAGATGGAGGCCGTTCTTGAGAGGGATAATGCGGGTAAAGCGGCGGGTCAGGTAAAGTCCCTGCATAGAGAGATCGTACCGGCAGATCTCAGTGGTTTCAAAACCGGTAATCCGGTAAAGTGCGATATCATTATCCCGTATAAACCAATACTGATTCTCTCCGGCTTTTATAATCCTGCTGGCCTGATAAAAATCGCCGAGCTGTTCGTTAAGTTGTGTGTGCAATACGATGGTGTCGCTGAGATCATCCCATAAATAAACCCCTTCACCGGATGGAAAAACAATCCTCCCTTCAATTTTAGCCAGGTTAGTCTGCCCGGTTCCCGGCAACCCCTTTTCCTTGCCATACCGAGCGTAGCCCTCCACCGAACTCAAATCGGGTTTCATGCGAATCCGGAATATACCCCGGGTTGCATGGGCACCCCATACATTCCCCAGATGATCCGTTTCAAACGATGTAATGGGTTCATAGAATCCCTCAACTCGTTTGGAGAGTTTCCAATACCCTTCCTTTCGGGTATAGACAGCAAAAGTGCTGTAGGTGCTCTGCATCAGAATATCCTGATTACGGTCCTGTATCCGCTTGATCTCAAACCCCCCGTTAGCATCTGAGATCCGTGTGATCCCCTGCGGCATTACCCGGAAGGTTCCGCTATTATGCCCGCAAAGGATCTCTCCATCGAAGCTCTTAAGATCCCATACCTGCCCGTTCAGGCCCGGAACCAATTCCGGCGCGATGAAACCAACACCAGGAGAAAAAGAGTAGCGGTAAAGCCCCTGGTTTGTTCCTACCAGCAAATCACTCCCATCCAGGACAGCTGTGTAAACTGACCCCATCGTACCCGAGGGGTCCACATAGAAATCCATCCCGGCATTCAGGTCTATCAGGTCAATTCCCCGGTCGAGCCCTGCCCAGAGATCACCGCTGGAATCAAAATCAACCGACAGCACGGTGTTATTTTGCAGAAAATTGTGCGTGCTTAGGTGCTCAACCAGGTTGCCTTCCGAATCCAGGATAAAGATTCCGCTTCCAACCGTACCGATTATTAACCGGTTATTGCCCGACAGTCCGTTGTTCAGCTCGCAGGTCCGGATCTGTTCGTTTACAGGTGAATCCCAATATCTGAAATCCGATCCATTGAACAGATAGAGTCCCAGCCCTGAAGCTCCGATCAGAAACTGGTTGCCTCCAAACGGAAGGACTACCTTTATCTCGTTGTTGGTGAAGATTTCTGAACCCGGAACTTTGCGGAAGGTATCATCAATTATTTCATACAAACCCCTGGCTACCAGATGAACAAAAAGCCTTTCCCCCGATTTTATGAGCAGTACCATCGTGGCTCCGGGATTTAAAATACTGATATCCTGCCCATTGTAAACAAAAATATTGGAAAAGGATTGAAAATAGACTTTCCCGTCATGCTGGATAATCCTCCATATTTCATCATTGTGCAATGACTTTACCGGCAGCAGGCTGTCGCTGAGGGATGTATAAAAAAGCTTTCCTGTTTTATCAGGCCTCCAGAATCCGAACTGCTGGTAGGAGCCAACGTAAATATTCCCGCCAGCACCGATGCTGACCGATCGCACAACTCCATTATCAGGCATTTTGTAAAGGTCCCAGCTCGATCCGTCAAACTCCAGAAGCCCCTCGTCATTTCCAAAATATATCAGACCTCCCGTTGCCGCAGCAACCGACCAGTTCTGGTTTCCCCCACCATATATTCTTTTGTCATAATTGACCACACAGGGCTTCCCCACAAATTGCCCGGCTACCGGAAAAAATCCGGCGAAAAAGAAGATCAGGAGAATACAAATAAGGAGTTTCTTCATTGAGACTGGAACATCATTCCTGCAAATTAGCAATTAATCAGATTACCCGTAAATTTAGCGATCTGTAAGTATCCGATTATTAAGTACCAAAACCATGAAAATCAATAGAATCGGTTTATTAGTTCCCTTCACAACTTTAATGATTCTTGCCGGATTGCCACTTCCC
>CAYQFT010000080.1:14867-15794 GCA_964416825.1 uncultured Porphyromonadaceae bacterium
GCATCTTTTAACTATTTAACTCTATCTTTATTGCAGCAATTGTTTCCGGCAAATACACACCCGATGGACGGCCCCTGCTGCTGAAACATCGCGACACCGATGCACTTGACAACAAGCTGGTGATCCTTACCTCAGGAAAGTACCGCGCGCTGGCGTTGGTTGATTCCAAGGACAAGGAGTCGGAGAGCATCTGGATCGGGTTTAATGAAACCGGCTTTGCCATCATGAATTCCGCATCGTACAACCTCAACTTCAATGATCCGTCGCCAAAAAACGACCAGGAAGGGATCCTGATGAAACAAGCACTGCTGGAATGCCGCACCATCCAGGAATTCGAGGATCTGCTCAACCGGCTGCCAAAACCCCTGCAGGTTGAGGCAAATTTTGGCGTGATTGATGCAATGGGAGGGGCTGCTTATTTTGAAACCGGAAACTCGCGGTTCACGAAAATCGATGTTAACGATCCCAAAATAGCCCCGCACGGGTATGTGGTGAGAACCAACTACTCCTTCACCGGTGAAGCTAACCGTGGTGCCGGCTACATCCGTTACCAAACTGCTGAGGATTTGTTTTACATGGCGTCAGCCAGACATGACCTGTCTGTTGATTTTATTCTAAGGCAGGTGAGCCGGTGTGTTAAAAACAGCCTGACCCGGGAAGACATTCTTGATTATCAGCACCTCACGGCAAACGAAAGCAAGTTTATGTATTTTCAGGACTGTACCGTACGGCCTTCCAGCGCCGGTTCCTTTGTTGTACAGGGGATACTGGCCGGAGAGCGCCCCGAACTTACCACCATGTGGTCCATACTGGGGTTCCCTCTATCGACTGTGGCCATACCGGTTTGGCTTACCCGCGAAAACCTGCTTCCAAGTATTCTCACAGCGGCACCCGGGGAGAAATCACTTCTGTGCAGCTTTGGGCTTG
>CAYQFT010000081.1:0-15238 GCA_964416825.1 uncultured Porphyromonadaceae bacterium
CCGGGGCGGGGCAGCTAACCCTTCACCGCCTGTTGGGCCGGCATTGGGTTCCAAAGGAGTCAATATTATGGACTTCTGCAAGCAATTCAATGCCCGTACACAGGACAAAGCCGGAAAAATTATTCCCGTGCTGATAACGGTTTACAGCGACAAATCGTTTGAGTTTGTCACTAAAACCCCTCCTGCAGCAGTTCAACTCATAGAATTGTCCAAAGTAAAAAAGGGCTCTTCTGAACCAAACCGCGTTAAAGTCGGTTCGGTAACATGGGAAGAAATCCGCGAAATCGCTGAAGAAAAAATGGATGATCTGAATTCATTCACAATTGAATCAGCTATGCGGATGATTGCAGGCACAGCACGAAGCATGGGAATATCAATAAAAGGTGATGTACCCTTTTAATTAAGGAGAATCATGGCTAAAGTGACCAAGAATAGGAAACTCGTCATCGACAAGATCGAGGCGAACAAATTGTATACCCTGAGCGAGGCATCAGCCCTGGTAAAACAGGTAACAACCACCAAGTTTAACGCTTCGGTGGATATTGATGTGCGTCTCGGGGTTGATCCCAGGAAAGCCAATCAAATGGTTCGTGGCGTGGTTACACTGCCTCATGGAACAGGAAAAGAAGTCAGGGTGCTAGCTTTAGTAACCCCTGATAAAGAGTCCGAAGCCAAAGAAGCAGGTGCCGATTTTATTGGTCTCGACGATTACGTTGAGAAAATTAAAGGAGGCTGGACCGATGTTGACGTAATCATTACAATGCCTTCCTGTATGGCTAAAATCGGACCGCTGGGCCGTATACTCGGACCGCGCGGACTGATGCCGAATCCGAAAACCGGAACGGTTACCATGGAAGTCGGAAAAGCAGTTACCGATGTTAAAAAAGGTAAAATCGACTTCAAGGTGGATAAATTCGGTATTGTCCATGCGGCAATCGGAAAAGTTTCATTTGAGCCGGAGAAAATCACGGATAATGCCCGTGAATTACTTTCCTCCATCATCAAACTGAAACCGTCGGCTGCCAAAGGTACCTATGTGAAAAGCGTTTTCATGTCAAGTACCATGAGCGTTGGAATTCCGATTGACCCCCGGTCAATTGAAGCGTAAAACCCTAAAATGAGATTGTATTTATCATGAAACGGGAAGATAAAAACGCCATCATTGATCAGCTTACCGCCGAGATTAATCAGGCAAAACATTTTTACATTACTGATATCGGTGGGCTGGATGCTGGTGATACGTTGGCTTTTCGCAGGTTGTGTTTCAAGGAGGACGTAAAGTTACTCGTTGTTAAAAATACCCTGCTGAAAAAAGCCCTGGACAGAGCTCAAGGCGAATATGAAGAATTGTATCCGATCCTGAACGGACCGACCTCGGTCATGATCACGGAAACCGGAAATAAGCCGGCAAGAATGATTCAAACTTTTCGTAAGAATCATGACAAGCCGCTCCTCAAAGGAGCCTACGTTGAACAATGTGTCTATACCGGTGAAAACCTTGTAGACAAATTAGTTACCGTGAAATCACGTGAAGAACTTATTGCTGATGTGATCCTACTTTTGAAATCACCGATGCAGAATGTTCTGTCACAATTGAACTCCGGTAAACATATTTTGGCAGGTGTCGTTAAGACCTTGTCTGAGAGATAATTAAACTGAATTGTTGAATCCATTTGTAAAATCATAAGAAAATGGCTGATTTAAAAAAGCTCGCTGAAGAACTGGTTAACCTTACCGTTAAGGAAGTCAACGAATTGGGTGATATCCTTAAAAATGACTATGGAATTGAACCTGCTGCTGCTGCAGTAGCCTATGCCGGCCCGGCCGCAGGTGGTGCCGAAGGTCCTGTTGTTGAAGAACAGACCGAATTCGATGTTATTCTGAAAGCTCCAGGTGGTGCCAAACTCCAGATTGTAAAACTGGTTAAGGAACTTACCGGCCTTGGTCTGAAAGAAGCAAAAGAATTGGTGGATGCTGCTCCAAAGGCTGTAAAGGAGAAAGTATCGAAGGAAGAAGCTGAAGCCTTGAAATCACAACTCGTTGAAGCAGGAGCCGAAGTTGAAATTAAGTAAGACGACTCTTCCATAAACATTTCTCAAGGTTTAGAATCCCGGATTTCCGGGGTTCTAAGCCTTTTTGCTGTTTTTTCCAATTCCTGTTTTATTTAACTTCCTGGTCGATGGCACAGATTATCAGACAGCGAATCAGTTTTGGTTCCACAAAAAGCCAACTAAAGTATCCGGACTTTCTAGAAATCCAGCTGAAATCCTTTACGGAGTTTTTTCAGATGGAAACTACGCCGGAACAAAGAAAATCCGAAGGCCTTTTTAAGGTTTTTCAGGAAAATTTCCCCATAACCGATACCCGGAACAATTTTGTCCTGGAATTCTTGGATTATTATATCGATCCCCCAAGATACACCATCGAAGAGTGTATCGAAAGGGGGCTGACTTTCAGCGTACCGCTGAAAGCCAAGCTCAAGCTGTATTGCACAGACCCTGAGCATGAGGATTTCGATATGGTGATCCAGGATGTTTATCTTGGTACCGTACCCTATATGACTACAAGGGGAACCTTTGTAATCAACGGCGCTGAGAGAGTTGTCGTTTCGCAGCTCCACCGCTCACCGGGTGTCTTCTTTGGCCAAAGCATACATGCCAACGGAAGCAAGCTTTATTCCGCTCGCGTAATCCCATTCCGCGGATCCTGGATAGAATTTGCTACAGACATCAATAATGTGATGTATGCCTACATCGACAGGAAAAAGAAATTGCCGGTAACGACACTTTTACGTGCTATCGGTTTTGAAAGTGACCGGGACATCCTGGAAATTTTCGACTTGGCTGATGAAATCAAAGTTTCAAAGGCCGCTCTTAAAAAAGTGGTCGGCAGAAAACTGGCCGCCCGCGTTCTCAAATCCTGGATCGAAGATTTCGTGGATGAAGATACCGGTGAAGTGGTCTCCATTGAACGTAACGAGATCATCGTTGACCGAGAGACAATTCTCGAAAATGATCATGTGGATGCTATTGTAGATTCTGGCGCCAAATCGATCCTGTTGCATAAAGAGGATACGAACTTGTCTGATTTTGCAATTATTTACAATACCCTTCAGAAAGATCCCTGCAACTCCGAAAAGGAGGCAGTTATCCATATTTACCGTCAATTGAGGAACGCTGATCCGCCGGATGACGCAACCGCAAGAGACGTTATTGACAAGCTTTTCTTCTCCGATAAACGCTATGACCTTGGAGACGTCGGACGTTACAGAATTAATAAGAAACTGGGCCTCGATATTCCCATGGATACTAAGATCCTTACCAAGGAGGATATTATTAGTATTATCAAATACCTGATCCAGCTTATTAATTCTAAGGCAGACGTTGATGATATCGACCATTTGAGCAACCGCCGTGTTCGGACAGTTGGAGAGCAGCTCTTCGGCCAGTTTGGAGTCGGCCTTGCCCGTATGGCCAGAACCATTCGCGAAAGAATGAATGTGAGGGATAATGAAGTGTTTACCCCGATCGACCTGATCAACTCCAAGACTCTTTCATCAGTTATCAATTCTTTCTTCGGAACCAATGCGCTGTCTCAGTTCATGGACCAGACCAATCCGCTGGCCGAAATGACGCATAAGCGTCGTATGTCGGCACTTGGACCTGGAGGTCTTTCAAGGGAGCGGGCTGGATTCGAAGTTCGCGACGTCCATTATACTCATTATGGCCGCCTCTGCCCAATCGAAACACCGGAAGGTCCGAATATCGGGCTGATTTCTTCCTTATGCGTCTTCGCTAAGGTTAACGAACTCGGATTTATTGAAACGCCTTACAGAAAAGTTAACAGCGGTGTTGTTGATCTTTCTGATACAGGAATCCTATATCTGACGGCTGAAGAGGAAGAAGGTAATATTATCGCTCAGGCCAACGCAGTCGTTGATGATAAAGGTAATTTCATCAGCAAGAGAATTAAATCCAGGTACGAAGGTGACTTCCCAATTGCTTCGCCGGAGGAACTGAATCTCATGGATGTGGCTCCTAACCAGATAGCTTCCATTGCAGCATCCCTTATTCCCTTCCTGGAGCATGATGATGCCAACCGTGCTCTCATGGGATCAAACATGATGCGGCAGGCTGTTCCGCTAGTTCATCCTGAAGCACCAGTGGTTGGAACCGGCATCGAGCGGGAAGTGATCCATGACAGCCGCATTCATTTTGCTGCTGAAGGTGAAGGAACTGTCGAATATGCTGATGCAGAGCGGATCGTAGTTAAATACAACCGTGATGATTATCAAAAGTTTGTAAGGTTTGACCACGAAGTTAAAACCTACAAGCTGCCTAAATTCAATAAAACCAATCAAAATACCACTATAAACCTGAAGCCGGTTGTGCAAAAGGGCGATGTGGTAACTAAAGGTCAGATATTGACCGGTGGATATTCCACCAGCGAGGGTGAACTTGCACTCGGCCGTAACCTGAAAGTAGCTTTCATGCCTTGGAAAGGTTACAATTTTGAGGATGCTATCGTCATCTCCGAGCGAGTGGTTCGTGAGGACCTGTTCAGTTCTATTCATATTGACGAGTATATTCTGGAGGTAAGGGACACAAAGCGTGGACTGGAAGAACTTACCGCTGATATACCTAACGTCAGTGAGGAAGCTACTCGGAACCTTGATGAAAATGGTTTGATACGCGTTGGTGCGGAAGTTAAACCAGGCGATATTCTGATTGGTAAGATTACTCCAAAAGGGGAGTCCGATCCTTCACCGGAAGAAAAACTGCTGCGAGCAATTTTCGGAGACAAAGCAGGTGACGTTAAAGATGCAAGTCTTAAAGCAGGTCCATCTTTGACGGGTGTGGTGATTGACAAAAGGCTCTTCTCTAAGAGCATGAAGGACAGGAAGATCCGAGCTGCAGAAAAAACTCTGATTGACAAGTTCGATCAGGAATTCAAGCGCCAGGTGGAAGACCTTAATGGAATCCTGGTTGACAAGCTTTTTAACCTGATCAACGGTAAAGCATCCCAGGGAGTTAAGAATTACCTCAACGAAGATATAGTACCAAAGGGAACAAAGTTTTCGCAAAGAATTCTACAAGGTATTGATTATCAAATGGTAAATCCCAACAAGTGGACAACCGATAAGGATAAGAACGATACCATTAAAGAATTGCTGCAGAATTACTTGGTTAAATACAAAGAGCTTGAAGGTGACTATCGCCGAAAGAAGTACAATGTAACGATTGGTGATGAACTGCCTGCGGGGATTGTTCAGCTCGCTAAAGTTTTCATTGCCAAGAAAAGAAAGCTTACAGTTGGCGATAAGATGGCCGGCCGCCACGGGAACAAAGGTATTGTTGCCAAGATCGTTCGCCAGGAGGATATGCCATTTTTGGAAGATGGTACTCCCGTAGACATTGTTCTCAACCCATTAGGTGTGCCATCTCGTATGAACCTCGGACAGATTTACGAGACTGTTCTTGGTTGGGCGGGAATGGAACTGGGAATGAAGTTTGCCAGTCCGATTTTTGACGGTGCTACTTTGGACGAAATTACAGCTTTGACCGACAAGGCAGGCGTACCAAGGTTCGGTCGTACGTATTTATATGATGGTGGCTCCGGGGAACGATTTGATCAGCCGGCCACAGTTGGAGTAATTTATATGCTGAAACTTGGCCATATGGTTGAGGATAAGATGCATGCACGCTCAATCGGACCTTATTCACTGATAACTCAGCAGCCTTTGGGCGGTAAAGCTCAATTCGGCGGTCAGCGTTTCGGCGAAATGGAGGTCTGGGCTCTTGAAGCATTCGGAGCTGCACATATTCTCCAGGAGATTCTCACCGTTAAATCGGATGATGTTATTGGACGTGCCAAAGCGTATGAAGCCATTGTTAAGGGTGAACCCCTGCCGATTCCCGGGATACCGGAGTCACTCAATGTCCTCCTTCATGAATTGCGCGGCTTGGGCCTTAGCATAAAGTTAATTTAGTACAGGTTAGTTAAACACAGAACTCTATATATTATGGCGTTCAGAAAAGAAAACAAGGTAAAGATTACTTTTACCAAAATTGCATTGGGTCTCGCTTCTCCGGAAGAGATCCTCGAGCGGTCCAGCGGGGAAGTTCTAAAACCCGAAACGATTAATTACCGCACCTATAAACCGGAACGCGACGGTCTATTCTGCGAACGGATATTCGGTCCTGTTAAGGATTATGAATGCCATTGCGGAAAATACAAGCGCATCCGCTACAAGGGAATTATTTGCGATCGATGTGGGGTGGAGGTAACCGAGAAGAAGGTCCGTCGGGAGCGCATGGGGCATATATCCCTGACTGTTCCGGTGGCTCATATCTGGTATTTTCGCTCCCTTCCGAATAAAATAGGTTACCTGCTTGGAATGCCAAGCAAAAAGCTGGATGCGATTATATACTACGAGCGGTATGTTATTATCAATCCTGGTATTAAAGAGGCAGATGGTTTAAAACTATACGATTTTCTTAGTGAGGAGGAATATCTGGATATCGTTGAATCCCTTCCAAAGGAGAATCACCTTCTTGATGACAGCGATCCGAGAAAGTTTATCGCTGGAATGGGAGCTGAAGCTCTTTATCGTTTGCTCGAGCGGATCGACCTTGATGAGCTATCTTACGACCTGAGGCACAGGGCTGACAGCGAGTCCTCTCAGCAGAGAAAAAGTGAAGCGCTGAAACGTCTCCAGGTTGTTGAATCCTTCAGGGCTTCCAAGGCTGTAAACCGACCGGAATGGATGATCGTTAAGGTCGTCCCGGTAATTCCTCCGGAACTACGTCCGCTCGTACCGCTGGATGGTGGCCGTTTTGCGACCTCCGACCTGAACGACCTGTACCGACGCGTAATCATCCGGAACAACCGGTTGAAGCGACTGATCGAGATTAAGGCTCCCGAGGTTATCCTCAGGAACGAAAAACGTATGCTTCAGGAAGCAGTTGATTCATTGTTCGACAACTCCCGCAAATCAAATGCGGTAAAAACTGATGCAAACAGACCGCTGAAGTCCTTGAGCGACAGTCTCAAAGGAAAACAGGGCCGTTTTCGCCAAAACCTTTTAGGTAAGAGGGTTGACTATTCTGCACGTTCGGTTATCGTGGTAGGACCTGAACTAAAACTGCATGAATGCGGCCTTCCTAAAGATATGGCCGCGGAACTATACAAACCTTTTATTATTAGGAAACTGATTGAGCGTGGGATTGTTAAAACCGTAAAATCAGCTAAGAAAATTGTTGACAGAAGGGATCCGGTGGTCTGGGATATTCTCGAGAATGTACTTAAAGGGCATCCGGTGCTCCTTAACCGGGCTCCTACTTTGCACAGGCTGGGTATTCAGGCTTTTCAGCCCAAACTGATCGAAGGAAAAGCTATTCAGCTTCATCCGCTGGTGTGTACCGCATTTAACGCTGACTTTGACGGTGACCAGATGGCTGTGCATCTTCCATTGGGTAATGCAGCAATTCTGGAAGCCCAGATGCTTATGCTGGCATCCCATAACATCCTTAACCCTGCCAACGGAGCGCCTGTCACGGTGCCCTCTCAGGACATGGTGCTTGGATTGTATTACATTACCAAAGGCCGCAGCAGTACCAATACAGACCATGTAAAAGGTGACGGCCTCACGTTCTATTCACCTGAAGAAGTTATCATTGCTTCCAATGAAGGTGCGGTTGACCTGCATGCAAATATCAGGGTTAAGACTCATGATGTTGTTGATGGACTGCCTGTTCGGCGTCTTATTTCTACTACGGTTGGCAGAGTGCTTTTCAATGAGGTTGTCCCCCATGAGGTTGGATATATTAATACCCTGCTGACTAAAAAATCACTGCGTGAGATTATTGGCCGGGTTTTAAAAGAGTGTGGTACAGCCAAGACGGCAAAATTTCTGGATGACATAAAGGACCTTGGATTCAATGCGGCTTTCCGTGGAGGGCTCTCTTTTAACCTTGATGACGTAATCATTCCGGTTGAGAAGGATGCCATGATCAAAGACGGGTATGATCAGGTGGACGAAGTTCTTGGTAACTATAACAACGGTTTTATTACCAACAACGAGCGTTACAACCAGATCATCGATATCTGGACGCATACCAATGCACGGCTTACCCAGACGGTGCTTAACAAACTGAGCAGTGACCGTCAGGGATTCAACTCGATTTATATGATGCTTGACTCCGGAGCTCGTGGTTCTAAGGAACAGATACGTCAGCTTTGCGGGATGAGGGGTCTGATGGCTAAACCCCAGAAGTCGGGTTCGTCTAGTGCTGAAATTATTGAAAACCCGATTCTTTCGAATTTCAAAGAGGGGTTATCGGTTCTTGAGTACTTTATATCAACACACGGTGCCCGTAAAGGTCTTGCCGATACGGCACTGAAAACAGCTGATGCTGGTTACCTGACCCGCCGTTTGGTCGACGTTTCTCATGACGTAGTTGTATCTGAGGAGGATTGCGGAACTTTGCGAGGGTTGATCGCTACAGCTCTCAAGAATAATGAGGAAGTAGTTGAATCATTATATGACCGGATTCTGGGTCGTGTTTCCCTGCATAATATCTATCATCCAACCACCGGCGAAATGGTTGTGGCCTCTGGGGATGAAATTACCGAGGAGATTGCTTCTATTATTGAAGAGAGTCCTATAGAACAGGTAGAGATTCGTTCGGTTCTCACCTGCGAATCAAAGTTCGGTGTTTGCACCCGCTGCTATGGACGCAGTCTGGCAACCGGACGGCTTGCGCATAACGGCGATGTAGTGGGTGTGATTGCTGCCCAGTCCATCGGTGAACCGGGTACTCAGCTGACACTTCGTACCTTCCACGTTGGGGGTACCGCTTCCAATATCGCAACTGAATCAAATATTTCCGCAAGATATGCAGGCCGTCTCGAGTTTGATGAGCTGCGTACGGTTGACTTTAACGATGGCACCAACAAGGGGAGAGTCGTAATAGGCCGCCTTGCTGAGATGCGGATTGTAGATAAAAAGACCGGCATAACGCTGACTACCCACAGCATACCTTACGGAGCCAAACTTTATCGTGGTGAAGGTGAAGAGGTAGCCAAAGGCGACCAGCTGTGCGAATGGGATCCATTCAATGCTGTGATTGTTTCAGAAGCTGCCGGTAAGGTCGCATTTGACAGTGTCATTGAAGGGATAACTTTCCGCGAGGAATCGGATGAACAGACCGGTTTCAGGGAAAAGGTTATTATTGAAACCAAGGATAAAACCAAAAACCCTGAAATTAAGATCCTTGCCAAGAATAATGAACCACTGAAGATTTATAACCTTCCAGTTGGGTCGCACATCAGTGTTAGCGAGGGCGAAAATGTTAAAGCAGGCGAAATCCTGGTTAAAATACCTCGTTCTGCCAGTAAGGCTGGTGATATCACGGGTGGCTTGCCGAGGGTAACCGAATTGTTCGAGGCAAGGAATCCATCAAACCCGGCCGTTGTTGCCGAGATTGACGGAGAAGTTTCCTATGGTAAGGTTAAACGCGGTAACCGGGAAATTGTGATCGCGTCAAAAACCGGTGAAGTCAAAAAATATCTGGTATCCCTGTCAAAGCAGATATTGGTGCAGCCGAATGATTATGTAAGGGCAGGAACACCATTGTCCGACGGATCAATCACTCCGTCAGATATTCTGGCGATTAAAGGACCGACTGCAGTTCAGGAATACATTGTAAATGAGATTCAGGAAGTGTACCGGATGCAGGGAGTGAAAATCAATGACAAGCATTTTGAGGTTATTGTTCGCCAGATGATGCGCAAGGTGGTTATTGAAGATCCTGGTGATACCAAGTTCCTTGAGAAGCAGATTGTTGACAAGATGGATGTGATGGAGGAGAATGACTGGATTTATGGCAAAAAAGTGGTTACCGAAGCCGGTGATGCTCAGAGCCTGCGTCCGGGACAGATCGTTTCCGCCAGGAAACTCCGCGATGAGAACTCAATTCTTAAGCGGAAAGACCTTCGCACGATTGAAGCCCGCGATGCGATACCAGCAACCTCAAGCCAGATACTGCAAGGCATAACACGTGCAGCCCTGCAGACTAACAGTTGGTTGTCTGCCGCCTCTTTCCAGGAGACTACAAAAGTTCTGAACGAAGCTGCGATCCTTGGAAAGGTTGATGAGCTAAAAGGATTAAAGGAAAACGTAATTGTTGGCCATCTGATACCTGCAGGTACTGGGAACCGTCTGTTTGAGAAAATTGTTGTTGGCTCAATGGATGAATACCAGGCACTTATGCAGGGGCGAATGGGAGATGCCGAATAGTAAAACAAAGAGCTATGTCTGATCAATCGAAAAAAGGAAGCCAGATTAATATCGAACTGAGTGAAGAGATTGCACAAGGTGTCTATTCTAATCTGGCAATCATTACACACTCCAGCTCGGAGTTTGTGATTGATTTTGTCAGGATCATGCCCGGGCTTCCTAAAGCAAATGTAAAAAGTCGGGTTATACTGACTCCGGAGCATGCAAAGCGACTCTATCTGGCTTTGCAGGATAATATCTCAAAATTTGAAGCTGTTAACGGCCCGATAAAAAATGTTGAACGTCAAGGCGGGCCCATTTTGCCTATGTCTTTTGGAGGGCCAACAGCCGAAGCATAAAAAAACAGACCCCGCCGACAAGCGGGGTTTTTTTTTATATATTTGCCACCATTCTTTTTATGATCAGGTTAATTATCAAATTAATAGACTAATGAAAATACTTGTATGTCTGGGAAATGTACCCGATACAACAACTAAGATTAAGTTTTCGGGCGATGGTACAGTTTTAGACAAGACTGGGGTTCAGTGGATTATTAATCCATGGGACGAACTGGCATTAACCCGGGCTATTGAGTTGAAGGAAAGTGGCCAGGTTCCTGTTGAGGTCATTTCGGTAATTACCGTTGGCGGAGCCGATGCCGAGCCGACCCTTCGCAAGGCTTTGGCCATTGGGGCTGATTCAGGGTACCGCATAGATGCAGAGCCGGTCGACTCATATCAGGTGGCTTACCAGATTGCTGAAGTTGCCCGCCAGGAACAGTATGATGTAATCCTTTGCGGGATTGAATCCAGCGATTATAACGGATCGGCAACCGGAAGCATGCTTGCGGAAATTCTTGATTATCCATCTCTTTCTGCTGTGTCAGGAATTGATCTTGCTAACGGCCAACTAGTATTCACCCGGGATATTGACGGGGGCAGGGAAACGGTTAACCTTGACCTGCCAGCTGTTCTGATCGTCCAGAAGGGGATAGCGAAAGAGCCCCGGATACCGGCAATGCGTGGTATCATGATGGCCAGGCAAAAACCCCTGACGGTTAAACCGCCGGTCGCCCTGAACGGATTTACGGAAATGATCAGTTTTGAATTGCCTGCACCTAAACCTTCCTGCCGCAAAATTGATCCTGATAATGTCAGGGAGCTGGTTAGTCTCCTTCAAAATGAAGCAAAAGTTCTTTAATGTGAGTTAATCTTTAATGCAGAAGTTATGTCAGTATTAGTATATACCGAGAACTGGGAAGGCAAATTTAAAAAGTCAACGTATGAATTGGCTTCCTTTGCTGCAAAGATTGCAGCGCAAACGTCGGATCAGGTAGTTGCCTTGTCTATCGGCCTCGTAGAGGAAGAGGAGCTAAAGAAGCTTGGTAAATATGGAGTTGGCAAAGTGCTTAGCGTGGCTGACAGCCGATATGGTTCGTTGGACAACCAGGTTTACACCCGAATAGTATCAGAGGCTGCACAGAGTGTTGATGCATCCATTATTATTCTGGCTCATAATAATTCAGGCAAAGCCCTGGCTCCGAGGATATCGGTGAGATTGAAGGCAGGATTGGTTGCTGCCGTGACAGGCTTACCGGTTTCGCTAGAGCCGTTCATTGTGGCCAAGAAAACTTTTACGGGAAAAGCTTTGGCCAAAGTTGTTATCCACACGACGAAAAAAATTCTGACACTCGCGCAAAATTCCTACCAGGTAGTCGAACAGGATGTCCCGGTAGAGGTTCAGAACTTCATTCCTGCCTCGGCAGGTGAGGTGAAGACCAAAGTCATGGAGGTATTTAAACAGACAGGAAAGGTTATTCTGACTGATGCTGATATCGTCGTGTCTGGCGGCAGGGGCATGAAATCACCAGAAAATTGGGGCCCTATTGAGGAATTAGCGAAAATCCTCGGGGCTGCAACCGCTTGCTCACGGCCAGTTTCTGACGAAGGATGGAGACCCCATGAAGAACATACTGGGCAGACGGGGAAAGTTATCGCTCCGGTTTTATACTTTGCTTTCGGAATTTCTGGTGCCATCCAACATGTCGCGGGTATCAACTCTTCAAAATTCATTGTGGCAGTTAATTCCGATAAGGATGCTCCGATTTTCGAGGTAGCGGATTACGGCATTGTTGGCGATGCTCAGAAGGTGCTACCTGCATTGATTGAAGCCGTCAAGGAGGCTAGAAGCATCTGATCTGATTATCCGAGGCAATGGTTAAACAAATCATTTTTGCACTGATTTTGTTGCTTACACTCAGTGCTTTTACCTATACGGTATTGCGTCTTGTCGCTCTGTTCAAGCTTACCCAAAAAGCTTTCCCGATTCGGGACATTGGCAGGCGGCTTGTCTTAACACTTAAAGTGGCTATCGGCCAAACCAAGATACTCAGAAGACCTGTGATTGGTCTGATGCATGCATTGGTTTTCTGGGGTTTCTGCGTCATACTGGTGGGAAGCCTGGAAATGGTTACGGATGGTTTAACCGGCAGTGAAAGATCCTTCCAATTTCTTGGAATCGTCTATGACCTGATTATAGCCAGCGGGGATATCTTTGGGCTACTGATTGTTTTTCTCATTCTTGCCTTCCTCGGGCGAAGGATGTTTCTGAAAATAGCCCGTTTTCAGGGTCCGGAACTCTCTCACAAAAACCATGTTGATGCCACGGTTGCACTCAGCCTTATTTTACTGCTTATGCTGAGCCTTCTGGGAATCAACATGTTTTATTTTCGGATGACTGAGCTTGCTGGCAACCCTGAACCGGCATTATTCCCGGTAAGCAGGCATCTGAGCGCCGTTTTGGGATCATTGACCCCCGCACAAGTTCATACGGGCCATGAGGTAAGCTGGTGGATACACATTCTGCTAATATTCTTCTTTGCTAATTATCTTCCTTATTCGAAGCATTTCCATGTTTTCATGTCGGTTCCGAATGTTTTTCTGAGCAATCTGGACCCATTGGGAAAACTGAAAACCATGGATCATGTGACCACCGAGGTTAAGCTGATGATGGATCCCCAGGCAGCGTTTTCTGCCCCTTCGGCAGATGCACCGCCTGTACCACGGTTTGGCGTTCTGGATGTTGAGGATGTTACCTGGAAGAACTTCATGGATTCTCTCGCCTGCACGCAATGCGGAAGATGTACTTCCGTTTGTCCGGCAAACCTGACAGGCAAACAGCTCTCACCCAGAAAGATCATTATGGACATTCGGGCGAGGATGAATGAAAAGGGCCCGGGCCTGATTAAGCAGGGCAGCTCATTTTCGGATGGGAAGTCCTTACTCCGCGATTATATTACCCCGGAAGAGCTCTGGGCCTGCACCACCTGTAATGCTTGTGCCCAGGAGTGTCCCATCAACATCAACCATCCTTCCATCATTGTCGATCTGAGAAGATTCATTGTAATGGAAGAGTCAGGGGCGCCAGGTGAGCTGAATTCCATCTTCTCAAATATTGAAAACAACGGAGCACCCTGGCAGTTCAACCAGCAGGATCGCATGAAATGGGCTGATGGACTCGAATCTGCCGGGCAGCCAATGAGACTTCCGGTCATGTCTGATCTTGCTGCGGCAGGTAAAACACCGGAATATCTTTTCTGGGTTGGTAGTGCTGGAGCATTTGATGATCGATACAAGCAGGTTACCCGCTCATTTATTAAGATTCTGAATTTTCTCAGCATTGATTATGCCGTTCTTGGCACTGAGGAATCCAGTTCAGGTGATGTAGCCAGACGGGCCGGCAATGAGATGTTGTTCCAGATGCAGGCACTTATGAATATCGAGGTTTTCAATGGCTATGGCATAAAGAAGATAATTACCTGCGACCCTCACGCATTTAACACTTTTACCAATGAATATCCCGATTTGGGTGGGCGCTATGAAATCAGCCATCATACCCAGTTCCTTCGGGAAATGATTTTATCAGGCAAACTGCCGCTCAGCAAAGCCTTCTTTGAGGGGATGGATGTTACCTTCCATGACCCCTGTTACCTTGGGCGCGGAAATGGCGAGTATAAAGCTCCACGAGAAGTTTTAGGAGCTATGGCATCTTCCATAAAGGAAATGAACCGAAACAGAAGTTTCGCCCTTTGTTGCGGAGCGGGTGGGGGACAGATGTTTAAAGAGGCTGAACATGGCAACAAGGAGGTTTTCATGGAGAGGACAGGAGATGCCCTTGAAACCGGAGCCGCAATTATTGCCACTGCATGCCCGTATTGCATGGTCATGCTGACTGATGGGATTAAATACAACAATAAAGAGGATGAAGTTAAGGTACTTGACCTGGCTGAAATGGTTGCCAGGTCACTTGGCTTATAAAAATTAATCTGGCTAACCCTAAATTATACTTATGCAAAACAAGACTACTGTACGAGGCGGACGATTCATGGTTCAGGCAACCTCTCCAGCCGATGTGTTCATTCCTGAGGAGTTCAATGAGGAACAGCGGATGATTGCTCAGACCTGTCAGGATTTTCTTGATGCAGAGGTTTTCCCGCGTCTGGATGACATAGATCATCAGGAGGAAGGACTGATGGCTGGTCTGCTTTCCAAGGCCGGTGAATTAGGCCTCTTAGGTATCTCAGTAGATGAGGAATATATGGGCTTCGGTCAATCCGTTATCACAGGGATGCTGGCGAGTGAGGTAATAGGTTCAGCACACTCATTTGCGGTTGCATTTTCCTGTCATACCGGAATCGGTACATTGCCTATTGCGTATTATGGCAATGAAAAGCAGAAGGCAAAGTATCTTACCAAACTGGCTACCGGTGAATGGAAGGGAGCTTACTGTCTAACAGAACCCGGTGCCGGCTCGGATGCCAACTCGGGCAAAACCCAGGCGGTTCTGTCAGAAGATGGCCAGCACTATATTCTGAACGGACAGAAGATGTGGATCACGAATGCCGGTTTTGCCGATGTTTTGACCGTTTTTGCCAAGATTGACAACGACAGGGTGTTAAGT
>CAYQFT010000081.1:15248-15787 GCA_964416825.1 uncultured Porphyromonadaceae bacterium
CGAAAACCTGCTGGCAGGACGGGGTCAGGGATTCAGGATCGCTTTGAGTATACTGCATATGGGACGCCTGAAACTTGGTGCCAATGTAGTAGGTGCTGCAAAAAGGGCGATTAACCACTCCGTGCAATACGCCAATGACAGGAAGCAGTTTGGTGAAAAGATTTCATCATTTGGTTCCATTCAGCACAAGCTGGCAGAACAGGTCATTAAAACCTTTGCTACCGAATCAGCCGTATATCGTGCTTCTTATGATGTGGATCTGCTGATTCAGGAATATAAAACCGTGTGCACAAATGAGAATCCGACAATTACTGCTTATGCGCATATGGCTATCGAATCTGCGGTCCTCAAGGTGTTTGGATCAGAAGCGCTTGACTATGTGGTTGATGAGGCGGTTCAGATTCATGGGGGGATGGGCTTTTCAGCGGAGATGCCTGTTGACAGGTGTTATCGTGATTCACGGATAAACCGAATTTTTGAAGGAACCAATGAGATAAACAGGATTCTGGTGATTGATACCCTGTTGAAGCGTGGACAAA
>CAYQFT010000082.1:0-11669 GCA_964416825.1 uncultured Porphyromonadaceae bacterium
GCTGACGTCATGCCTGCCCCCGTAAAGCTCAGGATGTCATCATCATTTGCATGCACATGCCGTTTTACTATTTTTTGAGCCAGGTGGTAAGCCCCTGTCATAGCTTCACCCGTTGCAGAGGATTCTGAATGTGTGTTTCCGACCAGAGGCCCGATATCATCTGACAATCTGCTTTCAATAGGTTCGTATAGCCTGCCGCTTGCGATCCAGTCGGCATAAATCAGCTTTTTCGACCCGTACGGGGTGTCAATTACAGCATCAATTCCTACAATATTCCTGCGGAAAGAGTCGAAATATGTTTCCAGACCGCTCATCAGGGACAGCAACAATAATTGCTTTCTGCGGCTGCAGCATTTTTCAGATACGACATCAGGGCATTCACAATGTTGGTTTCCCGCGTATGCAGGACCTCGCAATTATCCGAGCGGAAACTCTCCTCAGTTTCCTCTGAAATACCACGGGCAATGATGACCGGACGGTCCAGCGGATTCCGGTTTTGGAATACGGGATTGGTGGAAATTAAACGGTCAACCTGTGAGGCTGCCCGGATCGTATCGTTCTTAATTATCCCGTTACTAACCGTGAGAAGCCTCAGAGAGGATGCCTGATCAAAATCCGGAGCTATGGCTAAGCCATCATCAGTTGGTATAAGTATATTAATCATCAGATTATCAGATATTTTCATCAAATGTAGCGATCATAAACCATTCCTGTGATTTAAAAAATGTGATAATTGCATACATTTTTTGTGATAATTGTCACAATTAATGTACCTTCGGATCACAAAAAATTGCCGGATGATACCCTATGACGATGAAGTAAGCACCCGATGCAGAGAATGTTCGGATAAATCCTGTGCAACAGCCGTACTGGATAACAGTGAGATGGACTCTATTTTTCGGAACCGCTACAAAACTGAAGTCAGGAAAGGAACCCAAATCCTGAATGAGGGTTCACCTACCTCGCATATAATTTATCTCCGGTCGGGTTTAATCAAAGAATATATCCGCCGTCCCGATAATCAGGACCAGATTATTCAGATTATCCTTCCCCACTCTTATCTGGGCCTGACATCAATATTCGGGGATAAGGTGAATCACTATTCCTACAGTGCCCTTACCGATGTAGGGTTATGTTATATCGATATTGATGTTTTTACCGGCCTGATCAAACACAACGGAAGTTTCGGGTATGAAATTCTTACTTCCGTCGGCAGGGATAGTTTACGCAGTTTTCACCGGTTTATTAATCAGAGCAATAAGAAGGTTTATGGACGACTGGCCGATATTCTTATCTATTTCTCCGAAGTCATCTTCTCAGAGGTCAAATTTCAGATTCCGCTAACACGCCTCGAGATTGCAGACATGGTGGGTACTTCACGAGAAAGTACCGGACGGGTTTTATCCAAGTTCAGTGCAGAAGGGCTTATTGAAATTCATGGCAAGAATGTGATTATCAATGATATGACAAAACTTAAAATGATCAGTCGGTATGGCTGATCATTTTAATGATTAAAATTTACCAAAAGGGTTATACATTTATAGCTAACGGACAAGGTCAAGCCTGGAACAGGATGAGGACCAACCAATTTGAAATTCTGCTGGGAATAGTGATTTCAGAGCCCGGTAAATGGATTGTGGAAATTCAAAACTGAAACAAATGAAAATACGGAATTGTGCATTGATCATTCTTGCTGCGGTTGCAGGATTTTACTCGGGCCGGGCACAAAACGGCATGGATGCCATGAAGATCTTTAGCGAGCTGGATAAGAACGCTCCCCTCAATGAACTGGCCAAATCAGAAAAGAAAAGCGGCTGGAAGCTCCTGTTCGACGGCAAAACAACCGACGGCTGGCACGGGTACAACATGAAAACGTTTCCGGGCTGCTGGAAGATTGAGGACATGGCTTTCACCATGACCAGCCAGGGCGGCGGGGAAGATCAGGATATCATTACGAACCGGAAATACAGGAATTTCGCGCTGAGCGTGGAATACAAGCTGACGCGCGCGGCCAACAGCGGCATTATTTTCCAGGTCGCCGAAGATCCCAAATACAAGTTTCCGTATGAAACCGGACCCGAGTTCCAGGTGATCGACCACGAGAACTGGCCTGATAAGCTGGAGGACTGGCAGATCAACGGGGCCAATTATGCGATGTACCCGCCGGCTGCAAGGCCCTACAAGCCGCTCGGGGAATGGAACCATGCCCTGCTGGTGGTGGATGGAAACGAAGTAACACAGGTCCTGAACGGAGTCAAAGTGGTTCACTACATCAAGAATTCGGAGGAGTGGACGAAGCTGCGGAACAGCGGCAAATGGACGGCCTTCCCCGACTGGGGAAAATTCGACGAGGGGTTCATTTCGCTCCAGAACCACGGGACCAAGGTGTGGTACCGGAATATCAAGATTAAGGAATTATAACCCCGATATACCACTGGCATGAGCAACACTAACTATTCGCGGCGCAGGTTTCTCAAGAATTCCGCCGTGGCTGCGGCCGGAATCTCGGTGATCCCGAGTCAGGCAGTAAGCGGACTGGGTCACAAGGCCCCCAGCGACAAGCTGAATATTGTGGGAGTAGGCATCGGGGGGAAGGGTCATCCGAACCTGGTAGGTATGTCGGGCGAGAATATCATCGGGCTCTGTGATGTTGACTGGAAATACGCGGAGCCTTGTTTTAAGGATTTCCCGAAGGCAAAGAAATACTGGGATTGGCGCAAGATGTTCGACGAGATGGGCAGCTCCATTGATGCCGTCATGGTTGCCACGGCCGACCATACCCACGCGGCCATCGCGGCTGCAGCGCTGGCACAGGGGAAGCATGTCTATTGCCAGAAGCCGCTCACCCATTCGGTTTATGAATCCCGGCTTCTGACCCGGCTGGCTGCCAAACACAAGGTGGCAACCCAGATGGGGAACCAGGGCAATTCAGGGCATGGGGTGCGGCAGTTGTGTGAATGGATCTGGAACGGGGAGATCGGGGAGGTGAGGGAAGTTCATGCCTGGACCGACCGGCCGATCTGGCCACAGGGCTTGCAGCGGCCGGCGGAGGTTATGGCGGTGCCCAAAACCCTGAATTGGGACCTGTTTATCGGACCAGCCAAAATGCGTCCGTACCATGAAGCCTATACCCCCTGGAACTGGCGGGGCTGGTGGGATTTCGGAACCGGGGCCTTCGGCGACATGGCCTGTCACGTGCTGGATCCGGTCTTCCAGACCCTCAAACTAAGCTTTCCGGAATTGGTTCAGGGAAGCTCAACCCTGATAAACACCGAATCGGCACCGCAGGCAGAGACGGTTAAGTTTTCATTCCCGGCCCGCGATAATCTGAAAAAAGTAGGAATGCCTGCAGTGGATCTCTACTGGTACGACGGCGGGTTGCTGCCCGGCGTGAAAGAGATGCTGCCGGAAGGGGAGAACCTGATGGCCGACGGATTGGGCGGGTGCCTCTTTATCGGGTCAAAAGATACACTGATCTGCGGATGCGGGGGCTTCAACGGCCGGCTCCTCTCGGGCCGCGTGCCCTCCGTGAGTCCTTATCTGCAGCGGATTGAGGGAGCTACCGGGTATGTCGACGGGCCGCATGAGAAGGATTGGATCCGGGCCTGCAAGGAATCGCCGGAGAGCCGCCGGGAGGCCACCTCAAATTTTGGCTATTCAGGTCCGTTCAATGAGGCGGTGCTGCTGGGCGTGCTGGCCGTGAGGCTCCAGGCCCTCAACAAAGCCCTGAAATGGGATGCGGAAAACATGCGGTTCACCAATATATCACCCACTGAACAGCTGAAAATTGTAACCCAGGAGGAATTCAAGGTGATCGACGGACACCCGAATTTCAATTCGAAGGTTGCCACCTTCAACGCGCAGGAGTGTGCCTCGGAGTATATCCGGCATACCTACAGAGACGGTTGGGGGCTGCCGCCGATGCCGTAGCGGGGTTCTATCTCAAGCTCAGATTTACGGGACGTGCAGAGACCTGTTTTTCCAGGATATTTTTTGTACCTTATCACCATTAAATCTGACTGTTATGAAAAATATTTTATTTTCTTTTCTGCTTGCGGTCAGTTCCCTGATGTCCGCCTATGCCCAGCCGGAGGGATTTGTTAACCGGTACGACCAGGTGCATGCGGCCTTCTCTGCAACTTATCCTTTTGGCCAGTGGAAGGCCGTTAACTGGAATGCGATCAACGCCCGGATCCGGCCTAAAATTGAGGCAGCCGAATCTGCCAATGACACGGTTGCCTTCCTGATAGCCATGCGTGAATATGCTTATTCAGTGCCCGACGGGCATATCTCGATCCGGCACGGGATGGAAGATCATAAGGAGATTGCCCGGTACCGGCAGATTGGCGGTAGCTACGGATTTACCCTCATCCGGCTGGACGATGGCCGGTATGTGGCCCGACTGGTTGATCCGGGCTCTCCGGCTGCACAGGCCGGCATGAAGTTCGGAGCAGAAATCCAGGAAGTCAATGGCCATCCCATTGCCCAGGTGCTGGATACGGTTTCGGTAATCTGGAGCGAAGTGATCCCTGCTACCCTGGAGGCACGGGGCCTGAATCAGTGCCGGCTCGTTGGCCGTGCGCCGGTGGGTCGGACGATGGAGGTAAAGTACCGAAACCGTGGCACTTCGGAACCGGTAACCTGTCAGTTGGTGGCTGTCGACGACCACTATTCCTCCTACGATCAGACCTCACTTTCGCCACTTGAACCCGGACCGGTGGTTTCTTGGAAAACGACCGGCGACAAAGGGTACGGATATCTGAAAATCACTACCGAGGGAGCGGGGGATGATGCAGGTGTCCTGAAAATTTATTCCGATTTCAAGGCTGCCATCGTAGCGCTGAATGACCTGAATGTTCCCGGACTGGTTCTCGACGTACGAGCCAACACCGGAGGTATGGACGATCTTTCGGCCGCCATCTCCGGATTTTTTTATTCCGATACGGTACTTTATGAATATCAGACTTTCTTTAACCTGAACACCGGCACCATCGATCTCATGCCCGACAGGATCCGGTATATTGATCCGGCCACCGTTAGTTATAAGGTAAATCCCGACTATCCGCCCGGAGCCCTTTTCATTGAGCCCCAGGGAGTGCGATTTTCGAAGCCCGTGATGGTGATGACCGGTCCTCGGTCGATCAGCTCCGGGGAGGGCATCCCGATGGCGATCCAGAAGCTTCCGCAGGGCAAGGTGGTCAGCTTTTATGGGAGCAACGCCTCCTTCGGCATGGTTTCGTTCAGCCTTAACGTGATGGAGGACCTTGTTTTTAGTTATCCCTATGGCCAGTCGCTCGACAAGGATTTCCGGATCCAGCTCGACAGCGATTCCACGATGACGGGGGGAGTTATGCCCGATATCCGGGTTCCGCTGAATGACCAGACGATCGATCAGCTTTTCATCGACAGCGTGGATGTGGAACTGAATTATGCCATGAAGCAGCTCGACCAGATCCTGACAAACGGAGGAGCAGTCCCGTTAAGGTCCGGCCTGAGTCTTTCGGCCAATTATCCGAACCCCTTCCGCGGATCCACCACCTTTTCTTATGAGCTGCCTGCTGATGGCCCGGTTACCTTAACCATCAGCGACCTCACCGGTCGGATGGTACGGATACTGGTCGACCGCCGGCAGCAGGCGGGACGCCATCAGGTCTCCTGGGATGCCGGTGATGTTGAACCGGGAATTTATATCTTTCGCCTCATCTCCGGCGGTGAGAGCCGGGAAGGTAAGTGCTTATTTGAGAAGTAACAGCGAATGAAGATTGTATCGTGGAACGTCAACGGCATCAGAGCCATATCAAAAAAGAACTTCTTTGAGGACCTGAAATCCCTCAATCCTGATATTCTATGCCTCCAGGAGACTAAGGCGCAGGAAGACCAGGTCGCAGAGACCCTCGCAAACCTTACAGAATATCACCTTTTCTCCCATTCAGCGGAAAGAAAAGGGTACTCCGGTACCGCGATCCTGAGCCGGGTGGAACCGAATAAGACTGCTTATGGGATTGGTATTCAGGACCATGACCAGGAGGGGCGCGTGATCGCTCTCGAATACAGGGATTTTTTCCTGGTTAACGTGTATGTCCCGAATTCGGGGTCAGAACTTAAACGGCTGGGGTACCGGCAGAACTGGGACCTGGCCTTTTTCAATTATCTGAAGGAGCTTGAGAAATCTAAGCCAGTCATTGTTTGCGGCGATTTGAATGTGGCGCACAAGGATATCGACCTGGCCCGGCCGAAGGATAATTACAATAAAAACGCCGGCTACATGCAGGAAGAGATCAACGGGATGGACCGACTGACATCCGGAGGACTGGTGGATACCTTCCGGCATTTTTATCCGGATACAAGAGGGATATACAGCTGGTGGAGCTACCAGCTAGGAGCGCGCGAAAGGAACGTGGGCTGGAGGATCGATTATTTTCTGGCCAGCAGATCCATCCTGCCCGCCATCAAGAACGCCTGGATCCGACCCGATATTATGGGCTCGGATCACTGCCCTGTTGGGATTGAACTGTAAACGATATACAATTTGACATTAAAAATTAAAATATTTAAGGTTAGACAGGTAAATTGACCTTAACATGCATTAATTCAAAAGCCTAAACATTAAAAACATAAAAATTTAATGTCAACCCCTATGCCCCTATGCCCCTGTGCCGCCGCGATCCACCTCACCCCCGAGGTGGGTGTGGGTGTGGGTGTGGGTGTGGGTGTGCGCTCCCTGCGGTCGCGGGAGAGGGGAGTGTGCTTCGAGGGAAATGAATTGCTAATTCTCAATTTCTGCCTCTATACCGCATCTATATAGGTGTTAACAATTCAGCAAACATGGCTTACATCCATTATCAAGGTCCCAGACGGGTTAGCAGAGCCCGCGAATTACGCCGAACCCAAACGGTGGCAGAACAGATACTGTGGGCCAATGTTCGGAACCGTCAATTAGGGGGTTATAAAATCAGGCGCCAGGAATTTCTGAATGAGATAATTGTGGATTTTGATTTCTCGGACAAAAGATTGTGCATTGAGCCCTAATCCAGTATCAACACTCGAAGCACACTCCCCTCTCCCGCGACCAACGGGAGCGCACACCCACACCCACACCCACACCCACACCCACCTTGGGGGTGAGGTGGATCGGGTGCCCCCATGCCCCAAAATTCAATTAAATATTCTAAGTTTGTTCTGGAAACCAGCCCGATGAAAGCACTGTACCAAAAATATCCCTACTTCTGCAACCTCTTCATCGTACTGGCGTTACTCGAGATAACCCGCACCCTGGATTGGCTGGCCTGGTATCCCCCTTCCCCGAAAAATGCCAGGATTTTATTGCTCGAGCAGCTGTTTGAGTTTCTGTCTTTGTTGCCATTTGTACTCCTGATGATCGTTTCCTATAAATGGGCGATCAATAGAAAACGGATGTACCTGCTTGCAGCTCTGGTGTTGGTATTTACTGTATTCGGACCGACGCTGCTGATTTATTTTTCATCGGGCCTTAAGACTATTTTCTTGTACAGGGAGAACCGCCCACCGGTAACCATGGATGTGCTGAAAAAATACTCGCCTGCACTCATGTCAGCCATTCTCTTTCTCAGTGCGGCCTTTTATCTCACCCGCATACAGCTTAAATATGCCCAGCAAACGGAAAAAATGCATAAGGCTGAAACCCTGGCCAAGGAAGTTCAGTTGAAAATGCTTCATTATCAGATCAATCCGCACTTCCTTTTTAACGTTTTGAACTCCATACATGCCCTGATCGACGAAGATGCTGCTAAAGCCAAAAAGCTCGTGGTGGAGATGTCGGATTACTACCGGTATACGCTGAACAAGCAGGAACAAGCCATACCCATCGGAAAAGAGGTGGAAGCAGTGATAAAATACCTGGAAATACAGAAAACACGATTTGAGGACAATTTTGAATATGAGATTTCGGTCGATGAAGACGCAAAGGAGATCCTGATACCCTCATTTGTGATCCACCTGCTGATTGAAAACGCCGTAAAATACGGGATCAAATCGAATAACCAAAAACTGCTGATACGGCTTTCAGCGCAAATAATCAACAAACGGGTGCTGATTAAGGTTCTCAATACCGGCAGTTTAAATCCTGATAAAACGGGCAAGAATGGCACGGGCAGCGGCATTGAGAACATCAAAAACCGTCTGGCCTTATTCTGTGACGGTAAGTACTCCTTTTCACTGACGGAAGATAGCGGGTGGGTGATTGCTGACATCGAAATTGAATGTAAGCAAACCTTAGGATGAAAAGCCTGACAGCCATTATTGTTGATGATGAACGGCTGGCGCGGGTTAACCTGAGAAAACTGCTGGAATCACACCCGGAGGTGGTAATCGTGGGCGAAGCCGCCTCCTGCGAGTCGGCGGTTGAATTGATCCAGAAATACAATCCCGGATTGGTTTTTCTTGATATCCAGCTCAATGGGGAGACCGGATTCGATCTGCTGGAGAAGGTGAAAAGCTCAGTGAAAATCATTTTTGTAACCGCGTATGACGAATACGCCGTCCGGGCCTTTGAGGTTAATGCTGCCGATTACCTCCTGAAACCGGTAAGCCCTGAGCGGCTGAAAGCTTCACTTGGCCGGATTCTCACCGCAGCATCCGTTCCCGGCAGCGAGGTAAAGGTTTATGAGTATTCCGACAGCATCTATGTGCGGTTAACGAATTCCACTTCCTCCTTTATTAAAATCAGTTCCATTATCTGCATTTCCCCCGTAGGAAATTATTCCAGGCTGGTGACTCTTGAAGGCAAGCACTGCCTGGTATTAAAGACACTGAAACAGTGGGAGGAAGAGCTTCCAGCCAACCACTTCATCAGGATTCACCGGTCGTGCATTATCAATATCGGGCATATCGACCGTATTGAAAAGAAGCAGAAATCCCAGCATCTGGTATACCTGAAAGGTCTGCCGCAGCCACTTGAGATCAGCCGCAGGTTTGCCGGGAAACTGAAGAGCCTGAATTAGGCAGTACCGCTTATCATTCTGTTTGACCGCTCATCACTTTCTCCTTTGCGGGCAGGGGGGGGACCGTTTCCTTTGTGGCAAAAATCATGTTACCATTTAATATCAGAAAAATGAAAAACAGGATTCTGCGCAGGTTTACCCTCGTGAAAGTCCCGATTCTTTCCACCTTCCTGACCCTCTTTTCCTTCGCCGGCTTTGCCCAAACCATTCCAACAGCCAGTATGTACCGGGGTCAGCAGGTTCCCGGTATTGTTCCCACGGTTTTTCAGCTGCAGGTTACCCCCGGACTGGCGGCTGCCGAACGGATTACTATTTCCGCTGATAATAAGGAGATTTATTACGGCGAACTCGACACCTGGCCTGCAACGGTTCAGAGGATCAAGTATTACAAATATTCCGGCACCGCCTGGCAGGGTCCCTTTGTTGCTTTCGAGGGCTATATCGGGCCCTGTTTATCGGCGAATGACAGCATCATGTACATGCAGAAAAATCTGAATAACAACACTCAGGTTTGTACCTATTATTCGCGCAGAAACGGTACCGGGTGGACAGCGCCACAACGA
The DNA here is from genome assembly GCA_964416825.1 of uncultured Porphyromonadaceae bacterium. Lineage (GTDB taxonomy): Bacteria > Bacteroidota > Bacteroidia > Bacteroidales > UBA12481 > UBA12481. The sequence goes on from CAYQFT010000082.1 coordinate 9,542, forward strand.
TTGTTATCCACGGGCCGCAGTAACCATTACCTCCAGGAGACCGGTCAAAAAAACTATTTCACAGCCTCCGCGCCGTCATCAACCGGTTTACCCACCGACCTGTGCAAACTGTTTATCCGGAATGGCGATACGACTTTGCAAAACCTTGGTCTGCCGATCAATACATCGGCAACGGAGAACGATTTTTTTATTTCCAGGGACGAATCCTATATCATCCTTTGCCGTTTTGTTGCCGGTTCGGCGAGCGACCTGTATATCAGTTATAAAACTGAAAATGGACGCTGGACCAACCCGAAAACGCTCGGGACACAGGTCAATACCCCGAATCCCAACTGGGAGGCTTGTCCGTTCGTCACAAAAGACAATAAGTACTTGTTCTTCATGCGCGGCGGAGACGCGTTGTCATCCTACTTTATTTATTGGGTAGCCATTGACAATCTGATAGAAAGCCTGAAGCAAACCAATTTTGCCCCGTATGTGAGATACGCCTTGCAGAACCAGACTTTCAAAACCGGGCGATCCAATACTTTTTCCATTCCCGATAGTTCTTTCATTGATGATGACGGGAATCCTACCCTGACCCTGACCGCAAGCCTGGGGAACGGGAATCCGCTGCCCGACTGGTTAAGTTTTGATCCGGTTTCGGCATCCTTTACGGGTACCCCATCTGAACCGGGTTCAATCGTGGTGAAAGTAACAGCCACCGATCCGGCAACATTAACTGCGCGGTCCTCATTTACCTTGCAGGTGATGGATGCATCTGGGGTTGATAATCATGCTTTTGAGCCGGATATCCGGCTATATCCCAATCCGGTTAAGGATCAGCTTCATCTCAGTTTTGGTTCAAACCCCTACAGGACCGCCAGTATCCGGATATCCAACACATCAGGACAAATACTTGTAATTTCATCGGTATCAACCGTGTCTAACACAACGATTGACCTCAACGGTAAGGCACAGGGAATCTATTTTCTGCAGCTGAATATTGATGGAGAGATCATAAACCGGAAATTTTATTTGGAGTAATCATGAAAAGAAGCCTGATTTTAATCCTTTCGCTTGCTGTTTCGTTGCTGGCTATCGGGCAGAATGACCTGATCCTGGCGAAGTATCATAAACTCTATTCGGAAAAGATCGGTGAATACCGGGAGTTGTATATTTCTGTGCCCGAAGGATACGACACTACCTCGGTTCAGTATCCGGTAATCTACATGATGGACGGTGAGTTTAATGCAAATCCGGGCCTTATCGGAAGCATCCGGTATCTTGAGTTTCTGGAGGAGATCCCCGGATTTATTGTGGTGGGGATTAAAAACACCAACCGCGACAAAGACATTTATGCCGAGGAAGTAACCTATCGTGATGGAACCAAGGCCGGCGGCCGGGCCAATCAATATCTGGCTTTTATCCAGGATGAACTGATTCCTTACATCAACACTACCTATCGCACAACGGACTACAAAATCCTTTTCGGCACCTCCAATACCGGGTTCACTACGGTGTATGCGATGCTGAGCCAAAGGGCCATTTTCAACGCCTATATTGCCGCCAGCGCAACCCTCTCGATCCCGAGCTTCACGGCCAGTCGCGATAGCCTGGTTAAGAACTGGCAGGGTGGGGAAAGAACGTTGTATCTGGTGATGGGAGAAAATGACTTCCCGACCATAATCAGGCTGAATGGGGCATTAAAAGAGGTGATTGATATAAACAAGCCGGAAGGGCTCACCTGCCGGCTGCAGGTAATTGAAGGCACAGGTCATGTACCGGGTGCTTCAATTTTTGAGGCGCTCAAAAATCTCTCGCAAATGAAGAATTTCCCGAAAAGGTCAATAACGAAACAGATTTCTCAATGAAGCCGACGATGGTTATTATGCTCCTGGCGTTCCTGATACAAATTGCTCAGGGACAAGTGCCAAACCTGAAAGAGCAAGCCCTTGAAAAGTTCAGGGAGGAGCACTATGATGAAGCCATTGCTCTGCTTGAACAGGCTGCCAAACTCACCCCGGATGATGCCGAGGTTTTCTACTACCTGGGGTGGTTCAACCATTACAGGGCCTATGATAGTCGCCCATTGAGCGGATATGACTTTACCAACCAGCCTCTTTACATATTCTTCACAGACCACGGC
>CAYQFT010000082.1:11679-15737 GCA_964416825.1 uncultured Porphyromonadaceae bacterium
GAGGATCTTCAGGTGTATTTTCAGAATTGCGGGTTGGTTTCGCGGTTAACTCCCATTCTGACAAAGGACACGGAATTTGAATTTAACCATGAAAAAATGGAGGCAATTCTGCAGGAAAAAAATTAGGCAGTAACTTTCAAATCGGAAAAATCCGGAGAAATGAACCAGATGAAAGCACATAACGATACGAAAAAGATATTCTGGACCAAAGGGCCCTGCTCAACAGCACTCTGTTTTATTCTCAACCGGGAGTACGGCTACCCGAAACCGGCCGAGGAGTATGCTGCAGACCCGTTCGGCGGGGGAATGATGCAAAGGGGCCATCAGTGCGGGATGCTTTGGGGTGCCTCTCTGGCCGCCGGGGCGGAAGCCTGGCGCAGATACCCTGACAGTGGGCAGTCCATGGCAGCGGCTATAACAGCCACACAATACATGATGGACTCCTTTTACAACAGGAAGAAAACGGTCAATTGCCGCGACATAACCCTTTACGATACCACGACCAAATGGGGTATGGCAAAATTCTTTCTGACGGGAAAGCCTATAGGTTGTATGAATCTCGCAGCAAAATGGGTTCCCGAAGCCATCCGGGCTGCCAGTGAAGGGCTTGCTTGTGTGCAGAAAGATCTGCCGGAAATGCCCATGAGTTGTGCTTCGGAAGTGGTAAAAATAATGGGGGCCAGTGATGAGGAGATGGTTATGGTCGCCGGATTTGCAGGAGGGATGGGGCTTAGCGGGAATGCTTGCGGAGCCCTGAGTGCCGCTGTCTGGATGAAAACGCTTGCCCATTGTAAAAAACATCCCGGGAATGCACCTTACCCGAATGTTGAAGCAAACAAAATCCTGGATACGTTCCAGGAATGCACAGGTAATGAATTTCGATGCGATAAAATATGCGGCCGTCGCTTTAATACCATAGGCGATCATACCGAATTTATTAAAAACGGTGGTTGTAAAAACCTGATTGATGTGCTTGCAAAAACGTAACTTTTCAGCATAAAGATTTACCATGGACATTAAGCTATTATCGTTTCTGAAACGAGGCATACGTTCCCGGCGGCAGGTCTATCTGGATAATAATGCTACCACCCATGTGAGCAGCCAGGTGAGGCGCAGAATGAACCACGTACTGAAACATGATTATGGCAATCCATCCGCACTATATGGAATGGCCCGGAAATCAGCCGAAATCATGGAGAAAGCCCGGATGCAGTTGGCTGAGGTGATACATTCGTCGCCTGATGAAATCTATTTTACCAGTTGTGCCACTGAATCCAATAATGCGGTGCTGAAGTCGGTCAGCCAGCATTGTTATCCTAAAAAGAATAAAATCATCTCAACCCCGATTGAGCACCCCTCCGTGATCAACACGCTGGATTTTTTAAAAACAACCGGGATCACGGTTGAATATTGTCCGGTCGACCGGCAGGGCCGTGTGTCACCGGCTGAACTGGAGAAACTGATTGACGGGGATACTTTTTTGATCTGCTGTATGCTGGCCAACAATGAAATCGGCACGATTCAGGATATACGGACCATCACCAAAATCGCACACCAAAAGGGCGTGCTGGTATTTTCGGATTGTGTACAGGCATTTGGAAAGATTCCGATCGATGTCGGCGGGCTGGGGATCGATTACGCCTCATTCTCGGCCCACAAGTTATATGGGCCCAAGGGCGTAGGGGCGCTGTATGTCAGGCAGGGCAGCCCCTTCACACCGTTTATTCATGGCGGCCATCAGGAAAGCGGCATGCGCGCGGGCACCGAAGGTCTCCACAATATTGCCGGGTTCGGGGCAGCATGCCGGGAGGTTCCCAAGCACCTGGCCCGGGCAAAAAAAATCAGAGCATTAAAAAGTTTGTTGATTGAGGAAATCAGGGAAGTCAAACCCGACTGTAGTATAAATTCCCCTAAGGATGATTGCCTGCCGAACACCATCAGTATTACGTTTCCGAATGTGACAAGTGCCGGGCTGATGGCCATGCTGGATTATTACGGCATCGCGGTTTCAGGCGGATCGGCCTGCAGTGCCCAGGAAGAGAAATCTTCACATGTCCTGAAAAGCATCGGGCTGACTGATCAGGCCGCACAGGAGACCATTCGGATCAGTCTGGGGAGTGAAACTTCAGAGCGGGATATCCGGTACCTGTCAAAGGTGCTCCGGGGCTACTCAGATGGCCGTACCCTGCAGGTGAACATGATCACGCCGGCTCAACTGACTGAAACGCTGCTGTCGGATGAGGGAACCTTTATTCTGGACGTCCGTCCCCAAATCCAGCGCAGGAATCTGAAAAGCCTGCCCAATTCAAACGAAGCCTCATTTCTTCACATCGATAAATATCTGAACCGGCTTCCCAGGGACAAGAATATTGTTGTTGTCTGCCAGCACGGGAATCTTTCACTCATAACGGCCTACTACCTTAAATCGAAAGGTTTTGAGCGGGTCAGTAACTTGCTTTCTGGCCTCAATGGCCTGAAAAACTATCAAAAACATAAACAGGAGAAAAATGAAAAGCGATAAGAATACCTCCGGAACCAAGCCACAGAAATCACTGCGGCTCTGGCCGGCAATCATAATTGTCGCACTTCAGTGGCTGATCCGTTTTGGACTCACCGCTGTCACACCTTCAGATCTGGCTACTCAGGTTGGATTCCTGGGCGGAGTTTTGGGAGGCTTTTTGCTACTGATCTGGTGGGCCTTCTTCAGCCGTGCGCCCTTATTCGACCGCCTGGGCGGTTCTGTCCTGATTATTGCTGTCTTGCTCATCACCGCTCAGTTTCTGGATGTGTCCATCCGTACGGCCAACATGGGCCTGATGTTCACATTCTTTTCCGTTCCGGTGCTCAGTCTGGCTTTCTTGGTCTGGGCAGTCGCTACGCGCAACCTTCCCAGCCAAATCCGTCGTGGCACCATGGTCGCCACAATTGTGGTGGCTACCGGATTCTGGGTGCTCCTCCGCACCGATGGAATGGATGGTTCGAACCATCAGGAGTTAGTCTGGAGATGGGCAAAAACATCCGAACAACGGTTATTAGCCCGATCGGACTCCAAACCTGTATCCGTATCGCCCGATTCTGCTGCCATGGCCTCTGAAGCCGAATGGCCGGGCTTCCGCGGATCCAAACGGGATGGTATTGTCAGCGGTGTGAAGATCGCCACGGACTGGGTAAAATCGCCCCCGGTTGAGATGTGGCGGAGGCCGGTGGGACCCGGCTGCTCCTCGTTCGCGGTTCACGGCAATTTGCTGTTTACCCAGGAGCAGCGCGGGGAATACGAGATGGTTACCTGCTACAACCTGAATACCGGCGAACCGTTCTGGAGTCATGGTGATTCTGCCCGGTTCTGGGATGCTCACGCCGGAGCCGGTCCGCGTGCGACACCAACGCTTAATAAAGGCCGGGTTTACACGATGGGTGGAACCGGAATCCTGAACGTTCTGGACGAACGGGACGGGAAGGTGATCTGGACAAGGGATGCCGCGAAGGATGCCGACGTAAAAGTCCTGACCTGGGGCTTCACGGGTTCACCGCTCGTGGCTGGCAACCGGGTGATCGTTTCTTTGTCGGGCAAACTCGTAGGTTACGAAATCGAAACCGGCCAGCCGGTGTGGTTCGGCACCGACGGCGGAAACAGCTACAGTTCACCCCACCTGGTCACGATTGCCGGCGTTCCGCAGGTTATCCTGATGAGTATGGCAGGTGCAGTCAGTGTAGATCCGGAGAGTGGCAGATTACTCTGGAATTATGAATGCCAAATGGAAGATCGTATTCTCCAGCCCGCTGTGGTTGGCGAAGGAGATCTTCTTTTCATCGGCGATGCCCAAAGCCTCCGCCGGATTGGCGTGACCCATGATCAGGGAACATGGCGTGTTACTGAACGGTGGACTTCAGATCAGCTCAAGCAGAATTTCAATGATTTAGTTATCCATAAAGGTTATGCTTACGGATTTGACGGCCCCTTTGTGGCCTGTATCGATACCAAGGACGGTTCACGGAAATGGAAGGGTAGTCCGTATCGCGGATTCAGCCTTTTACTGGCCGATCAGGACGTACTCATA
>CAYQFT010000083.1:0-5977 GCA_964416825.1 uncultured Porphyromonadaceae bacterium
AGGGCACAAGGGCACAGGGGCACAGGGGCACAAGGGCACAGGGGCACAAGGGCACAAGGGCACAGGGGCACAGGGGCATGAGGGATTGAGAGTGAATGTGATTCAGGGACTTGCTCCGTTAGATCCTGATAAAATTGATTTATCAGAGGTTAAATCGGTTCTTGATCGTATGAAGAAGGATTCATTGGATTTTAAGATTATCAGTATTCATTGGGGGTTTGAATTTGAGTTCTATCCCGATCCGGTCATCATGGAGGTTGGGCACCAGATCGTGGCATCTGGTGCAGATCTGATTATCGGTTCTCATCCACATGTTCAGCAGCCGAATGAGATCTGTTTTCTCAACGGGTACCATGGAGATATTGCTCCGTTCCTCATTAATACAACCGATTCGATTCCTCGCAAAGCACTGATTGCCTACTCGTTAGGTAATTTCTGCACGCCCATGTACACGCGGCCGCATCGTACCGGGCAGATTCAGTCGATGCGGCTGTACCGCAATCCGGGAACCGGCCGGATCGATTGGACGATACCAGAGTTTACCAAAGTGTATAATGAAAATGGCCGGAAATGGCGTACTTTTAGAAGATTAACCTTAGCGACATGAATAGATTTTTGACAATCCTTTTTGCCTGTTTCATTGGCTCAGGTCTTTTTGGTCAAACCAAGCCGGCGAAAGTCATTGACGACCTGAAGACCGCCTACAACGGAGAATCTTCGGCCAGTGCGAAATATGCCAGATATGCTGAAATCGCCAAAAAAGAGGGATACCTGAATATTGCGCGGATGTTTGAAGCCACCTCGAAAGCTGAATCCTTTCATGCGGCAAACCATCTGGCGGTCATGAAAAAACTGGGCGGCAGCGTCAGCGGTCCGGATTTAGAGCCTGTCAAGCCGGGCACCACGGCTGAAAATCTGGCCGACGGGATCAAAGGTGAGACCTGGGAATATGAAACGATGTATCCCCCGATGATTAAAACCGCGGAAACAGCGGAACTCTTTGATGCGGTAACTACTTTCCGGTATGCCCGTGATACGGAGAAACGCCACAAGGTGATATACGAAAAGGCGCTCACAGCGCTAAAAGGGGGTCAGGAAAAGTCGGTTTCTGCAGTATGGTACGTATGCCCAACCTGCGGAAATACCTATACCAAGGCAGATCTGGCGGTTTCCTGCGAATTTTGTGGCACTTTGCGGCCGAGGTTCGTTGTCTTTCAGTGAAGTTAAGGCGAAAGAAGAAAGGCGAAAGGCGAAAGAAAGATGAAAGAAGAAAGAATAAAGATGAAAGAAAGAAACAAGATGAAAAAGAATTAAAGATGATATTCATTCAACCATTACCCATAACCGGTAACCGGCAACCGGCAACCGGCAACCAGTAACCAGCAACCAGCAACCAGCAACCAGCAACCAGCACCCACCACCCCATGTCCAACCTCACAGCCAAGATCGGCTCCTTCCGTTGGCGAATTCTCGCCCTCCTGTTCATGGCCACCACCATCAACTATATCGATCGCAGTATTCTCGGTGTTTTAGGGCCCACACTGCGCGACAAGGTTTTCGGCTGGACCGTTCAGGATTATGCCAATATTACCATTGCATTTCAGCTTGCCTATGCCATCGGGTTATTGAGTATGGGAGGTATTATTGACCGGCTGGGCACCAAGAAAGGGTATACCCTGTCCATAGCCGTATGGAGCGCTTTTGGGATGATGACCGCCCTGGTTACACGGAGTATGGGATGGATCGGCTTTGCCTTTGTCAGGTTTGGCCTGGGGTTGGGAGAATCCGGTAACTTTCCGTCGGCCGTTAAAACTGTAGCGGAATGGTTTCCGAAGAAGGAGCGCGCTTTTGCCACCGGATTGTTCAACGCGGGTACCAATGTCGGCGCCATCATTGCACCGCTTTTTGTACCCCTGGTTGTTAAGAATGACGGGACAAACTGGCAGATCGCCTTCCTGATGTCAGGAGTATTCAGTCTTACCTGGATTATTCTCTGGAACCGCACCTACCAGCGGCCCGAAATGCACCCGAAACTTTCAGAAGCAGAGCTTGAATACATCCTCAGCGACCACGTTGTTGAGACCACTGAAAAGGTGCCCTGGAAGAAGCTCTTCCCGATTAAGGAAACCTGGGCATTTGCTGCCGCTAAAGTTCCGGATGCCGTCTGGTGGTTCTACCTTTTCTGGGGCGGTTTTTTCCTCAATGCCCGGTTCGGACTGGAGTTGAAAGGCTTAGCATTACCCCTGATAATCATTTATGTTGTTGCCGACATCGGAAGTATTTTCGGAGGATACCTTTCCGGTTTTTTCATTAACAAGGGATGGACAGTTAACAAGGCCCGCAAGATCACGCTGCTGATCTTCGGATCCCTGGTTCTTCCGGTAACGCTTGCCCCGCTGGTGTCAAACCAGTGGGTGGCTGTATTGCTGATTGCGTTGGCTGCTGCAGCTCACCAGGCCTGGTCGGCCAATGCCTTCACACTGGTCTCCGATGTGTTCCCGAAAAAAGCGGTTGCCTCGGTTGTCGGAATCGGTGGAATGGTGGGTGCGGTATCTGGAATCGTGGCCAACCTTGCCCTCGGAAAAGTCCTGACCGACGCCGGTCCGCATGGGTATGTTTATGCCTTTCTGGTCGCTGGAATGATGTACCTGATTATGCTCAGTATCATTCACCTGATCATGCCGAAAATGACGCCGGTGAAGATTTGAGGGTATCGGGTATCAGGTTTCAGCGAGTTCTACCGTGTCACAATAATCCCGTATGGCGGAAGATGGATCCGGATCGATTCCATCCGGCTGCCTGCGGGTTCCGCACAGAGAATTTCGCCTAAATAACCATTGATAGTGTAACCAGGTTTTTCAAGAATCTGCGGATTACCCGTCAGGTTGATAGCAACCCAGATCCAGTTTTTAAAATCGCCCAGCGTCCTGACAAACGTGATCACCCCCGGATTGACGTTCGGCAAAATCCGAACCTCTCCGTAAGCCAGGGCCGGATATTGCTTTCGCAATGAAATCAGGGTTTTGTAAAAATTCCAGAGGGAATTCGGATCCTTCCGCTGCTCCTCCACCGATATTCCGTCATCGGACTTTCCGAACCGTTTGTCCCACCAGATCCCGGAATTCTTGTACCAGTGGGCCATGCCCGGACCTTCCGTGCTCTTGTACCATTCGAAGGCTTCGCGGCGGGAGATCTGGTCCCCGTCGGTCGGCACCTCATGCTTGATTCCTTTCATCCCGATTTCCTGACCGTAATAGATCATGGGCGTCCCTTTCAGCAGCAGGTTAAAGGCCGCGCCCACCTTTTCTTTTGCCAGATTCCCGTTCATCACGGAGGCAAAACGATCCAAATCGTGATTCTCAATAAAAATCAGCTGGTCCTTGCCGGGGGGAGTCATCAGATACGTGGTATCCAGCTTATTATGGATCTGGTTCTTGTCGAGGGAATTGATGGCCATGTACAATGGAAAGGCAAAAACAAGGTCGAGGTCCGCCTTCTTGAAAATCTCCGTCCCATACTCCATCCAGTTGGCCTGCTCCCCGATAATACGTATTGTCGGGTTAACTGCCCTGAGTTCATCAAACAGAGGCTTCCAGAAACCTGCATAGAGGTTGGTCAACCTGCCCGTAAAGTCGAGGTCATCCATGATGTGGTCGATGCGGAACCCATCCACGCCGTCGTCGAACTTCCCGTCCTTGTTGGGATCCAGAAAATATCGGTACAGATCATAGAAATATCTCTTTACTTCCGGGTGGTTCAGGTTGGCCATATTGAGGCCCCGGGAGGTCCCGTCATAAGACATCAGTTTTCCCCAGGGTGTTCCAGCAAGCTGATAATCTGGCTTATTGGCGTACCACTCCGAGCCCTCGGTCACATACTGGGTCTCCATATCGAGGTAAAACTTCATCCCACGTTTATGGATCTCCCTGAGCAGTTCAGTGAATTCCTTCATCGTGCCGTATTCCGGATCAATTTTCCAATAATCCTTTGCAAAATAGTTATGATAGGATTCCGACTCCATCAGGGGAAGCGTGAGGATTGCGGTAACCCCCAGCTCCTGCAGGTAATCGAGCTTCTTCTTGAGTCCGTTGAGATCCCCGATCCTGTCATCATTGCTGTCGTAAAAGCTTCTCGGCAGCACGTAATACACCACTTCGGGAGCCGGCCTTTTCTCCTCAACTTCAAACTCAAGTTCCTGTGCCACATATTTTCCCTTCGATTGGGGGAACCGGAATTCCCTTTCTTCAATCTTGCGGTCGCGAATCACCCGGATTTTTCCTTCGCTGCCGCTTAGTCCCTCCACTTTAACCCGATATTTTGACCCGGCAAGTTCATCGGAAATAATCTTGAGCCCGGTTGATGAGTCGCCGGGTGCCGGATGGTGGACCACAGGAAGCACTCCAATACCACCCGTGTGATTGATGATCACCCGGATTCTATCAAAGAGCGGTGCAGACAGAGAGAGGGTCTGCTGCGGTTTTGACACATCTCCTTCAATTTTCGCAAGGTTCCTTCCCGTATCGATGGTCCCCCCCTCAACCAGGGTGCCGGGCAGGAGTTCAACGCCCAAGGCTATATAAATCCGGGTGGTATCCATGCCCGGATCCCCCGTTTTGTTCCGAACGAAATCCAGTTGAGTCTGCCCCGGTCTCCTTATCTGTGTCATGGAAAAGGAATGGTCGCCGATGCGAATGTTCCCGACTGTCACCGAATCCCAATCCATCGGGAATTTTGGATGCAGAAAAACGCGATTCTTCATGGCATCGGGCCTGAAGCCCAGCATCCCGTCGATAGCGGGCTGGATCACCATGGTTTCACTCCAGCACTGGTGACGGCATACTCCGAAATATTTGTACTGGGTGCCATGGAGCACCTCCTCGATATAGCCCAGTGACCAGTTTTTGTAAATGAGCAGGTTGCTCATCAGTTTTGAGTAGCCCTGCTGGGATTTCCCGGCAGCAAAGTCGCCCAGCGAGGCCCAGCCGGTGAAGAGCGGCCACACACTTCCGGTATGGTAGCCGCCAGGGGCGAAGAATTTGGCTTTCTCGCTCACAATGCGCGTTCCCCAGTCGGTGGTGAAATTGGGAGAGGCAATCCTTTCAACCACGGAAACTGCTTTTTTGTGATCCCTGATCTGTCCCCAGTGCAGGGGGATGGCGGTCATCACCGATGGCTCGGTCATGTAGGTTCCATCCTTGAATATCCCATGGTTGAAGAATTTCGTCTCCGGGTTCCAGAATCCGGTGTTCAGTTTATCCAGAACCACTTTCGCCTCAACCGAATATTTCGTTTGAAGATCCTTAAGCCCGATATTTTCAGCCATATACGCTGCCTGCCCCAGTGCCTCGGCCCAGCAGGAGACCATATATTGGGTGGTATGGGTGACATAGAGATCGCCGCCTTCCTCCCAGCCGTGGCCCTGCTGTGTATTCTCGATCAGGTGGTCGCCGTCGGTATCGGTGGAATAGCAGAAATCGATGGCTTTTTTAATGAAGGGCCACTCTTTACGGATAAATGCAGTGTCACCAGAATGGTGTAAGTATTTGCCTGCCAGCACTATATACAGTGGGGTGGCATCCGCCGCGTCAAAATGGGCAATGCCCGAGGTGGTCAGTTCATGATAGATCTTTCCGGAAACATCCTGATATCGGGAGAAGAGCTCAAGGATTGTCTTAACCCGATCAAAATCGCCATAATCGAGCACGGCGAACCCGCTCCAGACGGCATCCCGGCCGAAATACCAGGCATAGCCCGGACGGCCGTTCACCTTCTGTGCTCCGTTCCAGCCGTAATCGGTGGTGGCATAGCCAGCTACCAGGGAACGTCCCACCCCGGGTGTATTCACGATAAAACGGTCGCTGCCCACCAGTGCCCACTTATAGCCGGTATTGAAATCGGCATCCGGACCGGTGATGGTTAGTTTTCCGTTGAACAGGGATCTTGCATAATCAGCTGCTGCCTGATAAACCGCATCCGG
>CAYQFT010000083.1:6077-15553 GCA_964416825.1 uncultured Porphyromonadaceae bacterium
TTTCCGGAATACACATAATGGATAACCGCGTTTCCGTCGGTCGGGTGCACGGTGATGATCTCTTTCAGGTGGTTTTCCCCCAATGCGTAAATCCGGGTAAAAGACTCCGGCCTCACCTCGATATCAGGCTTCATCGTGTTGAGTTCGATGATCTTATCCGGATTATGCATCCTTATTTTAACCTGATAATCGCGCAATGCCATAACCGGATGCGCCCATACTTCATCAATCCCGCCTGCCTCCTTGCCCAGGATCACCATTCTTTCACCGGCAATATCCCACATGTTCTTTGGCTGCGCCGTGGCCTTGAGGGTAATCCCACTATCATCCTGCACCCAGGGCTCAGACTTCCCTAACCACAACTTTATACCTGCTTCTTTTTCCTGATTTCTGCCCTCTGCCCTCTGCCCCCTGCCTTCCTCTTCACCTACGACAGGCGCTCCATAATCCCAATACCCCACTTTGCTCACCATCATCTTGCCGTCCAGGTAATCCAGCACATTCCGGGTAAATTTTTCCAGATGGGAGCTGTTATAATTGGGCATGTCATAATCCAGATAGGCCCCGATGGCCAAAATTTTTCCTTTTCCCAGGGTGTATTCCGTGATCAGCTTGTTCTGGTCGTAGAGAAAAATATACGCCCAGTCAACCGCCACCACCTTACCGTCGGGAACGGCATCGCCGAACCAGCCGACCCTGCGCACATTCACATCTACCTTTGGGGCATACACATAGGCACCGCCCAGCATCCCGTCGAAGATCGGGTGACTGCGGAAGGCGTGCAGTCCCAGCTTCCGGCCGTTGCCTTCATCCGCCAACTTCGTATAGGAAACTGATGGAGCCACCTTCTCAACGCCCAGGTACGGGAGCAATCTGACGGCATCCATCGTCAGCAGCAGGCTGCCTCCCTGCTCAACGTGTTTGCGAAACTTCCCCGCCCACTCCGCTGCTTTTTTATCCATGTCAGCGGTAGAATCCGGCTCGTGATACCAGAGAACCTTGCCGTAATGGGTTGGGATCCCGGCCTTCGCCGGGATGACAGGCACTTCCGGCCGGCCTTCTGCCGTCTCCAGTCTGCCGTCTGCGGTCTGCTGTCGGCGGTCGGCCGTCTGCCGTCTGCCGTCTGCGGTCGTCGGTCGTCCGTCGTCCGTCTCTTTAGCCATCCCCTCCTCCCAGTTCACCACATACTGCCACCAATTATTCAGATGCCCGTCCTCCGGATTGATCCCATCGAAATGCGGAATATGGCTGAACCACCAGCTCATATACCCTTCGTGTGAACATTCCCACTCGGAGCAGTCCACCGTTCGGGTCATATCGGGTTTAATATCAGGATAATAGGCCCAGCCATCGGCACAGGTGGTAACCGGCGTTTTGTTCACCCAGTCGTAATCCTTCATGCCGTTGGGGGGAAAATGGATATTCCCGATGTTCGCCAGACCGGGGTGTGTTTTGTTGAAGCGGGTATATTTCTCCCAGTTATTGGGGATGGGCTCGTTATAATCCCAGCGTCCATAAAGATGCCACATCACGGATTCAAAGCGGTGACCGTAGCTTTCGAGTGCCAGCGACATTTTCCGTTCGTAGTTCAGTCCCATTACCACCAGAAGTTCCTTGTTCGAGGTGGTGGTTGTGGGCTCGGAATTGAGCCAGAAGCCGGTGGCGCCGCAATAGTTTGATTCCCACATGCCTCCGTAAGGGAACGACCAGACCCACACCTCATTGATCTGATTTTTATCCCGCATCTTGTCGAAGCCGTAGTACTCCACAAAATCCTTGTAATCGAAATGCGTTCCGGTCTCCTTGAGCGTTTTCCAGTCGGGTTCCATCAGGAGTTTAACCATCTCATCGGTGCCGAGCATCACATTATTGTCGTTCCTCCGGGAGAAGAACTTCCCGTCATCGATGATCTTCACCACCTCATACTGCACCACGCCATGGCTGATCTTTTCCAGGGCGGCCTCGTACTCCCGGTTCAGCACCATCGGATCGTTCCACATGAAGGTACGGCCGGGGGTTTTCACCACCTCATGCAGGCGCTTGCCGCCATATTGCGGCAGCACAGGATCCTGGATCACCACGGCGACTTTTACCTTGATGGGCTTGGCGGGGGGGAGCTGGGCGAAGGCAGAAGGCAGAGGGCAGAAGGCAGAAATCAGGAAAAAGAAAGAAGGAAGAAGGAGCAGGTTTTTGCCGGCCAGTAGCTTCGGAGCCGGAGCGGAGATGGGACTTAAAGCCCCGGGCTGAACCCCGGGGTTACTGATGTCTGTCGAAGACGATTTTCTAATCATTCCGGAGAGTTGTTATAATGAATACCTTATACTACTTTTTAATTTTCACTTTCCTTTCTGCCCTCCTGCCCTTCTGCCCTATTTTATCTCAGTCCCGTTTCGTACCACCTCAGTCGGCGCCAACATTAATCTCAAGATCATACTCCCGGCTTTCGCCCGGTTCCAGAAACAGGAGTGTGCCGCTTTCGCGGGCGGGAGCCTGGCCCATCGTGGGGTTGGTTCCCGGTTCAAGGCCGGTAACATATTCACCTTTTCCCCAGTGCTGCCAGTTGATCAGCCAGGGCAATTGCTCTTTGCGGAATTTCAGGCTGAACCGCACTCCGATATTCTTGTTCAGCAGGCCGCATTCGCACCAGCCCTTTTTATCGGGCTGTATATCGATAAAAGCACATGCCTCGCCGGTTCCGCAGTGCAGATCGAGCGGCGGCGGGCAGGTTTTAAACGATCCGCCTTCATGAAAGATCAGGTCGTCCAGCTCGCCGCCACGGGAGTCCCATTCTCCTTCCCAGAAAATCTCCGAACCTTCATCAACCAAGGGCCAACCCAGATTCACGTGGTATAAAAGCATGTGCGGCGCGGGCGTATTTCCGCGGTTGGTCACCTTGTCGCGGATGCGGATAACCGGTTCCCCGAGAATTCCGGAAATCGTCCGTTCGAGCTCCAGCCGGGTCCCGAATACCCGTGATTGTTTCATGACACCGGTGAGGCTGAAGTCGAGCTTCCCGATCGCAGGATCGGGCTGGTTGATGATGCGAATCTCGGCCTGGCTGTAGCCGATCTGCCCGTGCAGCCCGCGGTCGCCATACTCATCATTCTCCGGGCTGCCCATATGATCCAGCCCGCATGTGGTAACCAGTCCGCCGCCCCAGTGCCGGAGCCAGTCGAGGCCGCTCTGGTAGCTCGCCGGCGGCGTCTTGACTCCATGGTGGCTGATCCAGGCCAGTCCGTGCTGATTGTAAAAAGCTTCGGCAATGTCCATCCCCCGGTCAAGAACCACCTTGAATCGTAATCCCGATCCGGTATTGATCCAGGCAACTCGCACTCCCCGACCGGCACCGTTATCCAGGATGGCTGTTTCAATGCCGCCAACCTGAAACGGGTGACTGATTTTATTATCCCACTGATTCATAACTCTTTAGTTGCAATTTTCAAAACTCCTAAGATAATCCCTTAAATCATCAATCCATTTAGCAACCTCCCTCGGTTCATTCCCATATTCGAAAGTCACTTTTTTTACATTTCCCGACATCCAGATCCGGATCCACTCCGCTCCGCCGTCTGCACAATCCGGACATCCGATCACGGAGTCCAGAGCCACAAAGGCCGCCAGGTCGATTTTTCTTACCAGTCTGGTATAGTCAGATTCCGTGATCACCTCAGTACATTCCTTGGTCACCACCGAATCCTCCCATCCCGATTTGGTAAAAACAATCTTCTCAATATTCAGGGAAATATCGCGCTTGCAATAGCCCATGCAAAAGCCGAATGAGGTTCCGTAATCAATCCTCAAAAAGTCGGGCGCCTCATTTCCCTTTTTGCATCCTGATACCGACAGTACCAGCAGAATTATTAAGGATAGAATCCGGTATTGCATTGTTTTATAATTTTTTATAGGTGATCAGCATCGATTTCGTTGTCTCTTTCAGAATCAGGTCGAGGTTTTCCATCAACTCCTTTCCCGACTTATTAACCCGGATATTATCATCCTCGATGAATAACTCATAGGTGGCCAGTGGATCAATACCCCGGAGTTTTACCCCGATTTTTTCGATCGGGCAGGCCGGCCGGCGGAAAGCCATGACAATGCCGTCTCCCTCTTTGGGCCGGTTCAGCTGGTAGGCAAGCCACACGGAGTCGGAGGTAATATTTTCACCGGATGTCAGCGGGTAAAAATCGGAATAATAGAAGGGCCTGAGCCGCTTAAAATCGGCGATGTATTTCTGCAGTGCGGGGAGGGAATATCCGCCCCGGTCGAGATCCCATCCGGTTATCATGGCGGTGCTCATGCTTGAGCGGAACGTATACGGTGTCAGGGTAATATTTCCCGTGCCATGGAGGGGAAGATAGTAACTCAATCCCACCGTATGGCACTGATAACCATTGGGTTCCCCATAATTGTAGTCAGTCCGCCACAGCGGCGAACTCACCGAGGTGGTTTCCAGGTCGATCCGGCGGCCACCGCTGGCGCAATTATCGATAATAAGATTGGGAAACCGCTTGTGCAGCCCATTCCAGTAGGCATACAAACCCTCGATATGACGGATCTCCGACATACCCTCCCGGCCCGGCTTGTCGTTAAACATCCAGTAGAGCCAGGGATCAAAATTGAAATCCTGGCGATAGTAATCGATCCCTTCTTTTTCGATCATGTCTCCGATATATTTCGTCAGCCATGCGCAAGCTTCCGGATCGCCAAGGTTAAAGAGCGCGTTGGTCCGGTTCACCCGGTTGTAGGGTTCACGGGTTACTGAGTCGGGAATCCTGATAATCCACTTATCAAGCTCCTTATCCCACTGTGTTCCCTTGTACACCCGCTCAGGCTCGAACCAGAGAATAAATTTGGCCCCAACCTCGTGAACCGCATCGGTCACCGGTTTGAGGCCGCGGGGAAAATTCAGCTTGTTGACGGTCCAGTTTCCGACGTTTGACCACCAGGTGCCGCAGCCGGTATACCAGCCGGCATCGATCCAGAGGACCTCGGGTACAATGCCGAACTGCCTGTGCCGGTAAGCCATGGCGATGGCATGGGTTTCCGTGGCGCAGCTGTGCTCGTTGCAGGGTTCCGGTCCGTATCCGGCCAGGTTGCTTGCAAAAGGAAGCTCATTGGGCTTCCCGTTGATTTTCCAGGTGTGGTGCGCAAGAATAAACTGGCGGAACTGATTGTGTCCGGTCATGATGTCCTCTCCCTTCCAGAACAGCAGCGCAATCCGGGGAGTGCGAAACTCTTCATCGGGATACAAAAAGAGGTTCATCCGTTCCATGCCTGATTTGAGTGAAACAGACTGATCATCGGTCTTCAGCAAATCCGCGTACCATTTGCCCGTCCAGCCCACCGCAGCAATGATTCCCTGATTACCGGGAACCTCGATATTGAAGAACGGGAATGCATTATTTTCCGATGAACGGCCTCCGGGAGGGGTCATATAAAAGCTTTTGCCCGCCGTCAGTTCGTCCTGAAGCATCTCGAAATCATTTCGCGTGGCACTGCTGCCGCGGGAATGGTGAAGAGTAAAGGTCCCTTTTTGCTCGTACCTGAAAACCTGGTCGATCACTTTCACTTTTTCCAGCTGCCGGGTATTCTTTTTTGAATTATTCCTAAAGTTCAATACCCACTCGATGGCAGGAAAATCCTTAAAACAGGTGACCTTGCAGGTCGCTGTGAGTCCCGTTTGAGGATCCGTGTAGGTAAAAATATATTCCTGAATGGCGGGATCTGCCGGCGGAACCACCGTCTTCCGGAAATCCCACTGTCGGAGAAAGGTTTTAGACTCTTTCCCGTTGTATACAAAAGAGAAGGGGGGAATCTTGCCTTTTGCAAAATTCGTTTCTGCCCACTTGCACGCATCAAAGGTTCCGGCACCCGCACCGGTTTTGTCCCATGCGGCGCCAGGGAGCCTGATGCCGATGACCGACAGCATCAGCAGAAGGAGTAAGGCATTTTTTTTCATCTGTTCTGACTTTGGTTTACCCTGCAATTTACAAGTTCCCCGCCGGGATTCCCAAGCATACAACTGATTGATTTTTTGCTATTTTTGAACCGTCTAAACCAGGGAGGGTACCATAGTGACATCGCTCAAACGGCGGCTTCGGTCTCCTGTTTTTTCCTTTATTACGGTTCCGATATTTGTGGTCCTATACACTTTTACTGGTGTTACAGCCCTGATTACCTGGCCGTTTGCTTTTTCAAGACAGAAGCGGACAGTACGTAAAATTATTCGCTTCTGGTCCTTCTCTATTTTCTTTTTAATGGGCAAGCGATTAAAGGTCATGGGTATTGAAAATATCGAGCCCGGAAAGAAATATATCCTTCTGGCCAACCATGCCAGCCTCTTTGACATCACCGCCATCCTGGCCTTTTATCCGGGGATCTCCTGGTTCGGCCGTGAGCATCTTTTGCGGGTTCCCGTGTTCGGGCACATCCTGAAAATGATCGATTATATCCCGATGAGCCGGGCCGATGTTAAGAACACGAAGCGCATGCTGGACCAGCTGGTAAAAAAATCCGAAGGACATTCCATCGCGATGTTTCCTGAAGGAACACGGACCCCTTCCGGCGAAATCAGCAATTTCCGGCGGGGGTTTATTCATGTGATACGGTCAACGGATCTTGAAGTCCTGCCGGTTACCCTGAACGGATTTCATTCCCTGAAACCAAAAAACAGGTTCTGGATCGATTTCGGCTCCAGAATCAATGTGGTCATCCATCCCCCTATCCCGAATGAACAATTGAAAACTAAAACCGATCTGGAAATCGTTCACACCGTCAGAACCATTATCCAGTCGGCCTATCAGCAAAAAATCAAGAATTGATTATGAACCAGCAAAACAAAAAAGAGTGGGTATTTATCGTTAATCCGATTGCAGGAAACGGCTTCGGTCTGAGCTACCTTCCAACGGTCAGGGCTATGGTTGAGAAGCATGGAATTGAGGCTGACATTGTGCTTACCGAGCGGCACGAGCATGCCACCGAGCTGGCTAAATCATTTGCAGATCAGGGATATAAATACATAATTGGGGTCGGCGGCGACGGAACCCTCAACGAGATCAGCAGGCCACTTATCAACAATCCGAATGTGGTTGTGGGGATTATTCCAGCCGGGACAGGAAACGATTTTATCCAGATACTCGGTCTTCCCAATCGTTTTACAGAGCAAGACTGGGATACTTTTTTCAAGGTCGATGTTATTCCGATGGATGCAGGCTCGGTGAACGGGATGTATTTCATCAACGGCATGGGTTTGGGCTTCGATGCCCAGGTTGCAGCCGAAAACTATACGAAACCGGGCGAGACCAAGCGAGGCGGAAAGAATAAGTATATCTGGCACATTGTGAAAACCCTTCTGTTTTTCAGGGAGAAGCATGTCATCATGAAATCGAACGGGGAGCAGAAGGAGACCAACTGCTTTATCAATACCATCGCCAACGGGCGGCGGTTTGCCGGAAGTTTTTTCCTGACACCCAAAGCCATTGCCAACGACGGCCTGCTGGATGTTTGCAGCATAAAGAAGCTCAATCTTATCGAGCGGTTCCAGCTATTGCTGATGGTCCCCAAAGGCACCCATATCCACGACCACAGGGTAAACTACTACCAAACGGCACATATCAGCCTTGAATTCACCGAGGAAGTGCCCTTCCATGTCGACGGCGAACTCCATTTTGCAAAGGAATTTGATGTGAAGGTGCTGCCCGGGGCGTTGAGGATGATTTACAACCCGGGGGGGGCGCATTACTTTCAGTGAATAGTGATTGGTGAATAGTGAATAGTGATTGGTTTTAAGGACCAGGTATTAAGTAATAGTACCAACCAACTAGTCACCAGTCACTATTCACTATTCACTTCTTCTTCGTGTCAAATCTCTTCCCCTATGCTATACGGCGGCCGGTAGCTCCTCGTCAGCATCAGATCCGCCTCCGGATCACTGGCAAATTTCTCATGGCTGCCCATGAAATGAACCTCACGGCTGAGCCGGTAGGAAATGTTGGCCAGGTGCGGCAGGGCGGACGACATGAAGCCCTCCTGTATGTCGCAGTTAAGATCTTCATCTTTTCCTGACCGGATGGAATCCAGAAAGTTGGCATAATGTTCAGCTCCTCCGGGGGCGGCGCGGTAGGTGGGATCCACCGGTTTCTCGGCAGCGGGTTTATCGGATCCGGCGAATGCATCTTTCTCTCTTTTGCGCCAGGCTTTCCATGTGCTCCCGTTGATTTCCAGATACCCTTCCGTGCCGTAAAAAATATTCCCGATCTTGATATTCAGGTTCCCTTCGCCGTTGGTATAAGCCCCCCGGGTCTCAAACTCGAAAATCTGGCCGTTGGCATATTTAAAAACCGAAGCCTGGGTATCCGGGGTTTCCTGAGAGCACTCCTGTTTGGTAAACCCGTATATCCCCCCGCTGGAATAAATCGCAACGGGATGCTCATTCTGGCCCAGGCCCCATCGGGCTATATCAAACTGATGCGGGCCCTGGTTGCCAGTATCGCCGTTCCCTGTATCCCAGTGCCAGTGCCAGTTGTAATGCACGCGTTTTTCATTGTAGGGACGTAGCTGGGCAGGCCCGAGCCACCTATCGTAATGCAGGGTTGCCGGAGGTTTACTGTCCTTTGCGATCCCGAAAGAATCCCTGGGTTTCAGGCAGAGGCCCCGGGCCATGTAGACCTCCCCGATCCCGCCCTCACGCAGGAACCTCAGAGCTTCCATTACCTGCGGAATCGAACGGTTCTGAAAACCAACCTGTACCCTTACATTGTATTTCCTGGCAGCTTCCACCATCTTGCGGCCTTCAAAAACATTGTGACAGGCAGGCTTCTCAACATATACATGCTTGCCGGCCTGACAGGCCCAGATCGTTCCAAGGGCATGCCAGTGGTTTGGAATGGCCATGGAAACTGCGTGTATCTCCTTATCATCGAATACTTTACGCATATCCCACTCGGTGGCCGGACGATACCCGGTGAGTTTTTCGGCATTGTCCGCACTTTCCTTGAAAAACTGCTCATCCGTGTCGCACAAGGTTTTAATCCTGACATTCCGGTCATCTTTCAGGCTGGCATAGGTATTGATATGCCCGCCCCCCTGGCCTCGTATACCGATGACTGCCAGATTGATCCGTTCATTTGATCCGATAATCGATCCATAGGATTTGGCCGTAAAACCCATGCCACCTATGGCAATGCCTGCGGTTCCCACCAGGCTCTTTTTGATAAAATCTCTTCGTTCGGTCATAGTAGTTGGTTACTGGTTACTGGTTGCTGGTTCTGGTTGCCGGTTGCCGGTTGCCGGTTGCCGGTTAGGCCGGCCGGTACTGCGTTCCATTGGGTGAGGAGTGTGAGAAAGGCTTTTGGAAGGTCCTCGTTTTTCCAGGAGCCTTCGATGGAGATGCCTCCGTGGTAACGAATCATTTTTAATGCCTCAAAGTAGGGACGAAAATCATCTCCATCCATTCCGGGCGCCGTGCGGCTTCTGAG
>CAYQFT010000084.1:0-15489 GCA_964416825.1 uncultured Porphyromonadaceae bacterium
ATCAATCTTCGCGTATTTCGCATTTTTCTCGATAAACTCTCTCCTCGGGGCAACTTCATCACCCATCAGCATCGAGAAAGTCCGGTCGGCAGCAGCTGCATTTTCAATCGTAACCAGCCTCAGTGTTCTGAACTCAGGGTTCATGGTGGTTGACCACAGCTGTTCGGCGTTCATCTCGCCAAGACCTTTATACCGCTGTATGTGCACTCCACCACCTTCTTTTCCGCCAAGCTCCACGGAAATGGCTTCGCGTTCAGCTTCCGTCCAGCAATAGCGTTCGGTTTTTCCCTTTTTAACCAGGTAAAGCGGGGGGGTTGCAATATATACGTGCTCCTTCTCAATCAGCGAATGGAGGTAGCGGAAGAAAAAGGTCAGAATAAGGGTTGTTATGTGACTGCCGTCGACGTCGGCATCCGTCATGATAATCACCTTATGATACCTGAGACCATCGAGGTTAACCTCCTTGCTGTCCTCTTCTGTCCCAATAGATACGCCAAGAGCCTGGAAAATATTCTTGATCTCTTCGTTGTCATAGATCTTATGCTGCATGGCCTTTTCCACGTTCAAAATCTTGCCCCTTAGAGGCATAATGGCCTGAAACGACCTATCGCGGCCCTGTTTGGCAGTACCTCCTGCAGAATCACCCTCCACCAGGTAAATTTCACAGGCTTTGGGATCATTGTTAGAGCAGTCAGCCAGCTTTCCAGGAAGGCCTGATCCACTGAGCACGTTTTTCCGCTGAACCAGTTCACGGGCCTTACGAGCGGCATGACGAGCAGTGGCAGCAAGAATGACTTTATTTACAATGGCACGGGCCTCTTTCGGATGCTCCTCAAGATAATTCTTGAGCATATCGCTGATCGCCTGATCCACAGCCAGGGCAACCTCGCTGTTTCCCAGCTTGGTTTTGGTCTGTCCCTCAAACTGAGGTTCCTGAACTTTTACCGAAATGATGGCGGTAAGGCCCTCGCGAAAGTCATCACCGTTAATGTCAAATTTCAGTTTGGAAAGCATCCCTGAATCATCGGCGTAGCGCTTCAGCGTCCTGGTGAGACCGCGCCGGAATCCGAGCAGGTGCGTACCGCCTTCAATGGTATTAATATTGTTGACATAAGAATGCACATGCTCATTGAAAGTAGTATTATACTGCATGGCAATCTCAACCGGCACTCCGGCCTTTTCCGTCTCAATGCAGATGACCTCGTCGATCAGTTTTTCACGTCCTTCATCAATATAATCCACATACTCCTTAAGGCCTTCCAGTGAATAGAACTCTTCTCTTACAAAAGTCCCGTCATCATTGGTCGCCCGTTCATCTGTCATCGTGAGGCGAATCTTCTTGTTCAGAAAGGCAAGCTCCCTGAGACGGTCGGCCAGAATCTCGTATTTATACTCCGATACGGTAAAGATCTCAGGATCCGGCAGAAAGTGAATGATTGTACCGTTCTTATCGGATACCCCGGTCTCTTTAACCGGTCCCTGAGGGATTCCCTGGCTGTATTCCTGCTGATATTGCTTACCGTTACGGTGAATTTCCGCAAGAAGCCTGATTGAAAGTGCGTTAACGCAGGAAACTCCTACCCCATGCAGTCCACCGGAAACCTTATAGCTCTCTTTGTTGAATTTCCCGCCCGCATGTAAAACAGTCATGACCACCTCGAGGGCTGATTTTCCCTCCTTCTCGTGAAAGTCAACCGGGATTCCGCGTCCGTCATCCTCAACGGTAATGCTGTTGTCCTTATGGATGATCAGGTCAATATTCTGGCAATAACCCGCAAGCGCTTCATCGATTGAATTGTCGACTACCTCATAAACCAGGTGGTGTAAACCCCGCTCCGAAATATCCCCAATGTACATAGCCGGCCGCTTCCGCACTGCCTCCAAACCCTCCAGCACCTGGATGCTATCGGCCGAGTAACCATTCTCCTGGGTCTTGTTTTCTAAATCACTCATATACAGATAGTTAAATACCGTGAAATTCACTTATAAAAAATCAGACAAAAATAGAAAAAAAGCCCGGTTTTACCGCATAAAACCGGGCCAAAATCAGGATAATTATTAACAGAAATATTGTGGCTTATCTATTTGTTAATCAATTAATTAAAAAGCATTTAAAATATCCATGACAATCCCCCGATGAAGTTGATTCCCTGCATCGGATAATTTTGCCAAATAAAGTACTTATCGGATATCAGGTTGTTCACCTGAGCAAAGGCAGACATCCAGGGAGTAAACCGGTATTCAGCGGCCAGGTTAATGTCAATCAGTCCATCTAGTACCTTAACCGCGCCCAATGATGGATCTGGTTCAGGAACGCTGTATTTACCGAGCATGAATAATTCAGCCTTGACCATCAGCTTCTTCTTCCAGGCATAGCGTGTGGTGAAGTTCAGATCCCAACCCGGCTTGTGCCAGGCAGCCGGCAGTGCATCGAGCTGGTATTGATAGTAGTTCCCTTTCAAAATAAAACTCAGGTTGTCACTTTGCCTTAACGACACCTCGCCACCAGCCTGAAGGATACTTCCGTTGTCGTATATCAGGTTAAAAGTATTCCGATGAGGATTGGTGGCATCGGGTATAAAAAACATCAGATCCCTGGCATCTTCCCATGAAACAGCCAGATTAAAAGCAACCATAGGCGTAAACCGGCCCCGAAGCCCTCCGAATGCAATAAAACGATGAATCGTTGGCTTAATATTCACATTATCTGCGATATACGGATTCTCTCTGGATACCGACAGGAGGGTCTGATTCTCGTATCTTCCATCGAGGCCAACATAAGGTACCAAAAGGTTGGTAATATTGATTTCCAGCTTCATCCTTGGAAAAAACCAGAATTTCTCTGCATTTCGGTCCATCGCAACTTTTGGCCCGGCAATCAGCCTAACATATTTCCATTCGAACCCCATCCAGGGATCGGCATAAGCTACCGCATAGTTCAGGGTATCAATCGGATGATTTCGGTTAACATAATCCGCGCCGATCTCGGCGCCGAAAGAGATCTTTTCGTAATCTTTTGAAATGGCAAAATCGAGTTGTCCCAAATGTTCAATTCCCATTGTGGTGTCATATTCAGCAAGAAAAGCTGGTTCATCCTGGCTGGACAAGGTCAAATCATAGCCTCCGTCGACCCTGTATTGCCATCCGTTGCGGCTTTTCTGGTTGGATGCCAGACTCAGCTTTGACCCGAGAACAATAAACCGCTGCAGAGGAACGGAGTCCCGCTGGGTGGCCCTGTCTATCCAGGGCAGCAGGGGAGTTCGCCTCAGCGGGTCGACCGGATCAGTAATACTATCAGTAGTATATCCATACAGGAAATGATGATCTTCTTTAAAATAGAAATCCGAGGAGAAAGTTGCATTCTTCATGTACCGCTTACCGTAGAGACTGACCTCATTATCCGCATATCCTGCATAAATTTTCCGTTCGTCCGGCATTTTAACGCTTCCCTGGGAGGAAATGTGACTCAGGTCGATACCCAAACTGCTTTTGGGATTGCGGAGGGTATGAATACTGAGCTTGCCCATCGGAGTCCAGTAGTTGCCAAATCCGAGACTCACACTGGAATGCTTGAGATCTTCCTTGCCGCCGGCGCTGAAGTCTGATGCCTCCAGTTCGCGTATCCGGAGCTGGGGATTAATCCGTGCTGGCTGGATGAAATACTCAAAATGGGTGGGTGCCTGAACCGAGTCATCCAGTTTTGGCATAAACCTGGATTTAAAAGCGTTGGCGATCGTCGGGCTGTAAGGCCTTACTACGCTTACCTCTTTGGTCATTCCTTCCTGTGCATCTGCCGGCTGGCTAGGAAACAGAAATATCGCGGATAAGGCCGTGAGTGCTAAAACTTGTTTGCGCTGACTTAAGATTATCATGACTCTCTATTTTTCCTGGTTTTGGGTATCAATCCATTTCAATTTCTCATTTACCGTTGCAAGAATCCCGTCATCCGTTTTGCTGTAATTCTCTTTGAGGATTTGCAATGTGGCCTTTGCCTGAAAAAGATCCTGGCGCTTCAGGTAAATATCAGACCAAAGAATGTACGCCTTCGCCAGCCAGAACTGGTGGGTGGTGTTCAGGTCGAGAAACTCCAGAATCTCCTTCTCCGATGCTTCGGAATTACCCTGTCTGAAAAGAATTTCGGCTACCAGATACTTGGATTCAGCCCCCTCCTTGTTCTTGACATCCCGGGCAACCAACCGCAGAACCTCAATGGCCTTGTCGGAATCGCCTTTCTCAAGGTAGGCCTTACCCAAAATATAGGAAGCCTCCCGGGTGATTTCTTCAGGCACTTTGTCACTATTTATAACTCCGCGAGCCGACTGGATCACAGCTTCATAGTCCTTCTGGCGGAAAGAGCAACGCATGATTCCGATCTTAGCATCAAGCAGATTAGACTGTTCCTCAGCCTGCTGCTCAAGTTGCTTGTAAAGAATCATTGCCCGGTCAAAGTTCGATTGCTGGTAACAGATCTCAGCAGAACGGGCGAGGGCGGTCTCCGTGAACTGATTTTTCCCTCTTGCCAGGATATAGGAATAGGAGGTTAGTGCCTGGTCGAGTTCGTTGGCGCGGTAATGACAATCGCCCTTGTAGTTATGCGCATTCAGCAGGAATCGGCCTTGCGGAAACCTTGTGATATACTGTCCGAAATTTGCCTTGGACTTGGCGTAGTCTCCCTGCAGGTAAATGTTCTCGGCCGACATATAGATCAGGCTGTCCTGCTCCGATACCGAGATATCACTGGTTCGTCCGGTGGACTGGACATAGGTGAAGTATTCATCCACCCTGTTTGTCTCTACATATATGTTCTTGATTCCGTTCAGGGCATCCACTGCCTCCTGCGTATCCGGCCACGAGGAGACTACCTTCTTGTACATCGCCATGGCCTCATCGTTCTGATCTGCATTGTAATAAATGAGCCCGAGTTGAATGTAAGCCTTACGCACATAAGAGCTGTTTGGATAGTTGGAAATCACTGCCTTGAAAGCCTGGATCGCATCCTGCGACTGATTCAGATCGATATATGACCTTCCGATTTCAAACGCTGCATCGTCAAGAAACTGCGATTTAGGATACTCTACGGGCAGCCTTTTAAGCAGTTCTATCTTTTGGGAAGGCCGTTGAACCAGCCCGTAGGAGAATCCTTTCTGAAACATGGCATAACCCGCCTCCTCAGTTTTCATTGCCATGGCCTTATCGTAGTTTTCAATCGCCTGCCAATAGAGCCTGCTCATAAAAAGACAGTCGCCCACCCGATTATAAGCTTCAGCCAATAGCTTGGTTTGCTTAGGTGAACGGGCAATGAATCGCCTGAACCAGCTCAGGGATTCCTCATATTTTTCAAGGTTGAAATAGCAATATCCCAGGCCATATTGGGCCAAACTGTATTCGGGTGCTCGCTCAGAACCTGAAACCGACATGAACCGGTCATAAGAGTCAGCTGCCTTGCTATACCCCTTCGTATTATACCAGGCTTCTGCCTGCCAATAATAACAGAGCCCCCTGATATTATCGTCATAATTACCGTATTCGAGCGATTTATCAAGCATCTCAATGGCTTCCCTGTATTTCAGGTTATTAAAAAGCTCCAATCCTCGGTAATACGCAATCCGCTGATAGGCTTTCCTCACTTCGGGGGTCTTGACTTTAATCTTATCCAGCGTAACCAGTGCCTCCTGGTAGTTGCGGGTATTCATGAAAACCTTCACCAGGTAATCATACACTTCATCCTGATGTTTAGATTCAGGAAAGACTCTCAGGAATTCCTCAAACGCCCGGAGTGTTTCCCCCGAAATGGAGAGATCAAAATTCAGTTTGGCATAATTCAGGAGCGATTCCTCCTGAAGGGATTTGTCGAAACTTAGATTTGCTGCCTTCCGAAAAGCTGATCGGGCCTTCAGTTTATCCTTAAGGTCTACAAGGATACCCCCTAATAGATGGTTGGAGAACTGGGTCAGCTGATCATTTGCATCGGTTACCAGCTCCAGTTCCTTTACTGCATCCTGCAGCTGCCGGTTCATATAATAAGTATATCCCAATGCATAATGTTCATCCCTCGACATGGATTTTGTTCCTTTTCGGTATTGTTCAAGGTAAGGGATGGCCTCAGGAAAACGGTTCAGCCGAAAATAAGAATCTCCGAGGATGCGGGCCATTTCCGTTTGCTGGTCGGGTTTGGCATTCCTCATCAGTTGGGCACCGGTTTTGACAACCTCCTCAAAATTACCCTGATAGTAATAGATCTGAGCGATGCAGTATCGCACAGAACTTCCGAATTCCCGGCTCTCCTGAAGTCCAAGGAATCCTTTGAGAGCCTTTTCATAGTTCCCCGCCTGATACAAAGTGTAATAGTAATAGTACCCGGCTGCTTCCGAGAATGGGGAGTCAGAATTAAGTATCTGCTCAAAAAGGGGTTGTGCTTTTTTATACTCCTTCTCATCGAAAAAACAGTACCCGAGGTAAAACTTATATTCAGGCAGCAGATCCTTTGGCAACTTTGCCTGATTGACCTGCTGGAACCAGCGCTGGGCCCTTTTAATCTTCTTATCCTGAAACAAGGTCTTCCCAACTTCGAAACAAGCTGTGCTTGCTTTAGAGCTTTCGGGATAATTCTGTAAAAAATTGGTTATTAAAACCTCTCCGTTATTATGCTCCAGGCGGATTGCGCACATTGCCTGATAAAAAGCCGCATCTGACCGGGAAGTCGCTTCCTGGCCTTCGGTCCGTCGCAGGTATTCGGTAAAACGAACCTGGGCAGCACCGTACTGTGATTTGTGATAGAGTTCCAGGCCTTCCTTAAGGTCCGCATCGGGATCCCTGTAAACCGCCGACTGCTGCGCAAAGCCGGATAAGAAAGCCAGAAACACGGTAAAAAACAGAGTTAAACCTAATCGTTTGCTATTCATGGCTTGAGTTCTTTCGTACAACCTGTATAACTGATAATACGCGGTTTTATTTTTACTTTAGCAAAGATAACGGAGGCCGTCCGGCTCTTGGGTCTCCCTTTCTACATATAAATTAACAACATACGGTTAATAAGATCATTTAAACATGGAACCGGTCATCGATCTGAGGCACGCTTCGGTTTATCAGCAGATGAACCTAGTACTTGATAATGTCACGCTCACAATCAATCCAGGAGAGTTCACATACCTCATCGGCAAGGTTGGGACCGGAAAAACCAGCCTGCTAAAAACCCTATATGCGGAACTTCCCCTTCGCGACGGGGAAGGTTGGATTGCCGGTTTTGATCTGAAAAAGATGAAATCCCGCGATGTTCCTAAGCTTAGACGAAAGATCGGCATGGTCTTTCAGGACTTCCAGCTTCTGGAAGACCGGAGCGTTTTCCAGAACCTGGCTTTCGTTCTGGGTGCTACGGGTTGGAAAGAGAAGCACATTATTAAGAAACGGGTCTCAGAAGTTCTCGACCGTGTTGACTTGCATTATAAGGATGACAAGCTTCCGCACCAACTGTCGGGCGGAGAACAGCAGCGTGTTGTCATTGCCAGGGCTCTCCTGAACGACCCGGAAATTATTTTAGCCGATGAGCCCACCGGTAACCTGGACCCCGATACCAGCGAGGAGCTGATGAGGCTGCTCATAAGCATTTCACGCAGCGGCAGGGCAATTCTGATGGCAACCCATGATTATAATATGATCCGGAAATTCCCCTTCCGCACAGTCCGTTGCGAAAGCGGCCGGCTGGATCCGGTTGAACCCTCACAGAACTATTTCGACTTTGAGAAACTAATGCGGACCTGACCCCGCCAAATCCACTATTCACTAACCTTAATTCCATCCGGACATGAGACGCTATCTTCTGATAATCCTTAGCGTGGTTGCCGCAGGCGTTGCCACTCTTTTAGTCCTGAAACCCACGCCTGCAAGACATTCAGAGAAAGAATATCCTTCCGACTGGTTTTTCCAGCAAAGAGCCTTTCCCTATGGACAAATCCCCACTAAGGATTACTACCAGGCTATAAGGCAGACGAAAGAAATGGCTGCATCACCCTTGAAATCAGGTCAAGAGGCATGGGAGCAGGTTGGTCCTGTTAACGTTGGCGGGCGGATTCAGGATATTGAAATGATTCCGGGCAGCAAAGAAATCATTTATGTTGGTGCTGCGTCAGGCGGAATATTTAAATCAACCGATACAGGCCGTTCATTCACTCATATCTTCGACGATGCCCTGACCCAGTCAATCGGCGACATCGATCTGTTCAAAGGAAATCCCAACATTATATATGTGGGCACCGGTGAGCCTAATGCCGGTGGAGGTTCCATTAATTATGACGGTAACGGGGTATATAAAAGCCTGGATGCAGGATTAAGCTGGAAACCTGTTGGACTCGAGGATGTTGGTTCCATTGGACGGGTTAAGGTTCATCCAACAAATCCCGACATCGTTTTCGTAGCCGCAATGGGCCACCTATTTGCCACTAATCATGAAAGGGGAATTTTCAGGACGACTAATGGTGGAGCCAGTTGGGAAAATGTACTTTTTATCTCAGATTCAACCGGAGGTATTGACCTCTGCATACACCCTACAAATCCTCTCATTGTTTACGCTGCCATGTGGGAGCGTAATCGCCGTCAGGATTACAGAAATTACGGCGGTGCAAGCGGCGGGATCTTTCGCTCAAATGATGGCGGGAATACATGGACACGACTCAATAACGGTCTCCTCGCCGGTAAACTCGGCAGGATAGGCATTGATATTTCCGAATCGAATCCATCCATTCTGTATGCCGCAATGTCTGATACTATCGGACTTTTAAAAGGGATCTACAAAACCACAAACGGCGGAGATTCATGGTCCCGCACGGGAGCGTCAATGGAACCCAACAATGCGAATCAGTGGTGGTATTGTATTCTTAACGTGGCACCGACAAATCCTCATATCGTGTACTTTTCTGGTTTGGAAGTATACAAAACCACAAACGGCGGTACAACCTGGGAGAATACCTTTCGCAATGCTCATGTGGATATGCATGGTGTTTTTATTCACCCCGAGGATCCTCAATTCGTCCTGTTGGGTGGAGACGGCGGAGTGGATATTTCATACAATGGCGGCAATACCTATACACACATCCTGAGCTTGCCATGCACGCAGTTTTATACCTGTGAGGTAGACTTCCTGATTCCGCACAGGTATTACGGTGGAACCCAGGATAATGGCACGCTTCGAACTTTAACCGGATCTGCTAATTCCTGGTCCTCTATCTATGGTGGGGATGGATTCTGGGTCAAGGTTGACCCGAAAGACAATAAATATGTCTATGCAGAATCGCAGT
This sequence comes from uncultured Porphyromonadaceae bacterium, assembly GCA_964416825.1. GTDB lineage: Bacteria > Bacteroidota > Bacteroidia > Bacteroidales > UBA12481 > UBA12481. The sequence goes on from CAYQFT010000084.1 coordinate 9,291, forward strand.
TCGGTGGTTTCGGAAGATCGGTTAATGGTGGCAGCAATTTCACATCAGCGAAAAGTGGTATCAGCAGCAGTGAACGAAATAACTGGAGAGCCCCATTTATCCTCGATCCGGTTAATCCATCCGTCTTATATTTTGGGACATCCAGGGTCTATAAATCCACAAACCGGGCTGTCTCATGGACGGCAATTTCTCCGGATCTGACCAATGGAACCGGGCCGGATGGCAGGATCGGAACATTATATGCCCTCTCCGCCTCCGAGATAGACGGTAAAATTCTTTACGCCGGAACCGATGATGGAAATGTGTGGAATACCCTGACCGGGGGCAGCCCATGGAATAAAATCGACGCAGGACTTCCGGAGCGATGGGTAACATCGGTGGCCTGTGATCCATTCGATGCCGCAACAGCGTATGTAACCTTTTCAGGGTACAGGTGGGATTCCTATGCAACCCATGTATTCAGAACCCGCAATAACGGTCAGTCATGGGAGGATATTGGGAATGGTCTGCCAGACCTGCCAGCCAATGATATTGTCATTGACCCCCTGATTCCGAACGTCTACTACCTGGCTACTGATGGAGGAGTCTTTGTTACAAAAAATGGAGGAACCACCTGGGAAGTTTTTGGTGACGGCATGCCGGCCGTACCCGTTACAGATCTTACCTTTCATAACCCGACCCGTAAACTCACCGCTGCAACTTACGGAAGGTCAATGTATACCATAAGCATGATAAGTGGGACCGGAAGTGATGTTGTCAACAACCTTAAATCAAAGCTGATAACCTATCCGAATCCATTTTCAGATATAATTCATCTAAAATTTACCCTGGAAAAATCTTCGCATGTAGAGATCTGCATACTGTCCCTTAGTGGTTCTGTGATTTCAACTGTTTGCGATCAGTATCTGGCATCAGGAGATCATGATTTCTCCTGGAATGGACAAACCAGGGGCGGAAGCCATGTCTCTGCAGGCAATTATATGATTAAGATGATAACAGCCGGAAGAATCTGGAGCCAGATTGTCGTTAAAAACTAAAGGATCATTTTAATCAGCAGTGGCTCTTGTTTTTCCCATGTGAATTTTGGGAAAGCCTTGACCGCATTCAGCTTCCACTGCTGCATTTGGCCGGGGTTAGCAGTCATTTCCAATATTGTTTCTGCCAGGAAAGCCGGTTCAAAGCAACTGACCACCTTGCCGAAGGCAGCCTCTTCCACTACCTGTTTTATTTCTGGAAGGTCGGAAGCCAGAACCGGCAATCCGGCCTGCATGTAGTCAAAAAGCTTGTTGGGCAATGCATACCTGTAATTCAACCCGATATCCTGCTCAATGCTGATCCCGATGAGAGCCTGTCTGGTGTACCAGCAGAGGTTTTCAAATGGAACCATACCTGTAAAAAAAACGTGTTCGGTTAACCTGAGCTCTTCAACCAGGCCTTCAAGAGGCTTCCTGATATCACCGTCGCCCGCGATGAGCAGCCGCATCTCAGGCATCAGTTCCATGGCCTTTATCATCTCCTCAAGGCCTCTGCCCACATTAACAGCACCCTGATATAAGATAATCGGATGCCCGTCAAAACTACCAGGCAGAAAACCCGGCGAGGGCTCGGGTCTGCTTGCCGGTGGAAGGTTACGGATGACTTCTACAGGAGTCCCGTACTTTTCCTTGTAGATTGAGGCAATAGACTGATTAACTGTATAAACGGAGGTCAGCTTCGGAAAGATTAGCTGCTCCAGCAATTCCCATATTCGCCTCACTACCTTACGGTTAACAAGTTCAGGAACCTCCGTAAAGTATTCGTGGGAATCATAAACAATCTTTTTCCCGCGAAGCCTTCCGGCCAAAAAGACCGCCGCCAGGGTGTCCAGATCGTTTGAAACAAAAATATCAGCCTTTGCAAACAGCAGAAACCAGAACAACCGCACATTATAGTTCAGATAGAATAGAGGGCCTTTGCGAAATATCAGATTAAATCTGATGCACTGATAAGATCGGGCTAAAGGCTTTGAAGCAGGCAACCGACGGCCAACCAATACCGGTGCGGCACCAGCTTTCAGCAAGGACATGGCAACTTTATGCACCCGCTGATCGCCGGTAAGGTCGTTTGTTACAGCCAGAACTACTCTTTTCACCATATATCAGGCTTAATGCTAATGCCGAAAGTAATTAAAAAACGAAAAAATCGGGTTTTAGTATGAGGCGCTTATATTTGTGTCATGATTCAATTGCATAAAAACTATCTGCTGGCTACCCGGAACACTTTCCAAATGGTTGCAAAGGCATCAGGATTTATTGAGACAGATAACCAGCAGGAATTGCTTGAATGGATCACAAATCATCCTGTGAAATCCGAAAAGGTTATGATCCTTGGAGGAGGCAGCAATATTCTCCTCACGGGGGATTTTGACGGGCTGGTCATTCATCCTGCAAATACTGGAATTGAAGTGGTTTATGAAGACCATTACTCAGTTGGGGTTCGTGCAGGTGCAGGTGCTGAATGGGACCCTTTTGTTGAATGGTGCATTAACCGGGGCTATTCCGGACTTGAAAACCTGTCACTAATACCGGGTACGGTGGGCGCCTCCCCCATTCAAAACATCGGAGCTTATGGAGTGGAAGCCGGCAATCTTGTTGATTATGTAGAGGTTATTGACCTTGACAATGGAAGAGTTTTCAATCTGGATTCTACAGAGTGCCATTTTGGTTACCGTGACAGCATCTTTAAGAGGCCTGCCTCGGCGAGATGGCTGGTTTGGGCTGTGACATTCCGGTTGGACAAGGAACCGATGGTCGATCTGAGTTATGAGCCATTAAAACGATTATTTAAGGGCAAGCCGAAACCTTCGATCCAGGATGTCAGGCAGGCAGTGATGGATATCAGACGCTCAAAACTGCCTGATCCCGCCGAGATCGGCAATGCCGGGAGCTTTTTCAAGAATCCGGTGGTTACACCCTGCCATGGGAGCGTTATGAAAATGGATTATCCCGATATGCCGCTGTACCCGCATGAGATCGGTTCGGTAAAACTATCTGCCGGTTGGCTCATTGAACAGTGCGGCTGGAAAGGATTTCGCGATGGACCGGTAGGTGTCTACCCCGAGCAGGCACTGGTTCTGGTCAACTACGGCGGAGCCAATGCTAAGGATATAATGGAATTGGCAGAAAAAATTAAAGCGTCGGTCAAACAACGCTTCAACATCACCCTCGAACCCGAAATCCGCGTCTTATAATCTTTTAATCTTACCTCTTTCTTTCGCCTTTCGCCTTTATCCTTTCGCCTTAGTAATCGCCCTCTGGTACCTCCGTGCATTGACTAAATGTTCACTGTAAGTCCTGGCGAAACTATGGTAGCCGCTGAAATCCTCCTTAGCGCAGAAATAGATATAATCGTGCTTCTCATAGTTCAGGCAGGCATCAATTGCCTGAACGGATGGAATGCGGATGGGCCCGGGTGGAATTCCTGCATATTTGTAAGTATTATAGGGCGAGTCGATGAGCAGGTGCCTGTGCAAGACTCTTCGGATCGTATAGTCCTGCCAGGCATAGATCACAGTAGGATCAGCCTGGAGGCGAATTCCTTTTCGCAGCCGGTTCATGTAAGCACCGGCTACCCTGGGCATCTCATCGGCTTTAAAGGTCTCTTCCTGAACGATTGAAGCCAATGTCACCACTTCAATCCTATCCATTCCAATCTCCTTTAATCTGCGCATTCTTGTTTCATTCCAGAAAGAATCATATTCGCGCTTCATGCGGTCAAGGAACTGGTTAACACCAGTATTCCAAAAAAATCTGTAGGTATTTGGGATAAACATGGCTGTCCAGTTAACCGGAGTAAAGCCATAGCTCGCCATAACGGAAGTGTCCCGGAAAGCGGCAATCAAGGAAGCTGAATCCGCTTCAATCTGTTTGGAAATTACCCCTGCAAGGCGGTCGAAATGACGGGTGGTGTTGAAAACCAGGTTAAGTTCTGACTGACGGCCTGATCTGAGCAGGTTGACAATATCGGAATTGGACATGCCCCTGGTGAGCAGGTATCGCCCGGGTTTAACCAATTCAGGATATCCCTTTCGCTTGGCCACCCAGTCGAATCCTTTCTCATGCCTGAGCCAACCTGATTTTTTAAAATCGATATAGATCTGGGGATATTCAGAACCGGTTTTTACGAAAAAGTAGACGGAATCCTGCGGTACGTTTACCAGGTTTGGAGATGCTATCCGGGAATACAGGATCCCACCCCCGGCGATGACAAGAAGAATAACCAGTGCTGCGCCGATCAGGCCGCCCCTGAGCATCAGTTTCTTTTTCACCATAACGGTTCAGGAGAGTCTTGACAATGCTTGTGCAATCCGGTCAATTCCCTTGTTAAGTATATCAACTGAAGTGGAATACGAAATCCGGATGCACTCCGGAGCACCAAATGCGGTGCCGGAAACCAATGCGACATTTGCCTCATTAAGCAGATACATGACCAGGTCGTTTGAGGAATTTATGGTTGTTTTCCCGTCAGATTTTCCGATAAAGAAGGTAACATCAGGCAGAACGTAAAAGGCACCGGGGGGATTGTTAGTCTTGATACCGGCAATAGCCGAAAGTCGCTTTACAACAAGGTCTCTTCTGTTCTTAAATTCTGCCACCATCTTGTCGATCTCAGCCTGATCTCCATTGAGCGCGGCAACACTGGCTTTTTGGGCCACCGAACAGGAGCCGGAAGTATATTGCCCCTGCAACTTGGTACAGGCTTTCACAATCCACATCGGCCCGGCCATATAACCGATCCGCCAGCCGGTCATCGCGTATCCTTTGGAGACTCCGTTGATGATGACCACCCGGTCGTGCACCGATTCAAACTGGGCTATCGATTCATGTGTTCCTTCGTAGTTGATGTATTCATAGATCTCATCCGATATGATAAGAATCTGGGGATGACGGGCAAAAACATCCGCCAATGCTTTGAGTTCTTCTTTTGAATAGATCTCACCGGTAGGATTGGAGGGTGAGCTAAACAGGAAAGCTCTTGTTCTTTCCGTAATTGCAGATTCCAGTTGCGCAGGAGTAATTTTGAATTTCTGATCCAGTCCGGATGTGACAATAACCGGGGTTCCTTCAGCCAGCTTTATGATTTCCGGATAAGAAACCCAGTAAGGGGCCGGGATGATCACTTCATCACCGGGATCAACAGCGCAAAGGATAACGTTTGCTATAGATTGCTTTGCGCCGGAGGAAACAACAATCTGATCCGGTGTATAATCCAGATTATTGTCCCTCTTAAGCTTCTGGGATATTGCGGTCCGAAGATCGGCATACCCGGAAACCGGGGGATAATGGGAATAGTTTTCATGAATGGCGCGGATTCCAGCCTCCTTAATTGCTTCCGGAGTGTTGAAATCAGGCTCGCCCAGACTCAGGTCGATGATATCAATACCCTGACTCTTTAATTCCCTGCTCTTGGCTGCCATTGCGAGGGTTTCGGATACAGCCAGCGCCTGGATACGTGTAGAAATTTTATCTGCTTTCATGGTTTGTTGATCTCGAAAAATAAAGGGATAAAGGTACATTTTTTAGTTTTATGCCCGAAAAGCGGTAAACTTGTGTTTAACTCATTTTACAGTTTATGCAAAATTCTCTGGAAATACTTAAATATACCCTGCCGGCCTTGATTGTTCTGGTTACAGCATGGGTTATGGTACATTACTATTTTAAGAGTTTCAAACGTGAACAAAACCGGGAGTTTCTTTTGCAGGACCGGAAAAAGATACTCCCTCTTCGGTTGCAAGCTTACGAGCGCCTGACCCTATTTCTCGAAAGGATTACGGTGGACTCACTAGTGGTTAGAGAGCAGGAACAAGGCCTGACTGTCAGGGAATTTCATCAAAGGCTTCTGATCATGGTCCGGGCTGAGTTTGAACACAACCTTGCTCAACAGATCTACATATCAACCGAAGCCTGGGATGCGGTTAGAGATGCCAAAGAGGCAACCCTTGCTATGATCAATTCAGCAGCCATGAAGGTTAACCCCGACGGCGGGGCTCTGGAGCTTAGTAAAAAGATTCTCGAGATTCAGATGGAGGCCGAGAATTCCCCCTCACAGGTTGCACTGGGGGTTTTGAAGAAGGAGATGCAGGAGATGTTTGGGGCATAAGGGCACAGGGGCACAGGGGCACAGGGGCACAAGGGCACAAGGGCACAGGGGCACAAGGGCA
>CAYQFT010000085.1:0-15488 GCA_964416825.1 uncultured Porphyromonadaceae bacterium
TGCCAGGATTACAGTAGGTACTGTCCATCCCTTTTATTCTCTTCACTGTCAATGTATTAGTAACCCATTCATCTTCCGTGACAAGCCCCTCATCTGAGCCCCAGGGCCAGGGTCTCAAATCGGGGGTCTGAGCAGCGTATTGCCACTCAAGTTCAGTGGGAAGTCTTTTTTCAGCCCATTTGGCGTATGCTTTCGCATCTTCCTGTGAGATATACACCACCGGATAGTTTTCCTCTTTTCTGGCCGGTTTGCCCTTAATCCAATCCCTTAAATAGTTGACAGTATCTTCGGGCATATATCCTGAGGCTTTGACAAATGAATAATATTCCTTTTTGGTGACCGGATACTTATCCATATAAAAGCTTTTAAGCTTAACGGGACCTGTATAGGGATTCGCAGGATAACCGATAAAATCATCTCCGTGTGTGGTATTCCATGTAAACATCCCTTCAGGAACCAATACCATTCCCTTTGGAGCCTCCGATGCTTTTGCTGACAATTCGACCTGACTCACCAGCCTCGCTTCACCCGGCTTGATGGTTACAACCCGCTCATCCAGAATCTCGTTATTCCTGAACAACTGAACAATAAAATCACCCTCAAAACGGCCGAAATAGTTTCCCAGTGTAATGGTCTGAAGGTTCGTTTTAAATATGGCCGGCGTTTTCTCGTAGTCCGGATCACCCGCCCAAATCCTGATTTCATCACCGGTTTTTGCAGAGAAAGTTAAACGGTCAATGACCAGTGTGACCTCGAGCAATTCAGGAAAACGAACCACTGAACTAACAGCCCCTTCATTATTTGTTCCGAGCCATGACCGATGGAAAGCATCGGTTCTGACCGGGATATAGGTTTTCCCCTGTAAAGAAACCGGCTGGAGTTCACGATGCTCCCAAATGTCAACCCAGTGGTAGCCTGATGAAGCTTCACCCTCAAACAACGGTCCTTCGAATCCTTCCGGAACAATGCTGAAGATGGTATAGACGATTTTATCTCCCAATGGCCAGGAATTTACATAAATCTGATCTTTCAACGTGGGAATGAGGGGCACAAAATCATCCTGGACAAAATTGGAAGTGCTCTCCCTCAGTACCCTCAGGGTTCTGCCGAAAAATCGGTAATCTTCTTCGATCCAGTCTGGCCGGCCCGGCTTGAAGATATTTAATTCTGTTCCGTATCCGTTAAAAAAAGAAGTGGCGTATTCCCTTCGTATGGGCTCAAATGCCAGTTCAGCAACCCTGAAAATCGCAAAATCAGGCTTTATTAGCTTATTCAGATTTAATAGTGGCGGATAGTAGAGGGCATTGTGCACCCTTCCCGAAACGATCCCTGGCATATCGAGCGGAACGGCCATTCCTTCACTGTACATGACAACCCCTCTTCTGACGCTGTCCGCAGCATGCTGGAGCTCCAAGGAGGAGCTGCCTTTGGTATCAAGTACCACTCCGTCAGCCCCTATCTTTCCCACCATTTCGGCCATGCCTGTATAATGGTTTTCTGCACGTGTATCAGCGTCCCAGGGATTATAACAAATAAAGAATTTTGCACCATGGGAGCGGCACATATCGGCGATTTTGGCCATTCCGGAAATCCCGCCGGGCATATCCCGGAATAGGTCCCATTGATTTCGCTGATCAAGTCCCAGCGAAGGCCAGGTTGGCCAGATGCCGATAAAATCGTCGCCACCATACCATTTTTTCCCTCTTTCAAGAAAATCTTCAAGGTTGTACTTAAGTTCCTTGCTGTCATAATACTGATGATCCCAGCCATAGATCAGGTGGGAGGCATAGGTATGCCGGATCCATTTCAGGTCTTCCCTTTCATAGAGGGTGTTATCAAAAGTATCCAGGTCATATAACTTCCGCTCCTGAAACATCACCCTGAGACCTTCCTGCCATGCGCCGGAAAAACAGTCTGCATAAAGGGTATATGTCACTGAACTCCCAGGTACCAGAATATTCTCAAACCGGCGGACCTGTGCTTTATCGGATCCGGTCCTTCTTGACAGGGCGCAGACATTAGTATTGCTAAGGCGGACTTCCGAATAACCCAGATTCCATGCATTGTCAGGCACAATAACATTTACCGGAGCCAATCCGGGCCTGAAAATATGCGTCCTTGAAAGCCGGTGTCTTCCAAGTCCTGTTAGATATACCTTATCGGGGTTTTCACCAAAGGGGACTATGTTCCAAACCTCCAGGGTATCTCTCCTGGTCAGGTTTTTGAGTATAACAGTTCCTTTCCAGCCCGGCCGAAATCCTTCATCCTGCCTGAAAACCAGCTCAAGTCTGTTATCCAGCCTCGCTACAACTGAATCCTTCGTGCTGACCACCTTAAACTGCCGGGTATCAATGAGTGTCTCCCCCAACCTGAAACTGATCAGGGGCATATCGGTTGATTGTGCTGAACCATCTGCGAATTGGAGGTTGTTTACCACCAAGCCGCTCGGTGCTGCAAACCCAATGGACCTGATCACCTGGCTCAATCCCAGAAGGGCTGGCACCATCAATAAAAAGGATAGCAAGAGCTTTTTCATGATTACCTGAGATTCTTTGAGAAAATTTGATACCGTTTGTAGATCCGGCCGTCAATTCGCTCATATTCAGAACACATGGCCGTATTAGATTCAAGGACTAAGTGACTGTCGATATACTTTTTGCCTGTTTTCCTTGCAGAATCAAACATTTTTAGACCCATGATCACATCCAGGCCTCGACCCCGATATGGTTCATCAACTGCACCCAGCAAGTTAACCATGCGGTCGGATTTCCGGCCAGACCGGAGCACTGTCAGAAGGCCGAAGGGCAGCAGATGTCCCCTGCATTTCTGAAGGCCGCGGCTGATGTCAGGCATTGCGACAACATAGGCAACCACCTCCTTTTTCAAGTTTTCGATTACCTTGATAAACCTTGGATTCAGGAATATAATGAAACGGTTGGCGAAATCATCCATCTCCCGTTCCTCATAGGGAAGTGCCCCGTATATCTGTTTGAAAGCCCGATTCGTAAGCGAAAGAACAGGTCTGATGTACCTGCGCAACTTCCACAATGAAGTGAATTCAATGACCCGGAATTCCGAATTAAGGTGTTCAAGCCGCGGCAATATTCGCTGGTAGATGGCCGGCGTTGTTCGAGGAACCTCAGCCAGATAAGACACCAGATTAATTTCCGGCATGTATCCTTCGTTTCTTACCAGATCGACCTGGTAGGGATAGTTACAATTGGCGGCCAGAACAATCGGTTCATCGAATCCTTCCGTCAAGTAGCCTTGTGGTTCTTTGTCAGAAAACCCCAGCGGTCCCACCACCTTATCCTTCCCGAGTGCAGCAGCCCAGCGCTCAACCGCAGAAAGCAACAAGTGTGCAACCTCCTGGTCATTGTAGGTCTCCAGATAACTAAACCGGGCATTATTCTCGCCCTTAATCTGGTTATATTTATGGCTCACCAATCCCATGATTCTTCCAACCGGGACGTTATCACGGTAGGCAAGCAGCCGGATGTGGTCACAACTTAGGAATGAACGATTTTTCTTCGGATTGAAGAAACCCCATTCATCCATATAAATCGGGGGTATCCAGTTACTATGCCCCGCATGAATCTTTGCAGGCAACTTGACAAAGTCGCGAAGATCCTTCCCGCTATGTACCTCACGGATAGTTATACCCATAAAATCAGTGTTAAATCCTTCCCAGAGAGCTAACAATAAAACAGAAAAGGCCGGTTGACCGGCCTTTGGTTATTTATTTCTCGTTATCGAGATCCTCAAATTCCACACTACTGAAGGCTTTCTCCGCACTTTCCGCAGGCTTTTCATCAAAACCCACCTGCCCCCTTAACTTTATGATAAAATCAATCGCATCCTGATAGCCGTCTGCAAATTTGTCGAAATCCTCCTTATAAAGAAAAATCTTGTGTTTCTCATAATGAGGCTGACCCTCCCGGTCGAAGACCTTTTTACTTTCGGTAATGGTTAGATAGAAATCATCCTTTCGCGTCGACTTAACATCAAAAAAATAGGTCCGCTTCCCGGCCCTCACCACTTTGGAATAAATTTCATCCCTGTCCTGGTGATCGAAATCTTCACTTCTTTCTCTGTCAGACATAATTCCAGGTTTGAATTATCTATGCTTTTGGTTTGCTACCGGTCAAAAGTAGAAAAAAAACCATACCTTTGCTGGCCTCCAACAAAAAAAGTTCTTTAAGAAGATGATCAGCAGAAGATTATTACGTGTCAAAGCTTTACAGATTCTTTATGCATATCGTGCAACGGAAAACCCAAGCATAAACAGAGCCGAAAAAGAGTTGATTTTCAGTATAGAAAAAAGCTACGACCTCTATCATCTGATCTTCCTCCTTTTAACTGACCTGACCTTGTACGGCCGTCAGAGAATGGAAATTGCCCGGTCCAAGTTTTTCCCGACTGAAGAGGAGGCCAATCCAAATTCCCGATTTCTGGAAAACCGGCTGATCGCTCAAATTGACGAAAGCAAACCCTTCAGACAATACATCGAAACCAGGAAGTTAAGCTGGACCAATCAGGAAGAACTCATTAAATCGCTCTACCGCAGTATTCTGGACTGGGAGGTCTATCAGGAATACATGAACAAAGAGGAAGACTCTTTTAATCAGGACAAAAAATTCATCACCCAACTTATCGGCGAGCTGATACTTCCGGATGAGTCGTTCATGCAGGCGCTCGAGGAGCAGAGCATTTACTGGAATGACGATCTGGAATCCATTGGCTCTATGGTGATCAAAACGTTAAGTAAGTGGAAAGAGTCAACGGGACTTCATCTTTTGTCTATGTACAGCAGCGAAGATGACCGTCTTTTTGTGATTACCCTTTTCAGAATGTGTATTTTACATTCCGATGAATACCAGGATCTTATAAAAAAATTCAGTGATAATTGGGATTTCGAACGACTGGCATGGATGGATATCCTGATCATGCAGATGGCCATTACAGAAGCAATTCATTTCCCGTCGGTACCAACCAAAGTATCACTTAACGAGTACATCGAAATTTCTAAGTATTACAGCACAGAGAAAAGCAGCCATTTTATCAACGGAATTGTGGACAAAATATTCCTTCAATTGAAGGCTGAAAACAAAATCCAAAAAACCGGCCGAGGCTTGATCGGTGAGATTTGACAGGTGAAAGGAATTTCTTTATTTTGCACCGTTATTGTAAAACAATTTGAATGGTAAAGATTAAATCCATCTTTCTGGTCCTAACGGTTCTAGTTTTCCTTTTGCCTGGCTGTAAAGGAAAGTCGGATTCAAACAAGTCAGTTTCCCCTTCACTCGTTACCAACCCGGTCACTGCTTCCGGTAAGAAATCAAAAACCGAACTTCCGGTTATGGAATTTGAGCAACTAAAACACGATTTTGGCCTTGTTATCCAGGGTGAAAAGCTTTCGTACACCTTTAAATTTACCAATACCGGAGGAACCGACCTGATCATCTCACAGGCTTCCTCCACCTGTGGTTGCACCGTGCCAACTTACTCTAAAGAGCCAGTAAAGCCGGGAGGACATGGTTCTATAGAAGTTGTTTTTACCTCAGCGGGATATACGGGAGCCGTAAACAAGTCAGTAAATATTCTTGCAAATACACAACCCAATACGAACAAATTAGAAATCAGCGCAGAGGTTTATGTTCCTGATACTAAGAAATAATCAAATACTTAAAACATGTACACATTAGCATTCCTTATTCAAACAACTGCTGCCAAACAGCCCAGTCCGTATTCATCACTTATCTTTTTTGCGGCCATCATCGTAATTTTCTATTTTTTCATGATTCGCCCGCAAATGAAAAAACAGAAAGAGTTGAAGAACTATCGTGAAGCCCTGAAAAAAGGCGATAAAGTAGTGACCGCAGGAGGAATCTACGGACGGATTTCTGAGATAAACGACCATACCGTTCTGCTGGAGGTTGATCAGAACGTTCGGGTTAAAGTTGACAAGGGTTCCATCGTAAGAACAGCTGAAGACATTGCAGATCAGCCCAAACAGTAAGCATGACTGCTAACTCCGGCAATCCTGAAAGTGAGCCGGTAAATCCCGGGAAAAAAAGGAAGAGGCGTCAGGTTTCTGTCCTGCTGTTCTGCATCCTGATCGCAACCGTCCTTTGGTTCCTGAGGGCACTTGAAAACAAATATGAAACACAAATAAATCATCCGGTCAGGTTCACCAACCTGCCGGATGATTATGTTTTACTTCATCCTCTACCTAATCGCGTCTCGCTGGATGTCGAGGCGCTGGGCTTTTCGATTCTCAAGCACAACTGGAACTTTTCAAAAACTCCTCTAACCATTGACTTCAAGGATCTTAAGCCGGTTATGCCAAGAAAAAAATCGGAATTCAGAGATACTGTCAGCCTCAAAGGATTTGAGAAGAATTTTTCAGAGTTCTTCGGAGACATTTCGGTCAACGGCATTCACCCGGATTTCCTGATTCTGGATCTTTCACCTAAACAGACGGTCAAAAAGGCTTTCGGAAATTCGAATTAACCATGCTGATTGTTGGTCTAACTGGGGGAATCGGATCAGGTAAAAGCCTGGTATCTAGTGTATTCAGAGTCCTGGACGTTCCAATTTTCGATGCCGATGAAGAAGCACGCAATCTCACTGATTCAGATCTGGGTATTAAAGAAGATTTGCTAAAATGGCTGGGGCCTGGTTATTATAACGGTGACAAGCTCGACCGGGCAAAGGTTGCAGGCTTAGTTTTTAATAATGCAGAAGAGCTGAGCCGTCTAAATAGTATTATTCATCCGCGTCTCCGGACACTCTTCTCAAAATGGACGCTAAACCATAGAGACAAACCCTATGTAATTCATGAAGCGGCAATTCTATTTGAATCGGGATTCTACCGGCTGATGGATGCTAACATCCTGGTTGTTTGCCCGGAGGAAACCCGCGTCCAGAGAGTTGTCCAACGCGATGGAACTGATGAGAACCAAGTATGGTCGCGTTTAAGAAATCAGTTTTCTGACAAACAAAAAATACCCCTCGCGGGTTTTATCATTAATAATGACGGAAAAGAACCGGTGCTTCCGGCAGTAATCGATATACACAAACAACTTTTGGAGAAGGCAAATGGCAAAGTTTAACAAATGGCTGGGAGGCGGCCTGGGATGGGCATTTCTGGGTCCGTTAGGCGGGCTTTTGGGATTCGCATTGGGTGCGATGCTGGATGGTAAAGACAATGACCCGGTATTCGAGGGACAAAGAGGCTCAGGCGCCACAACCAAAGGTGATTTCCTCTCCAGCCTCATTGTCCTGATTGCTGCCGTTATGAAATCCGATGGCCGGGTTCTGAAATCGGAACTTGATTTTGTAAAACAGTATTTCGTTCAGTCATTTGGCCAGCAAACGGCAATGGAAGCCTTGCAGGTTCTTAAGAAAGTCCTTGACCAGAACATTCCGGTTGAAGGAATCAGCCGTCAGATTGGCCAACACATGGACTACGGTACGCGCTTGCAACTGATCCAATTGCTCTTTGGAATCTCCAAGGCTGATGGTCTGGTATCGGAAGAGGAACAGAAAACCGTTGAAAGGATTTCCTATTATATGGGAATCAGTACTGAAGATTTTCATTCGATCCGGGCTTTATTTTCCGACAATCTGGAGTCAGCTTATGAGGCCCTTGAGATTAATTCTTCAGCAACCGATGACGAGGTTAAGAAAGCTTACCGAAAAATGGCAGTGAAGTATCACCCTGATAAAGTTGCTTATCTGGGTGAAGATATAAAGAAAAAGGCCCATGAGAATTTCCAGATGCTGAACGAGGCATATGAGAAGATCAGGAAATCCCGCGGCATGAACTAGAAATCGTATATTTACGCACTTAACATTAATGAAGATGGATCTGAAAGATTTTATTTCAATAGCTGGAATGCCGGGACTTTACAAATTGATTTCACAGGGGAAAAATGTTTTAATCGTAGAAAATCTCGAAACCGGCCAGAGGATGCCTTCTCATGAAGCTAACCGTATCAGCTCCCTTGAAGAGATCGCCCTTTTTACCAAGGGAGAAGACAAACCTTTGAAGGATATTTTTCTCGACATATATAAAAAGGAAGAAGGAAAACCTACTATTGATCCCAAAAAAGCCGGTTCTGATGAGCTTAGGGATTATTTTGCCACGATTGTACCCGAATACGACCGGCTGAAGGTCTATGTATCTGACATTAAGAAAGTTCTCACCTGGTATAATATTCTTTTAAACTCAGGGAAAGTTGACTTCACTGAAACACCTGCCGAAGGATAGTTTCAGGATTCACCCTTCTTAGCCTCATTCCAGTACCGGTCCATCTCTTCGATCGGCAAGTCCTTCAGGCTGATACCCTTTTTGATTGTTTCCTGTTCGAGGTAATTAAATCGCTTGATAAACTTCAGATTGGTCTTTTCAAGTGCATTCTCAGGATTGATGCCATACAACCGGGCTGCGTTGATCAGGCTAAAAAGGACATCTCCAAATTCCGATTCAATCCTTTCCTGTGAATCCATTGTCGCTAACTCACTCCGGAGTTCTGCAATTTCCTCGTCAACCTTATCCCATACCTGATCACGGTGGCTCCAGTCAAAGCCCACACCCCGGGCTTTATCCTGGATCCGGTAAGCTTTGATCATGGCTGGCAAAGAAGCAGGGATGCCGCCTAATACTGTTTTTCCCTGATGCTCTGTTAATTTTAACTTCTCCCAGTTTTGCTCTACCTCCCTGGCATCCTGCACGGTAACGTCGCTAAAAATATGAGGATGCCGAAAAACCAGCTTTTTATTGATTCCGTCGATTACCTCCCTGATCGTAAATCCGCCTTTCTCATGCCCGATTTTTGCATAGAAAACAATATGCAGCAGAATGTCACCCAATTCTTCTCTGATCCCATCCAGGTCCTCATCAAGAATCGCGTCTGCCAGCTCATAGGTTTCTTCAATAGTTAAGGTCCTCAGGCTCTCGAGCGTTTGTTCACGGTCCCAGGGACACTTTTCCCTGAGTTCATCCATTATTTCAAGCAGTCGTTTGAAAGACTGCAGCACTTCCTCCCGGTTGGTCATGTTCAAATTTGATTTTAATTGGCGATCCGGTTTCAAGCCCTAGCAATTCAGCTGCATTACCCTGGATGATCGATATTTCAAGGTAATCAGAAGCATTAAACAAAGCAGTTAATTCGCCGGGATCGGCACTCATATAGGAATCAGAAACAGCATTAATTCGGTAACGGTTTGACTTGATGGTAATCTCCATTTTGTTGGAATTGCTGGTTTTTTCAAACAATTGCCTCGAAATGTTTGTGACCGCATTACCATATCCGTCAATAAAAATAACCTGGCCGTCGATCAAGCCTTTGCTGACCATGGGAAGCCACGGATTTGGGCGAAGGTAGTCTTTCGAATCCTGACCGGCTCCTTCGAGGCGCCCGCCGGAGGCAAGATATTTTGCGATTCTTGGAAACACCGACAATTCAGGGAATGTAGGATGAATGGTCATGGCCCTGACACCAGGTTCGGTTTTCTGGTCCATCAGATCGAGGATTCCTGGGTTCAGCCGTAGAAAATAATCGGGTTCCGACTCCATGATCAGGGACAGCATTCCGTCATCCCACCCAACCAGGTACTGCCCGTTATGCAAGGCAACCGCCGGCCAGATATCCTCCTGGTGGCCTTTGTTAACTAAAATAAAATGTATGGTACCTGCTGGAAATTCCAGAAGGGCCTGCTTTAAAATGAAAGCGGCCTGTATAGCATGAAACGGCTCGATGGAATGCGCTAAATCAATGATTTCCACCCCAGGGATTAGGATAGAAAGCCGACCCTTCATCATGCCCGAATAGTAATCGGTGCTTCGCCAATCGGTTGTCAGGGTGATGAGGGCCATACATAAAAAGGAGTTTCGAAATCCGTGATAATCGCTATTTTTGCGTGAAGGTCCAAAAATACGACTTTATCTTAACTGCATGATTGAAAAGATCATCTATTTAAAAAGCATTGACCCCCTCCTGCTATATGGTGCGAATAACCAGCACCTTGAAATCATTCGCCGTTTTTTTACCAAGATCAAAATAGTTGCCCGGGGTGATCAGTTGAAAGCAATCGGAGAGGCTGGCGAGATTTCCCGATTTGAAAATAAAATGGAGAAGCTCTTTGCCTTCCTCGAAAAGTATAATCGCCTCTCGGCATCCGAACTGGAAGGCCTTCTCCTTGAAAACGGCTCATCCGAGCGTGATGAAACCATCGATGAGGATATTCTGATATTCGGGAACAACGGAAAACCAATACGCTGCAGAACCCCGCATCAGCGGGAGATGGTTGAGAAATACCGGACCCACGACCTGCTTATTGCAACAGGACCTGCAGGATCCGGAAAAACCTATATTGCTGTTGCATTAGCAGTTAGAGCATTGCGAAACCGCGAGGTCAAACGAATCATTCTCAGCCGGCCGGCCGTGGAATCCGGTGAAAATCTGGGATTTCTTCCAGGTGACCTTCGCGAAAAACTTGACCCCTATCTCCAGCCTCTTTATGATGCGCTCCTGGACATGATGCCAGACCGTAAACTGAAGGAATACATGGAGGATAAAGTAATACAGATTGCACCCCTGGCTTTTATGAGAGGCAGAACCCTCGACAACGCGTTTGTTATCCTGGATGAAGCCCAGAATGCCTCTATAAATCAGTTGAAAATGTTCCTCACACGAATGGGTGAATTTTCCAAGTTTGCCGTAACGGGAGATATTACCCAGATTGACCTTCCCGATGCTAACAAATCAGGGTTAATCCATGCGAAAACCATCCTCAGCGAAATCAGCGGCATTGCAATGATCGATTTTGATAAAATGGACATCATCAGGCACCGTCTTGTGGAGCAGATTGTCAGGGCATATGAAAAGAAATAACCAATAAATAATATGAATTATGGAAGCCATTGCTAAAACCAATTTTAATTTCCCGGGTCAGATTAGCCTGTACAAAGGGAAGGTGAGAGATGTGTATAACATTGACGACCAATATCTCGTAATGGTAGTGACGGACCGCATTTCTGCATTTGATGTAGTTCTGCCAAAAGGTATTCCTTATAAAGGACAGGTTCTGAATCAGATAGCTGAGAAATTCCTGGATGCCACTTCAGACATTGTTGATAACTGGAAGATTGCTTCTCCGGACCCAATGGTGACCATTGGCAGAAAAGTGGAGCCGCTTCCGGTTGAAATGGTTATCCGCGGTTATCTGACCGGCCATGCATGGCGCGAATATAAATCGGGGAAAAGGGTATTATGCGGAATTGCCTTACCTGAAGGTATGAAGGAGAATCAAAAGTTCGACAGACCCATCATTACTCCAACCACCAAAGCCCATGTTGGCCACGATGAGGATATCAGCTTTGAAGAGATCATTGAACAAGGTCTGGTACCGGAAGAAGTCTATACAAAGGTTGAAGAGTATACCTATCAGTTGTTCCAAAGAGGGACTGAGATGGCTGAAAAGATGGGACTGATCCTGGTAGATACCAAATATGAGTTTGGCACGAGGGATGGACATATTTATCTGATTGATGAAATTCACACTCCGGACTCAAGCCGCTATTTCTATGGCGACACCTATGCAGAAAACTTCGCCAAAGGCCAGGAGCAGAAGCAGCTCTCTAAGGAATTTGTGCGCCAATGGCTGATTGAAAACAACTTCCAGGGGAAAGAGGGACAAACGGTACCTTTTATGCCTGATTCCTTTGTCAGTGAAGTTTCTGAAAGGTATATCGAGTTGTTCGAACAGATCACCGGGGAGAAATTCATAAGAGCGGATGCTACTAATGTGATGGCACGTATTGAAACGAACATAAGGAATTATCTTTCCTCGTTAAAATGACGCCAAAGCGTCCCGGGGCTAAAATAATCGGACTCTATTCTGGTCCGGCACTGGCGGCAATTCTGGCATTTCTCATTTCGCCGGATCCGGAGCACCCTGAGATTGGATATACATTGGCTATTGCGGCCTGGATGGCCATCTGGTGGATCACCGAGGCGGTTCCACTGGCCATTACTTCACTATTGCCTGTTGCGCTGTTTCCCCTGATGGGAATCATGGATGGGCAAACAGTCTCATCGGCTTATTTCAATCACGTGATTTTCCTTTTCATCGGTGGTTTTCTCGTTGCTCTAGCCATGGAAAGGTGGAACCTTCACAAACGAATCGCACTAACGATCCTTCGTTTTACCGGTACAGGAAAAGCAAGAATCCTGCTGGGCTTTATGATTGCAACAGCCTTCCTCAGCATGTGGATTTCAAATACAGCTACTGCGATGATGGTAGTTCCGATACTCATGTCGGTGATCAGGCAAATTGAACCGGAATTCACCAGCAAAAAATCCTTTTCAACTGGATTATTGCTGGCGGTAGCCTATTCAGCTTCAATAGGAGGCATCATGACTCTTGTAGGAACGCCTCCAAACCTTTCTTTTCTGCGGATCTACCAGGTAATGTTCCCCGATGCTCCCCAGATATCCTTTCTGCAATGGATGCTGATCGCGGTTCCCGTGGGATTGCTTATGCTTTTGGCAGCCTGGATATTGATATATTTCCGATATGCGAGGAAACAGACCATTGGACTGTCAACCGAAAACTTCGTGATTCGCGATGAAATCAACCGACTGGGCAAGATGACCCGGGAAGAAAAAATAGTCCTTTTCGACTTTATGCTTCTCGCGGTTTTATGGATTACCAGGTCTGACCTTGCGTTGGGATCCCTTACCATTAAGGGTTGGGCTTCCCTCTTTAACCACCCTGCATTTATCAATGATGGTACCGTTGCCATTGCAATAGCCCTTCCCCTTTTTCTTATACCGGTTAAGGGCCAAAAAGAGAGTCGGCTGATGGATTGGGAAACCACGAAAAACCTGCCCTGGGACATTGTCCTTCTTTTTGGGGGCGGATTCGCCCTGGCAAATGGGTTCAGGGACTCTGGACTTTCCCTTTGGCTTGGCAGCCAGCTGGCTGGTCTTAACGTTTTATCCCCGATTGTGATAATTTTTATAATCAGCCTGTTGGTTACTTTCCTGACTGAACTGACCTCCAACACCGCCACCACGGAGATGATACTGCCTATTCTGGCTGGAGTCGCCATCGCTACGGATACAAATCCTCTGCTGTACATGATACCGGCAACTCTTTCAGCTTCGATGGCCTTTATGCTACCTGCAGGCACACCCCCGAATGCGATTATTTTTGGCACCCGACGGGTTACTATTGCTGAAATGGCCAAAACGGGGCTCTGGCTAAACCTGATAGGTGCGGTTATTATTACCGGCGCCGTTTACCTGCTGGGGAATCTGGTCTTCGGCATTAAATAGTAAAGGGCTTATCTCTTCATGATACCGGCCAGGTCGGCAAGCGCCAGCGTCAGGATGGCTGCGAGGTCCTCGAGCGTTTCAGGCCAGATGGTCTCCGGAGTATCGCCCGGCGTGTGATAGGCTCCTGATCCCCCATAGGATGAAAAACTTATGCTGGGAATGCCAGCTTTGATCATAACGGCAGCATCGGACCTTGGCCTGCCGCCACCACCAGCCGCTGAGGATCCGAGAACCCGATGCACAAAGTTTCGGTTCGCAGCCTCAACCGGGCCAAACAGGGCAGGAAAACTCTGACCTCCACCGGCATAGAGATTGGGGCCGATTCCTACACAATCGAGATTGATAAAACCCACCGTCTTGTCTATGGGGAAGAGCGGATTGTTTACATAGTTGGTAACCCCGACCAAACCAGACTCCTCTCCGCCGATGCCAATAAATACAATTGTCCGCATGAAAGAAAATCCCGATTGAGCCAATGCCCTGGCTGCACCGACCAGCACAGCAATTCCGGATGCATTGTCGTTGGCGCCGGGGCAAACTTCCCAGCACATCCCGCAATGGTCAAGATGACCACCGACCATAATCACTTCATTTTTCAACACAGGATCACTTCCAGGAAGAATCCCAATCACATTCATTCCCAATCCCTTATCATGATATTCGGTTCTGTTTCGCATGGTGGCCTTCAAAAAAAAAAAAAAAGAGGTGGGCTTCAGTTTATCTCCTAAACCGGCAACAACAGCACCATAATCCTTGCCGCTGCCGCGGAATAGATCCTCAACCACCTTGTTGCCCACCATGGTGACGAGCAGGTTAGCGTGATAATCATTGTTGGTATTGGCAAGGGGGCCATAATGATATAACACCCCTGCAACTCCATGATTAACAGCGTTCTGCATTTTATACTGATGCAATGAATAGGGAAGCCAGGGCCCGAACTTCTCTTCACCCACTGCGGGTGAGACCGGGCTTTCCGGACGTATTAATACAATTTTGCCTTTAACATCCAATCCGGCGTAGTCATCATAACCGAGTTCCGGTGCACTGATCCCATACCCGGCAAAAATGACCTCTGCTGTCAGGTCTCCCGTTCCCGAAGTGCTACCGGGCATATATTCGTCATAATAATGATAACTGACGGCGCTTGCACCCTCACCGACTAAGAGTGAACTGCCTGGTAAAACGACGGCATAAGGAATTGGGAATGTCTGAAAATAACCGGACTCCGGAAATGGCTTTTGCAACCCCAGGGCAGCAAAATGGCCGGCAAGATAATCGGCTGCCCGGGCAAAGCCGGGCGATCCGGTAAGCCTTCCCTCATATTTTGGATCCGCCAGTTCCTTAACCACGCTAAATAGCTCCTCACTTTCTATTCCCCAGGTAGCCGGCAGCAAAGGATGGGCAGGCTCCTGAGCCAGGGCTTTGAATAAAATAAACAAGCTTAAACCGGCCATTACTATTCTTTTCATGATCGCATTATTTACGGCTAAAGTAAGATATCCGGGCATGCCGGGAAAGGTTATCACACAATTTATGAATCCTGACTTTAGTCATTGCGGTTTGGGCAGGAACCAGTATTTTAACCGCTTGTTAATCCTAAAACCTATCTCTGCATGCGTGTTCAAAGAATTGCCGGCTCTGCAACGGTTGCAGATCAGACCAACCCGGTGGTTGATCTGGATCTCCTGATTCCTGTTATCACAAAATACAAGGGAAAGAAGGGGAACCTGATTCCCCTTTTACAGGGCACCCAAAACCTCTACGGATTCATCCCCGCCGAGGCATTCGACATCATCTCTGCACATACTGGACTGAGTGTGACCGATATGTATGGTGTTGCAACCTTTTACGCACAATTCAGATTGAATCCGGTTGGGAAAAACATCATAAAGGTCTGTCACGGCACGGCCTGCCACGTTCAAAACGCCACTTCCATCACCGAAGCCGTGGAAGAAGCCCTGGGAGTCAAGGATGGAGAAACCACTCCGGACGGGATCTTCACCCTTGAATCAGTAGCCTGCCTGGGTTGTTGCTCCCTCGCTCCGGTCATGATGATCGGCGAGGAGACCTTTGGGAAATTAACAGGCAAATCTGCCGTGCAGGTGATTAAAGAGATCAAGATCCGCGAAATGGCTTCCT
>CAYQFT010000086.1:0-15194 GCA_964416825.1 uncultured Porphyromonadaceae bacterium
GCAGGGTCTGCAGCAGAAAAAGCAACCCCCAGGCCCGTTTCATAGGAGCAGGGTTTTAATCAAGATTACCAAGGAATCTTGCAACGAGTGTAAGAAGGTTTCCTTTTCGGATGGGTTTTGAAATATAGGCATCAAACCCTGAGTCCAGGGCTCTCTTCTCATCGTCCGCCATCGCGAATGCAGTCTGAGCGATCTGGGGTATTTCTGGATTAATTGCCTTGATGGCTTCCCGGGCTTCGTATCCGTTGATGCTTGGCATCTGCAGATCCATGAGTACCAGGTCAATTTTGGGATTCTTTTTGCAGGCATCAATGGCTTCATCGCCGTTCCGTGCCCAAATCAGTGAAGCCCCGGTTTTCTGGAGTACAGCTTCCAGGTACAGATAGTTGGAGTCTTCGTCTTCTGCAATCAGGATGGTTTTATTCGTCCAGTCCATATTCTGTGGGGTTGAGATATCAATCAAAAATAGAACATTTCGGAGTTTTCTCTCACATAGTCAGATGGCTTAAACCAACTATTTGACTAATATTTCTCTAAAATAACTATTTTCCTTGTCAAAACCTCTTTTTCAGCGGATAACACCAGATAATAAATCCCCGGAGGAAGAGCCCCTCCGTATGATCCTATACCCCAGGTTAATACCTCACCGCCCTGAATGAGGAATGGTGTGTCGGAATATTTTGCAAGAACTTTCCCCTGTATGTCAATAATGCTGAGTTGTATACGGGTGGGTGCAGCTGTCTCCAACGAAACATGGAAATGGTCGGCAGTTGGATTTGGGTATACGGAAAAAGCAATATCCCCTGACTCTTTGGCAGGATCATTGAAGATACCACTGCCTGAGTTAGCCTTTCCCGGAGTTGGGGTGGTAAAGGTAGTCCAGGATCCGGCACCGTCACTGATTCTTCCGTAGGAAACATCGAGGCCCAATAGCGGGAATTTAACGGAGTCGATTATATGGAAATTCTGCCCCGAAAGTTGTGATAATGCAACCTGTTCACCTGCGCTGGCAAGCTGAAAGTCGATATGGTTGACTCCCAGGTTGGTTAAGAGATCAGCATGAAAGACAAAATATGACCTGGATCTGATAAAGGTTGAATCCGGGTATCCCTCCGGAATCTTTGCCTGGCCGAGATTGGTATAAGAGTCAGTCAGATAAAGTCCCCCTAGATCAATGTCGTAATTGGATCCATTGTACAGTTCAATCCAGTCAGAGAATAGGCCGTGTTCATCAGGATAGGAAGTTCCATACCGTGAAACAAGCTCATTGACATACAATTGAGTGATTGTTTGCCTGATATTTGATATTCCCGGTGTTCCTCCGCTGACATAACTGGTGCGCCATGAAGCAGCTGTTTTGTAATCAAGATCCAGGGATTTTAATTGGATGCTCAGGTTCAGGGAGGATGGAAGCCTTGGCCATGCAGAACCTGATGAGTAGGTTACCGAAACCACAATTTGATCTGATGGATTGCGAACCTCTACCAATTCCCCGGTATTATTGAGGGTTCCCGAGGTCCACTCAAACTTCTGAATTGAATTGGAATAATAAGATACATCCCTGGCCACTATCAGGAAGCTGGCTGGCTCCAGTTGGGTTTGGGCCGGAAAAGTAAACTCGACGCCGGATGTTAACCGATATCCTGAGATATCCACGGTATAGCTATCGGAATTATATATTTCGATAAACTCCTGATCAAGATCTTCAAAACCATTTATCATGGGTCGATAATGTATTTCAGAGATGATAAGCTTGGGCAGCGGCTGACGGTAGAATGAAAAGGCACCCATATCGGCACGCGTACCATCTTCATCCGGAGGGCTTGACGGGTCACCATGATCAATAGCCGGCGAACCGGACTGGAGATGAAAGTCATGAGACGAGGCACTGGCAAACATCGGATCGCCAAAGAGGTTGCCTGATCCGGGTAGCGTTCCTGAATTGTGAAGGTTGTAGCTGAAGGTCAGAGTTGAGTTGTGCCTGGAGCTATAGAGAGTGGCAGCCGAGGCAATGATATTATTTTTAGCCGTGATCTTACCTCCGTGATTATTACTGCCCGTTTCACTGTAGGCCGTGAAACATAGGTCTACCTTGTAGAAGGTGTTATTAATAAAGGTGCCTTGGGCATCTTCCTTTATCGTGGCGCCAACGCCACAGTTATAGATAACATTCCTGCTGGCGGTTATAATTGAATACTCTTCAGCTTCAATACCGGAATCGTTACAATTATAAATCTCATTTCCAGTAACGATTACTACCGATGCAGAACCCATGTCGATTGCATCACTCTCGCCGCCGGTCATGCCATAGATCACGTTGTTGGTTATCAGCGCATTCACCTTGTCAAAGTCAATGGCATCGGAATTATGAAAGTCATTTCCAATAAACTCGTTCTGATCGATTACGACATCACAATCAACCAAAGCCATCATAGAACCATCATGATTCGCTTCAAAAACGCAGTTGGTAAAATAGCATTTTTCAGATGAATTGTTGAGATAAACGCAGGCTTCTACATTACGAATTTCCACATGATTTAGGAGTATTTCCTGGTTGTAGTATCCGGAAATTGCAGCTCTGTCCCTGTCGGAATTATCACCCGTCGTAGCACCGGTAATGGTTACGTAAGAGAATTCTGAGTTTCCGGAGTTGCTGATGATACTGATTACCTCCCAGTTAGCCGCCCCTGCATCCGGAAGGATCCTGATCTTGTCATCTTCCCGGCCGATCATCAGTACCCGTCCACGCACATAAAGGCCGCAGTTTTTTCCGAACCGGATTTCAACGCCAGCTTCAACAGTCAGGGTTACCCCTGAAGCGACGGTGACATCTGAGGTGGCATAATAGGGGGAATTTGCCTTTGTAAGGGAGGTGTTAGTGTTTATCGTGGATGGAAGGGTTGTCGCATTGACAAATGCGGCAGCAGTCAAAAAGATCAGAATCAATCCGAGTATTTTCCGTTTTGCTGGACCTTCCATCAAATAATGCAGGTTACTGGACGCAAGCCTTCAGGCGCCTGGTCAAATATTCCTTTTATCCGGGCCCCTATAACAATATCTTCATAAAACCCTGAAGACACAACAAACTCCCAGGTTTTATCACCGGTTTTCCTGTTAAATGGCTCATCGAATTCGACACAAATCAGATATTTACGGAATCCGAGCATCCCAAACTTATTACGCTTTCCTGTTATCTTACCTGGTCGAATAATTTCGTTTCTTTCCATTATTTCGTTCTATAAAAGGCCGGCAATATTAAATCATTTAAGCTTATAACGAAAATGATAAAGGAAAGTTTAAGATTATTTCCTGAAAACCTGAATCCGCTGAACGGAGTTTTTGTAAAGAACAGCGAGCTGGGTGAGGCTTTCGTTGAAGCTAAATCCCTCGAGTCCATTGTTGATCCGTAACTGAAGGTAGCCCATAATCGTTTTATCGAGCATTTTCATTTCGATAATGTAACAGGCTCCGGTTGAACTATTATATCCCCCGATAAACAGGTGATCCGAAAGTTCATCATAATACAGGCCCGTAATATGGGTCAAGAGCTGACTCACCGTTTTCCCGGTTCCCGGAACCTGAAATCCTCCAACAGCAATGTTGCGGACCAGGTTTCCACCACGATATTCTTCAATGGTGAAAGAAGTCTGTTTGGTTGTCCAGATGCAATCCCGATGAACAAAATCAGCAGCCAGGGATTCATAGGTATTTGCTGTTGAGGTGCCATATCCCTGGCCATTACCAACCTGGGTAACCATGGGGTCTGTTACAGGGTTTCCAACGAACTGAGGGCCGGCAAGACCATCCAGTGTCACTTCCTGCACAGATCCATCGAGGCCTGAAAGCCAGCGCATCGTAAGATTTGTATGCGGGCGAATCAGCACACCGGTAATCACGCTTCGGCTAACGCCCGGAAGATTTGATCCATCAGGCTTTGTGGCGAATGCTCGTTCAAGGGTATGCCGACCAGCATAACTTCCGTCCATATCGAAGAAATTGAGGTAGCTCAACTGGTTGTTGGTGGCATCGGTCCGGGTTACCATGCATAATCGGTCATTAGTTTCATCGAACGCCAAATCCGACAGGTTGGTCAGCAAGGTGTCGTTGTTTCCCCTGATCTGAGGCATGTGCAGTCTGAGCAAGGTGGTGTCAACAAAATCCGATCCGCTCTTGAATCTTGACAGATATACGGTCGGGTCATTCAAAGCCGGATCGTCAAACGAACTCCATGAACCTGGGGTGCCATCGAACGGGCAAAGGTCGGTTGGCAAATTATTATCCGGCAGGTTGCGGACCAATGGGGCGATAGCATAGCCAAAGCCCTTATCCTCAAAGCACATATAAAAATAGAGACCATCGGCTGAGATGCCGAACCCTTCAAGATCCCCCAGATCTGAGCCGGATGTTCCGTTTGAAAGCGGCTCCTGCATGGTCGCAAGCCGTCTTCCGAAATTTACAGTGCCCGGATCAGAACAATCCCATTCGCCAAGTTTGTTGGTGGATCCGTCAACAATATACAGTCGCTTGAGCAATGGACTGTAGAACATGTCACTGGCAGCAGGGAAGTCAGTTGAAAGTCCCTGGAAGCGATAGGTTATCTCCGCCCTGGAACCGACTACAACTCTTTTATTAACTTCGTCCCAATCCCACATAAACAGACGTGGAAAATTCAGTACGCCGGTTTCACAAAGGGCATAGATCTTGCGATTATGAAAATCAAAGGCTATTCCTTCCATCAGGGTTGTACCTGACTTAGCCTCAGCGGTTGTGAAAAGTACAGTAGGATCAACCCTTACGGCTGCGCTGGATTTTGTAATTTTGACTGTGCTTTCAAGTATCTGGAAAAAATAGATTTGTCTTTCAGCTTCTTCACTGATCATGACCCAGCTGTTGCCCAGGTAGTTTATCGCCTCAGTATCCGTAAATCCCTCAAGCTGTATTGCCCTTACAAAACCTCCCGAGGGATTGTTGTCAGACCACTTGCCGTAACCCGGTGCTTCGATTATAAAGATGTGAAGCGCATTATTCCCGATAATCATTATCTGGTTCCTCTCCCAGTCATAGGTAACTCCGGAATAGCCCTGCGAAAGAGCAGTGCCTTTATCTGGAAATAATCCGGACCATCCACGGAAAGAGGCACGCAGATTATTGGAAAGGACCGGAACATCCACGTAGGTCCCGTCATCAGGCGTTTTGAAAAAATTTTCATTTCCGTAGGATGTTCCCGCATTGGTCGTGGCATATGCTCGGAAATAGTACTTCCTGTTGGCACCAAGATCCGTCAGCAGTCCCGTAAAATCATTCGGCCCGGAGCCATCGTCGGTATGCTCCCCGCTGAGATCAGGATTCGGGTTAGGGCCCCAGCATATACCTTTTTTTGAAACGGGTGATCCGCCGGTTTCCAGAATCTGTCCGTCCACCTGGCAAGTGTATGAGGTTAAATCGTAAAATGATACCGTCCTGACAAGAGGTAAGGCTGAAGTGGTGGTGAAATTAATCTGACTGCCGAATGCTGTGTCTACTTCGTTAATGCAATAGGCTTTTGCATAATACTTAACATTGTGGGTTAAGCCTGTCATTACACCTGTAAAAATTCCGCCTCCTGTGCCCATGATGAATACGCTATCATCAAGAGTGGGGTTCGTTTCCCTGCTATAGCAAATGCCACGTTCTATGATGGTACCGTTTCCGGTTGCAGTGACGTTGCCGCCGACAACCGCTCTTTTATATGTAATCGATGAGGCTGCTGTGGTTGTGACTGCCGGGAGGCTTACCCGGGTTTGAAATGTCTTTTCTTCACCATAGCCGGTTCCTTCACGGTTGGTTGCGAAAGCCCTGTAATAGTAGGTGGTATTTGGCAACAACCCGGCAATGGGCACTGAGAATTTGTCAGAATTTATCGAAGCTGTGACTTTACTGCCGCTGATATCCGGTTCGGGGTCCAGACTCCAGCATATTCCCTTGGTTAATATCGGTACACCGCCATTAAACCTGATTTCGCCTTTTGCGACAGCAGTTGTTGTGGTGATATTGAGAACCGTATCCGTCATGACAGTGGGAACATCCGGCCGGGTGGAAAAGGTAAAGGATGCGCCATATCCAACTCCTGTTTCATTTATTGCAAATGCCCGGTAATAATAAGTGGTATTGTTTTTTAGGTTGTCAATAAAGCAGCTGTATCCTCCAACACCGGGTTCAACATCCCTAACGGCGTAGGTGGTGTCCGGCAAAGGAGATCCGCTCCAGCAAATGCCTCTTTCTGAAACAATACCGCCACCTTCATCAATCACCTCTCCTGACACTATGCAGGTTGAAGCAGTTGTTTCGGAAACAGGGGAAGTTATCACGAAGGGTGTCCTTTTCAGGGTCGTGAACTGATAGTCTTCACTATAGGACACCCCGGCCTCATTGGCGGCAAAAGCTTTGACGTAATACAAAACATTCGGGTTAAGCCCTGAGATTTTAACACTAAACTGGTTGGTTGCGGGTTGCAGGCTAAAAGAAGAACCGTATAATTCAGGATATTCGTCGGTTCCCCAATAAAATCCCGCCTCATAAACTGACCCGCCGCCAGGCAGTGTGAAAGAAGCAAATAGCAAGGCTGAACTGTCAGATATCTGGGTTACGGTGTCGGTCACTATCTCAGCAAAACCAACCATAGTTGTGAAATTGGTCTGTGACCCGTAACTGATGCCAGCATCATTAGATGCAAAGGCTCTGGCATAGTAAGAGGTATTTGGCTGGAGATCGGTAAGACTTAATTGAAAGCTCCATGCGGCGGACTCTGTCTTAACTTTAAGTCCTGAAGTATCCGGATTAGGGGCAAGTCCGTAACATATGCCAGCCATTTTGATCGTGTCATTGCCGTTGCTTGTGATTTCACCGCTTGCAATGGCAGTGTGGATTCCTATATCGTTGACGGATATCGTTTTAACTGATGCTGGTTCAATCGGGATGTATTTAATAAAATCGGAATAAAACCAGTTGCAGGTATTCTCTTTTACGCCCACACGAAAAAAAATATCCGATTTAATGGTCAGCGCAAGAATTTCCCGGGTCTGGTCGGCTAAATCTTGCCAATTAACTGTATCTGCAGACCATTGCCATTGCAGATTTCCCCTGTAGGACTCTGCTTTTATTTGTACCGGGGTGTTCTTGAGGACTTTCTGTATACCTCCGCTCTTATACCTGGACGGATTTTGAGATATCAGTGGCCCTGCCGATAAAACTAGCAGTAATCCGAGAAAAAGGACATGAATTCGGGCCTTCATTTTCTTACCTCAGGATTACGGGTTTAATAATCAGGTTTTTTTGGTTCACCAGGCGTACATAATAGAGCCCGGTCGGCTGGCCCGACAGGTCGAACGGTTCGTTAAGGTCGCCGTGAGACTCCAGATTTCGAAATAGCATCCTCTGGCCGAGTGAGTTAAAAATCTCCACCAGGCAGCGGCCCGAACAGTTGGATGCCCGAATATGGAGAAAGCCATCAGTAGGATTGGGATATACTTCAACAATAAGCTTTTGAGCGTTTTCTTCAATTCCAGAGGACTCCACTGTAACCGTTATTTCATCAGCTGAAGTGCATTTGTTGCCGTCAGTTACCAGTAGCATGTAGGTGGTTGTTTTTCCCGGATTGGCGATGGGATTTGGGGCTGTTGGATCGGTTAAGGTGCTGGCCGGTTCCCACCGGTAAAAATAGTTGCCTGTTCCTCCCGTGGCAGAAGGATTGTTTCCGAGCCGGCATCCCTGCCCCGCCGTGATGACAATGTCCTTTCCAGCATCCCCTTTCAGCTGTGGTAACTGGTTCAGCACAATGACCCGGTCCTGGCCATAAACAAAACTGACCAGGTAATTAAGCATAAACAGCAGGAAAAGAAATTTCTTCATCGGTATAAAAATACGTAAATAGATATATTTTTGGACAAATTAAAATCAACGCTCATGAAAAAGATCTCATTATTACTGACTTTACTTGTGCTCGCTGCCTTTGGTTTGCAGTCTTTTACTAACGATCCCAAAGATGTGGATCCGGTTGGTACCTGGACATTCACAGCTCCCATGGCCCCTGAGGGCTACGGCGCAGGAGATATTTTGGTAGCGAAAGAGAAAGAGGCGTTTACGGCCACCATGAAGTTTGGAGAATATGCCGTTAAAGGGACCTCAGTGAAGTATGCCAAAAATGTAATGACTTTTACGGTTTACCTCGAGGGCGAGTACATTAATGTTAAGGCTGCTTTCTCCGCTGATGGGATTAAGGGCACTGCTACCTATTCCGAAGGAGAGGTTGAATTTACAGCGAAAAGGAAGGTGATAAAAAAATAGCTAAACTCTTCAATAACAAAGGCCGCCTCTTCGTTTGGCGGCCTTTGTTATTATTGAACATCCTTCGTCTGTCGTCCGTCTGCGGTCTGCGGTCAAGAATCATTTCCCCGTGATCACCATCCTGTACCGTGCCGATTTCTCCACATTTGGCCGGGTAATATAGTCCGGATGGTATTTGTTATTTACGTAGAGTTCCGTTTGGTCGCAGTAAAATCTGCTCGCAGGAATTCCGGAAGTGCCTGTGGGTATGATGGTTCTCGAGGCATCAAGATCTCCGAGGTTGAAAATATGACGGTGCGAGGCCCCGTGATTAACCCCCGATGGATCAATAAACGGATACGAGTATGGGCCTACCGTATGAAAGCTGCCACCAACAGAAAAGGGGCCGCGACTCAGGCCAAAGATTTTGTCCAGCAATTTTACACTGGCCATCGGATGCTTAATGGTAAAGGTGTGAATCTTGCCCCATTCCCAGCCGGATGGAGAACCCCCGATTTTATCGCTTAGCCATGCAACGCTCTGCGTAAGGGATACTGTTACAATATCGGCAAAGGTTTCCTTGCTGTCCTGGGTTTTGATGTTATCGCACCAGCCGGATTCCTGGTTTGCCAAAATGTTCTCCATGAAATTCTTAACCAGCGTCCTGTCAGAAATGAAGGATCCGAAGAAAGTGGAATCCATTTCATCCTGAGCCAGATTTTTCGCCATGTGGAAATACCAGGAGTCGAATAACGCAGCAGCAGGACTGCCAGGATCCATGGCGTAATTCCAGTCCTGAAGAAGTTTAGCCGAAGCCAGTACATCAGGGTTGTTTGGATCCGAAACACTTGCCAGAGCCAAAAAAACCGGCAGAAACTTTTGCGCCATTTTTGAAGTCCGGTCAGCCTGAATGGCTGCGAAGTCGTCGGCAGAGAGTTTCTGTTTGGAATTCAGCATCTCATCGATACGGTCTTTCCTATAGGGCAAATCAAACCATGCACTGATGTAATAAGGATAATCGGGATTGGCCGTGCGGTTATTGGCCGATGAAACGAAGCCCGACGGGGGATTGAAAACAACAGGCAGTTCATTAAACGGTACCAGCCCCTTCCAGTCAAACTCGTCAGTTG
Organism: uncultured Porphyromonadaceae bacterium; assembly: GCA_964416825.1. Classification (GTDB taxonomy): domain Bacteria; phylum Bacteroidota; class Bacteroidia; order Bacteroidales; family UBA12481; genus UBA12481. Next base: position 9,432 of record CAYQFT010000086.1, read on the forward strand.
ATCCTGGATAAACCTGAAATCCAGGCTCTTTGCGGATTGGAATTCCGATAGTTGATTGGAGCCCGATATTCCCGTCCACATCGGCATAAACGGCATTCTGATTCACGGAAACGAAGGTTTCCAAAGCTTCGCGGAACTGATCCCAGTTGGCTGCGCGGTTCAGCAGATAAACCGTACGCAATTCGTTGCTTTCCTCATTGCCCAGCCAATGCATCGATATGGTTTTACTATTTTCCTTTTTAAAAGATGAGATGACCGGCCCGCGGTGCGTAAAGCGATTCACCCGGCGGATGGTATCTCCTTTACTGGTCAGAATCAGCTCTTCGGTTTTTTCCATTTTAATCCACTCGCCGTTAAACTGGTATTCATCGGGATTTGCCGGATTGATGGTCTCCTCATAAAAGTCGACATCATCCACCATGACGTTGGTGAACCCCCATGCGATCCGGTCGTTATGACCGGCGATCACCATTGGCTGGCCCGGCAGAACGAGCCCGGTTACATTCAGTTTTCCCGGAATCACCTGGTGCATCTGATACCATATTCCCGGAATCATTAATCCCAGATGCATGTCGTTAGCCAGCAGTGGTTTGCCTGTACTGCTCTTTTCACCGCTTACAGCCCAGTTGTTGCTACCCCTGAAAACATCCAGTCCCAGTTCATCGATCCGGGATACTACTTTATTGAGGCCTCCAAGAATGACTTCCGTTTCCGGGTCGATGCTGAAATCAGGATAGACATAAGAAGTCTGTTTTAGAAGGTCGGGCAAAAGATCAGCAAAGAGGTCTGATCCGACTTTTGATTTCAACTGGTGTAAGAGGACTTCGGTTCCCCAGCCGGTCGACAGGTCCCAGGCCATGTACCCGATCAGGTTGATGGAATTTTCAGGAAGCCATGGCTCTGGTTTATATCCTATCAGAGTGAATTCGGGCGGTAGCTTCTTTCCTGATTTCTCTATATACTGATTCACCCCGGAGCAGAAGGAGTTCAGCGCAAGTAAAAGTTCGGGCGATGCGCCGGCGAGAATCTTTCTTGATTTTTGCGTCATCCGCAGCGACCGGAGCAGCTGATCGGCGTCGGCCATATCGGGCCCGAAAATTTCAGAAAGGCGACCCGTTGTTACCCTGCGCAAGAGATCCATTTGCCAGAGCCTGTCCTGGGCGAGCACAAACCCTACCGCGGTATAGAGGTCTGATTCATTTTCTGCATAAATATGCGGAATTGCGAAGGAATCACGAATGATTTCAACTTTTCCGGTGATCCCCGTTAGTTGAATGTCGTTTTCATAATCAGGGAGTGCCCGGGTTTTAACAGTAGAAATCAGAATCCATCCAGCAAGAATAATCAGCAATAACAGGACCGCAACACCTGCAATAATTTTTTTGACTTTCATTGCACTGGATTTTAGGTAATACTTCAAGCTTTTTTCTTGTCTTTTCTGGCTAAAAAGAGCATGAATGCTCCAAAAACGAGCATTACCAGCCCTGTCCATATGTTTACGTTGTAGCCCAGCGATTTGGCATACATTTCAGTATTACCGCCGGTTGCGAGGCCATAAATCGAAAGGGCCAGCCCGAAGATGGTAAACAGCATCCCGATCGGAATTTTAATATCTAGTTTCATAATACGCCTCCTACCAGAAAATAATGGTTAATGCTAAAGTAATGATCCCGACAATAATGGCCAGCACTTTCGGGCGGTTATACCATTTGGCCTCTTCCACAACAATGCGTGGAGTCAGTGAGTAAACCAGTCCGATCAGTTCTTCATCGGTTTTTCTCTGCTTGGTCATGAAAGTCATGCTGACAGTTACTATGGTTGCAGAAACCCAGGCAATGATAGCCGTCCAGAAACTTTGAGCCATGCCGCTCGGGTAGGTATGCAAAACGCTGATCCATCCTCCCTTGATGATTTCGTCAGGAGATGCGCCTTGCGGAATCGTCAGTCCATGGTGTACCAGCGCAAAGCCAATACCGATGAGCAAGCCCCAGAATGCAGCGTTCCCGGTGGCTCTTTTCCAGAACATTCCAAGAGACAGGACTGCAAAAAGAGGTGCGTTTACCATCGAAAAGACCATCTGGAGAAAATCCATGATATTGCCGAACTGCCGGGCGAGATAGGCGGCGCCGATACTGACGATAACACCGGCAACGGTGGCAATCTGGCCGACGGTCAGGTAGTGCTTGTCGCTCTGGTTTGGCCGGATGTAGCTCTGGTAAATATCGTAGGTCCACACAGTGTTAAATGCCGAAACGTTACCGGCCATCCCCGACATGAAGGAGGCGAGCAGGGCTGTCAAGCCCAGGCCCAGGATACCTGCCGGGTAGTAATGTCCGAGCATCGAGGTGATGACAGAGTTATAGTTCGGACTGCCGTTGGGCATCAGGTCGAGCGTCAGGGTTCCTTTCGCGGCCAGTGCCATGGCGGCCATACCGGGAAGAATTACCAGGAAGGGAATAAACATTTTCGGAAGGGCTCCGATCAGCGGGGTTTTCCGGGCTGCATTCATTGAGTCCGCAGCCATTGCCCGTTGTACCACGAGGAAGTTCGTGCACCAATATCCGAAGGAGAGGACAAAACCCAGCCCCATGATGATTCCGAACCATTCGACGCCCATCGGGTTGGACGATGCCGAACCGGTATGAGCCCAGGTGGAGGTCCAGGTGCCGGGTTCAAATCCCCGGGTAACAGCCACCTCGTTCAGCGTTTCTGTCATTCCTGCCCAGCCACCCGCATCTTTAAGACTCAGGAAGACCAGCGGGAAGAGTCCGATGACAATGATGAAGAATTGAAGCACTTCATTATAAATAGCCGATGACAAGCCTCCCAGGTAGGTATATGCCAAAACGATAAATGCCGATACCCAAACGCTCACATCGAACGGCCAGTTCAGGAGTTTTTCCATCAGCATAGCCAGTGCATACATAGAGATTCCGGAGGCCAGAACCGTCATCAGGGCAAAGGCGATTGCATTAAGGCCGCGGGTTTTCTCGTCAAACCGGAGTTTCAGGTATTCCGGAACCGACCTGGCTTTGGATCCGTAATAGAACGGCATCATGAACAAGGCCAGGAAGACCATGGCCGCAATGGCTCCGATCCAGTAAAAATGCGCGGTCATCAGTCCGTACTGGGCGCCCGAAGCGGCCATCCCGATAACTTCCAGGGCACCAAGGTTGGCTGAAATGAAGGCCAATCCGGTAACCCAGGCGGGGAGTGAACGGCCTGCCTCAAGAAATTCAGAGGAGGATTTCATGTATCGTTTGAGCGCCCAGCCGATGCCGAGAACAAAAACGAAATAGACCATCATGACTCCATAATCGATCCATCCGAGTGATAGAATGTTTGACATATTTTAGTTTTTGGTAAGTCTGTTCAAATGTAAAAAGATATTTGGTTACTGGTTGCTGGTTGCTGGTTACTGGTTAGGGAGCCAGAGGCTGTCATTCCGGTGAAAACCGGAATCTCCGGACAATTTCTTTATTTAATTATCGTGATTAGACCAGTGTCAATATATTGGCCGCCATCGGTTTGGTGGCAGTGGATCGCAATAACATTCCGGCCGGTTTTCAGAAGTTCGCTGGCTTTTTTGCCAAGGGGCCAGGGTTTGTAAGTTGCCGTGTACCCCGGAATGGTTGCCGCCAGAATGCCATTGATGTAAACTTCGCAGTCTTCATCATGGTGGATAAGAAGACCCAGATCATCATCGGTTGGGGATTGAACATGGAAATCCATTCGCATCCATATATCAGCGGTATTCCAGCTTGTTCGCACTTTGGCCCCGGGGGTCTCTTCGGTTCCGAATCCAGCCTGACCGCTTTTCCAGCCGGATGGTGTATAATTTTCCGAGAACCAGTTCCCATAGGGTTTTTCGGTGGTATACACCCAGATCCGGCCGTCAGTTCTCGAATCGGTCAGGATGGTTTTACCGCCTTTGACTATCGGAAGTGGCGCCCACTTTCCGGGAGTTCCGGCTCCGGATTTGTACCATTTTTTCCAGATATAGGGATTCTCCAGCGCCTTGATGAAAAGTCCGCCAATCACAGGACGGGCTTGAAAACCAACTTTATAAGCGTTATCAACCACATACCAGTCGGTAACAGGTACTCGTTGGGGCGTTGCATTGATAAAGTCATACACCGGGTTGAACAGGGTGTTAAAATCATCCTGATTACTGGCCATTGTTGCGGTCCAGAGTATCCAGTCTGTCTTTGTCCAGCGCTCCCGGTTGTCAAGCGGCAGGCCGTAGGGTGCCTGTATTTTTTTGTAAAAATCGATTTCCTTTTGCACCACCTCTTTTGGAAACAGATTGAATCGGAGCAGTTTGTCCCAAACAAGATTGTACTTCTGGCTCCAGGTTCCGGGCTGGTCAAAGGCCAGTCTCGTATGGTCGCCTTCGGTAGCGAGCCTTACCCAATCCCTGGCGAATGTTTCGGCCTGTCGCCGGTACTGGACCCCTTCGGATTTACGGCCGGTAATCTCGCAGAGGTCGGCATAAGCCGCGATTGCAACAATGGCCTTCGCCGAAAGGTTAATGTTGTGAGCAAGATGGCCGGCGAAATCATCGGTACAGAGCTGGTTTTCAGGGTCAAACCCTTTGTTTAGAAGATATTTGGCCCATTTCTCAAGCAGGGGCCAGTGTTGGTTAGCAAAATCCCCATTGCCATCAGCCTTGGCCAGAGCGTCCATCATGATCAGCATATTTCCGGTCTCCTCAACCGGCATCTGGTTCTCTTCGGTCTGTTCACCGCCACCGTAAGCCTGGCCGGTCGCATGTGGATAGGTCCCCAGGTCGTGGGGGGCGAAGTCCCACTTCCACAGGCTGGAAGCTGAGTAATCCAGCAGTGGCTTTAACATTCCCTTGGTCAGCGCGGGACTCATCAGGAAAAAGAATGGTGAAGCGGGGTAGATCACGTCAACCGTGGCAATGCAGCCATTGCTGAAATTTTCTTTTGAAAAAACGAGGGGTTCTCCGGCTGCATCGGCGGTCACTTTATGTGCCGCTAAGCACTGACGGTAAACCAACGAGGTTACCTGGGCATATTTTGAGCCTCCGACAGTGGAAATGTCCTTAATCAGTTCATCATCGAATTGCTTGCACCGCTGATAGAGCCCTTTGTAATCGCGTGCAGCGACCGTCAGCAGAGCGGCCATGTCCATGCCATCCCTCCGCCAGTAGGGTTTAAGGTTTTGGGTGAAATACCGGATGCTGAAGAGATCATCATACCCAAGCATGAGGTAACGGTAAACCGATGTGGTACCCACCGGACCCAGATCCCAGGAGGCTGCCATAACAAATATTCCGTCCTTAACGGCCCGGGGTGCATCGGATTCAATGCTCACCGGCAGTTTCCCCTCTACCGAGAAAAACTTCCGGACAGCATCGCCCGGACCAATGGCGGTTACCGGGCTGTTATCTGTTGGTACGGCCAGATAACCGTATCCCCAGTCGATTCTCAGATCATCACCACGCTTCTGGAGCACCGGCTGCTCAGTTGTTCCTACCCGGATAGCGGTGATACCGCTGACGGCAGGTCGGGAGAAAGATACCTCCTGTTCGGGCTGGTTTACCGCAATTTCGGAGGAACAGTCAAAATAGATCCTTACTGTATGAGGATTTCCGTCGGCCGATTCCACCTTAAACCCGATATAGGTCACAGGTCTGGAGAGTATTCCCAGATCTTCAGGCAGCAAAGGGGTGGTAAAGGTGAGTGTCACGAGAACGGCTGTATTGCCGAATACATAGATCGTCTGCGTGGGATTCAC
>CAYQFT010000087.1:0-15113 GCA_964416825.1 uncultured Porphyromonadaceae bacterium
CGCAGGAAACGCCTGAAATATCGGCCGGAAGGCAATGCATATACAGCGCTTCTCCTTTATCTGTAAGCTTCATCAGCTCCTCATTGCATTCCCAATGCTGAAACTGTGCGTTGTTGGCCAGGCATTCCTTCTCGAGTTCCTTTAAACCGCTGTGATCATTGTCTCGAAGCAATACTGTCCTGCGCTCCATGACATGGTAAGGCGCCCAGCTTTTCGGGTAAACAATATGGGCTCCGGCAAAGGCCTCTTCCATGGAATACACGGTTTTAAATGATCCCCCGCTTTCGGCAGCCTGTTTGCCGGCTAATTCCACCACTTCGGGAATGAGTTCATATCCCTGCGGATGTGCCAGAACCACCTCCATGCCCAGGCGCGTGAGCAGACCAATAATGCCCTGCGGAACCGAAAGGGGTTTCCCGTAACTCGGCGAATACGCCCAGCTCATGGCTATTTTCTTTCCCTTCAGGGCTTCCAGAGAACCAAAAGTATGTTTGAGATGCAGCAAATCGGCCATCGACTGGGTGGGATGATCCACATCGCACTGGAGATTGATGATTCCCGGGCGTTGTGGCAGAACCCCTTCTTTAAACCCGTCATCCAGCGCTTCTCCAACTTCTTTCATGTACGTGTGACCGGCACCGAGATACATATCATCCCGGATTCCAATAATTTCGGTCAGAAAAGAGATCATATTCGAGGTTTCCCGAACAGTTTCTCCATGGGCGATCTGCGATTTCCCCTCATCCAGATCCTGAACAGTAAGCCCCAACAAATTGGCCGCCGATGCAAACGAGAAACGGGTGCGCGTTGAATTATCGCGAAACTGTGAAACAGCCAGTCCGCTTTCGAAAACCCGGGTTGAAATGTTGTTGTCGTAATACTGTTTTAACTGATCGGCTACAGCCAGCAGGTATTCGAGTTCTGCCCTGCTTTTATCCCAGGTAAGGAGGAAATCTTTTTGAAAGAGTGATGCACTGAGCTTGCGGATCTGTGTAATAGTGTCCATCGTGTAGTGTATTGTAAATTTTGAGAATAAAATTATCAAAAAAATGTAACATGCGGCTTACGGTCAGAGCACCATCGCCAATTGGGCATAAAAGGCGGAGGTTGTGACCAGATCGCTTACCGGAACTTTTTCATTGGGGGCATGGGCCATGACTTCATTGCCCGGACCGAAACCAATGCAGGGAATGCCGAAAACGCCATTGATTACTACCCCATTGGTGGAGAAAGTCCATTTATCCACGATCGGATCCTTGCCGAAAAGTTGCTGATACGCCTCTACTCCACCTGTAACAAGGGGGTGTTCCGGACTGATTTTCCAGGTCGGATAATATTTCTCCATGCCATATTCGAGGCCGGTGAAGGCAATACCGTTGTAGTAAAGTACACTCACTTCGCCCCCGAGTGGATGGGCAATGGCTTCAATTTCCTGCACAGCGCTCTCTTTGGTTTCGCCCCAGGTAAGCCTGCGGTCGAGATGCAGCCGGGCATAATCCGAAACAGCACACAGCGACGGACTGCCGGAAATGATTTCCGAAATCGTGACACTGCCTTTACCGAGGAATTCATCAAACGCGAGGCGTTCATTGAGTTTCTCGATTTCGAGGGCTGCGCGGGAGGCCATATAGATGGCGTTTTTTCCCCGTTCGGGTGCTGAACCATGGGCCGAAACACCGCTAAAACTCACATGGATTTCCATCCGGCCCCGGTGACCCCGGTAAATATTCAAATTGGTGGGTTCGGTACTCACCACAAAATCAGGTCTGATTTTATCTTCTTCCACTATATATTTCCAGCATAAGCCATCGCAATCTTCTTCCATCACACTGGCCACAAAATACAAAGTCAGATCGCGGTCGAAACCGAGTTCTTTCAAAATACGCCCGGTCGTTACAAAAGACGCAATACCACCCTTCTGATCCACGGTTCCACGTCCGTGCACATAGCCATCGCGGATGTCACCGGAAAAGGGATCTGAGGTCCAGTTCACCGGATTTCCAACATCAACGGTATCAATATGCCCGTCGAAAGCCAGCTTACGGGGTCCATTCCCGATGCGGCCGATAACGTTGCCCAGTCCGTCCTGAAATACTTCATCAAAACCGGCTTCCTTCATCTGCCTTGCAAGTTCCTGCTGTACAGCACCTTCTGCCATACTCAGTGATTTAATTTTAATAAGTTTCGACAGGTTTCCGGCTGTATAGTCTGCGTAATTTCCGGCCAGTTGAAGGATGTCTGGTGCAATACTTTTCATAGCAGTGTAAGTTTAGGATTTATGAATCCTGTTCATTCTCCAAAATTACGGAATTCAACGTGCAGGATGATTTCGGTAAAAAAAAAGTTCAGAACAAATACCTGTTCAGAATTAATTATCAGTTTAGACTAAATCTAAACCGTTTGGGGTAAATAAAATCATATTTTTGTAATACTACTAAACTGCATTTATGTCTGATCATTTTTCACCGGTTTCACTTCGGCATCTTGCGATACTTATATTGCGTCAGCGCGAAAGCGGAACATATTTTGGTATTCCTGAAGAATTGTTTTTTACCGGGAAATCTACCCTTCCTTCAGTTCAACGCTTTGGCTGTAGCCTGGATACTCCATTGGGTGTAGCAGCCGGTCCGCATACCCAGCTTGCCCAGAATATTGTCGGGGCCTGGCTCTGCGGTGCGCGGTATATTGAATTGAAAACGATACAAAAACTGGATGAATTGCAGGTGACAAAACCCTGTATTGCCATGCAGGATGAAGGATATAACTGTGAGTGGTCGCAGGAGCTGACCTTAAACCAATCATACGACCAATACCTGAATGCCTGGATCCTGATCCATTTACTGCATCACCACTACCAGGGATCAGATTCTGTCTTCGGTACGCTGTTTAATATGAGTGCAGGCTATGATCTGGCAGGGATTCAGGGTGAAAAGGTAAGCTGGTTTCTTGATAAAATGCGGGATTGTTCGCTTGAAAAACAGGCGAAACTTGCTGAAATTGCCGATTTGTTTCCCGGAATCAGAGATATCAACATTCCGGATTGCATTTCCGACAACATAACCCTTTCGACCATGCACGGATGCCCGGCCGGAGAAATTGAGGAAATTGCGGCTTATCTTTTAAAAGAGCGTCATCTTCATACTGTTGTAAAACTCAACCCGACCCTGCTTGGGACGGAGCTTTTGCGGACGATTCTGAATCAGGAATTGGGATTTCAGACGATCATTCCGGATGAAGCCTTTGCCCATGACCTGAAATATACGGATGCACTGAGTCTGATTCATCGGTTAGACCAGATTGCCCGGCAGGAAGGTCTGAGTTTCGGGGTTAAATTAACCAATACGCTGGAAAGTCTGAATACCTCAACAGGCTTGCCTGAGCATGAAAAAATGGTGTATATGAGCGGCCGGGCGTTGCATCCCGTGAGTGTAAATCTGGCTTTTATTTTGCAAAAGGAATTTCAGGGTAAGCTTGATATCTCCTTTTCTGCCGGGGCCGATTGTTTCAACCTGGGTGATTTGTTGTCGTGCGGATTGACACCGGTTACCGTTTGCTCGGATTTGCTGAAGCCCGGCGGATACGGTAAACTGAAGCAATACCTTCAGGAGGCCGAAGCCGGACTTCAAAAAGCGATGCAGGGTTCGGGCAATTCCCTTGATAAGCTTGAGTATTACGCTCAGGCTGTCCGAAAAGACCCGCGCTATCAAAAAGGATGGAGTACTCCCGGCATCAAAACCCCGCTTAAACTCGGGTTCTTCGATTGTATTCATGCTCCCTGTACCTGCACCTGTCCGTCGAGTCAGGATATCCCCGCATATCTGCGTTATACAGCAGAAGGGAATACGGATAAAGCTTTCGAAGTTATTCTTCGTACCAATCCTTTCCCGGCCGTAACCGGGCTGGTTTGCGATCATTTATGCCAGACCAAATGCAACCGGGTACATTATGACGAAGCCATCCGGATCCGCGATATTAAACATTTTGTAACAGATCAGCATCCGGATATTCAGATGCCGGCTCCTGATATAGCGAATGGAATCCGAGTTGCTGTTATCGGAGCCGGGCCATCAGGTCTGAGTTGCGCCTGGTTTCTGCAACTGGCAGGGTGTGAAGTCACCGTTTATGAAGAAAAAGCGGCATCAGGCGGGATGGCTGCCTCGGTTATTCCCGCTTTCCGTCTGCCTGCAGAAGATCTGGCAAAAGATATTGAACGGATTCAGGCAAGCGGTGTTCGCATTGTTTACGAAATGCCTGTAACAAAAGATATTTTCAACAGCCTCCGTTCTGAACACGACTATGTATATATTGCCACAGGAGCCAAGGCAAGCAAAAAGCTTGATATACCGGGTTCTCAGATGCAGGGAGTATTGGATCCGCTGGTATTTCTGGCGGATGTTAAATCGGGGAATCCGCTTGCTCCGTTAACGAATGTGCTGATAATCGGCGGAGGCAATACAGCCATGGATGCTGCCCGCACGGCCAAACGCCTGACCGGGAAAGAAGGAAATGTAACCATATTGTACCGTCGGTCGCTGCAGGATATGCCGGCTGCAAAAGAGGAAATCGATGAAGCACTGGCCGAAGGAATCCGGATTGAGGAATGGGTATTACCGGTAGCAGTGCATGGTGAAGCTGGTAAAATCACTGCACTTGAATGTTGCAGGACAAAGCCGGGAAACACCGATCAGAGCGGTCGGTCGGTTCCGGTAGTGATTCCGGGTTCTTCATTTCATCTGACAGCCGATGCACTCATTCCGGCGCTGGGTCAGCAGGTGATGGCCGAATTTCTGACCGCTGCTGAAATGCAGGCGGAACCTGAATCCGGGCTGACGAGTTTTGCGAATGTATTTATCGGCGGTGATGCCCGCAGGGGTGCCTCTTCCATTATCAAGGCGGTGGCCGACGGGCGGATTACCGCACAGCGGATGCTTCACCAAATGGACCTGCCCGACAAAGGAAGGCCGGAAATCAACTGTGATCAGATACGGGAGATATTGGTTAAAAAGGCGATCCGCAGAAATCCGGGAAGACCTGCTGTATCGGAGTTTGATTCAAAGTCGGCACAGGAAGAAGCAGCTGCCTGTCTTTCATGCGATATCATCTGCAATAACTGTGTGAGTGTCTGCCCCAATTTTGCCAATTATTCCTATACGATGAAACCGGTAACCTGGTTTCTCAAAAAAGCGATCCGGAACAGTGGTGAATTGCTGATGTTGGATGACCAGATATTTAGTATTACCCAGCCTTATCAGATTCTGCATCTCGATGATTTCTGCAATGAATGCGGGAATTGTCATACCTTTTGTCCGACGCGAAGTGCACCCTATCTGGAGAAACCGAAACTGTTTTTCTCTGCCAGGTCTTTTGAAAAGGCGGAGAAAGGATTCCATCTGCAGGAAAATTCAGGAATGGCTGAACTTTTATATAAAGAGGATGCTGTAATCTCCCGATTGACAGACCATGGAGCGGCCTGGCAGTTTGAAACGCCTGATTTTGTTGCATCTTTGGATAAGAAAGACCTCCATCCCCGATATATCGAATGGAAAACGGAGACAGCTACAGAAGCTGTTTTTTACCATGCAGCGGTGATGGTCACTATTTTGGAGGCTGCACGACATCTTAGTCTGTCATCGCTAAAAGAGTAGTGGCATGAAATCAAAAAGGAAGATAAAAATGAAATTCACCCAGGAAAAGTTTGAAAAATGCCCGAACAGCAGAACATAGAATACAAGCAAAGCTGGCACGACGATTATCTGAAATGGGTATGCGGTTTTGCCAATGCCATTGGTGGAATTATTTATATTGGTATAGATAATAAAGGAGAAGTAACTCACTTGGCAGACTATGTAAAGCTAATGGAAGATATTCCCAATAAAATACGCAATGCAATGGGGATTATCTGTGATGTCCAGTTGGAGGATAATGAGGGGAAGAAATTTATTTCAATCAAAGTAAATCCTTATTCTGTGGCTGTTTCGTTAAGGGGTCGATTTTATTACCGTACAGGAAGTACAAAAATGGAATTAACAGGTGTTGAGCTGAACGAGTTTTTACTAAAAAAAGCCGGTAAAACCTGGGACGATGTGGTTGAAGAAGGTGCTACTATAAAGGATATTGACTCAAAGAGTATTGAAAAATTTCTGGACGATAGTAAAGAAAAGGGCAGAATGCCTGAAACAAAAGGTTTATCCATTTTTCAAATACTGGAAAAACTACAGCTTACTGAAGGCCGTAAATTAAAAAGGGCAGCCATTGTTCTTTTTGGAAAGGATCCAAACCGGTTTTATCCGAATGTTCAGGTAAACATTGGCCGTTTTGGGAAAGACTCAACCGATTTAAAATTTCAGGAAGTAGTGGAAGGCAATCTGATCTTTATGCTTCATGAAGTTCAAGTACAACTGAATCATAAGTTTCTGACCCGCCCGATAGACTTTATTGGCATGCAACGTGTGGAAAAAGACGAATATCCTGTGGCTGCTCTTCGAGAAGTGCTGCTTAACGCCTTGGTACACAGAACTTACATGGGGGCTCATATTCAGATACGTGTATATAACGACAGGTTTTCCATATGGAATGAAGGAGCATTACCGTATGGGTTAACTGTGGAAGAATTAAAAGTCGAACACAACTCCCGTCCTCGCAATCCCAAGATTGCCAAAGCATGTTTTATGGCCGGATATATTGACACCTGGGGTCGTGGTACGCTTAAAATTTATAAAGCCTGTTCTGAACATGGACTTCCAGAACCTGATATTCTAGAGAAAGATGGTGGTTTTTTTGTTGCCCTTCATAAAGCCGGGCAAGTTACTGTAGAAGGTGGTCAGATAGGTGGTCAAGTAGGTGGTCAAGTAGGTGGTCAAGATGAAAGTCAAATTGATACTTTAACAGAAAGACAAAAAGAAGTTCTTACACTAATAATTGCAAATCCCAGAGTATCAAGAAGACAACTTGCTGAAAATTTTGGTATTAATGAATCTGCAGTACAAAAACATATTGATGCGTTAAAGAAGAAAGGTGTCATTAAACGAGAAAGCGAAACAACAGGACAATGGACAGTTATTGTTAAAAAATGAAATTATCAACCGAAATATCAGAAACGGCATTTACCGCATTGAAGACAAAAACATTTCATATATGATTCAATTAATCGAAAAAGTAACCAACCCTGAAATCCGCGACAAGGCGGTCAGGCGTTTTAAAGAAAGAGGCATTATCCTCCCGACATTTGCGCAGATGAAAAACCCGGATCTGATTCCCGACCGGATACGGGAACGCCTGAAAACGGTTGGGTTATGGGATCTTGATCCGGTAAATCTGTTCCGGATTTCCTGGAAGAATGAACCGAAGGAAAGGGGCGGATTATTTGCCGGGGTGAATTATCTCGAACTTCCTTCGTCCATTACCGGAATTGAGGCACGCATCCTGGTGCTGACCGGAAAATGGTTCCCGACGGGTGCGCATAAAGTGGGGGCGGCTTACGGCTGCCTGGCTCCCCGGATTATTACCGGCGGATTTGACCCCGAATACAACAAAGCCGTGTGGCCATCCACCGGAAACTACTGCCGGGGCGGGGCTTTTGATTCCTATCTGATGGGATGTACAGCCGTGGCAATCCTTCCGGAAGAGATGAGTCGAGAACGCTTTGAGTGGCTGCATGAAATCGGTGCTGAAGTAATTGCAACCCCGGGTTGTGAATCGAATGTAAAGGAAATCTATGATAAATGCTGGGATATCCGGCGCAACCGCAAGGACTGCATTATTTTTAACCAGTTTGATGAATTCGGGAATCCGGCCTGGCACTACAATGTCACGGGCCCTGCAATTGAAGAAGTTTTTGTACATGAAGGAACCAACCGCAGCCGGCTGGCAGCCTTTATTTCGGCTACAGGATCAGCAGGAACCATTGCTGCAGGCGATTACCTGAAAACCATCCACCCGCATCTGAAAACTGTGGCTTCCGAGGCACTTCAGTGTCCGACCCTGCTCCGGAACGGCTTTGGCGGGCATCGCATCGAAGGGATCGGGGATAAACATGTTCCCTGGGTGCACAATATCCGGAATACGGATGTGGTGACCGCCATTGATGATGAGGATTGCATGCGGTTGCTCAGGCTGTTCAACGAACCGGAAGGGAAGAAATACATGCTGGATGCCGGCAATGACCCTGAACTGGTTGATCAGTTGTCTTCGATCGGGATCAGCGGGATTGCCAATATTCTGGGTGCCATTAAAACAGCAAAATACTTTGAATTTGATCATGATGATATCCTGGTAACCATGGCTACAGATGCCGCTGCCATGTATCATTCGAGGCTGGAAGAACTCCGGGAGACGCATGGAGAATATACTCCGCTCCGGGCTGCCATCGATCAGGAACGCTATCTGTACGGTCAAGGCACCGATAACATGAAAGAGCTGAGTTATCAGGATAAAAAGGCCATCCATAACCTGAAATATTTCACCTGGATCGAGCAACAGGCGAAGGAAACAGAAGACCTGAATCAATTGTGGTATGATAAAACCATCTGGCAACGGGTGTTTCATCAGGTCGACCGCTGGGACGAACTGATTCATGAATTCAACGACCTCACCGGTTTACTCAAATGAAACCGGAATTTCACTATACCTGCATCCACTGCGGACAGACTTTTCCGTCTGATACGATTATCTACCGCTGTACCGACTGTGAAAAGAAAGATACGGAAGGTCAGCCCCCGTTGGGCATGCTGAAAACGGTATATGATTATGCCACCATCAAAGCGGGTCAGACACCGGAGCAAACCCTGAAGATGCTGGTTCAGGGGCGTTTTTTGTCGCTTTTGCCAATCAAATACCCGGAAAGCCTGGGGTTTCTTAAAGTCGGGGATACGCCCCTGTACACTGTCCGGTCGATTGACGGGAATCCATTGGGATGTGAGCTACTGCTGAAAGATGATTCACAGAATCCTACGTTCTCTTTTAAAGACAGGGCTTCGGTTTTGGTATCAGCCTTTGCCAGAGAGCGCAATATTTCTACCCTTGTGACTGCTTCCACCGGGAATGCCGGATCATCGCTGGCGGGCATCTGTGCAGCACAGCGGCAACAGGCAGTAATCCTGGTCCCGGCCACTGCACCGGCTGCAAAACTCACGCAGATCCTGATGTACGGGGCCCGGCTGATTCCCATCGATGCGAATTACGATACTGCATTTGATCTGAGCATCCGGCTTACGGAGGAATTCGGCTGGTACAACCGCAATACCGCCTACAACCCGCTCACCATCGAGGGAAAAAAGACGGTGTCGTTTGAAATCGCTGTCCAGACCGGACTTCGCTTACCCGACCGCATCTTCGTGCCATGCGGCGACGGGGTTATCCTGTCGGGTGTCTACAAGGGCTTTGAAGACCTGCTTTCACTGGGCATCATCAGTCATATTCCCGTTATTGTAGCCGTACAGGCCGCATTGAGCGACAATCTGGTGCGGAATTTCAACCAGGAAACCTTCCGCTCTGTTCCATCCAATACACTGGCTGATTCCATTTCGGTGGATATTCCCCGGAATTTCCACATGGCCAATCAATATCATCAACAATATCAGGGAGAAGCCATGGTTGTGGAGGAAGAAGAAATTCTACAGGCTTCCCTGATCTTAAGCCGGAACAGCGGCATTTTTGCGGAACCGGCCGCCGCCACAGCCTTTGCCGGCTTTCTGAAAATGAAGCGGCAGGGCGGAATCCTGCCGCATACGCGGAATCTTGTTCTGTTAACCGGCTCCGGGCTAAAAGACCTTCAGGCTGTCAAGCCCGTTCTGGATATTCCTGATGCCGTTTATCCGGATACAGCGCATGTTCTGGCATATCTGAAAACCCTTTCCTGATCATTTGAAAACTTCGTTTATGATCTCATTTTATCTCAATACGAAAGCCATTCAATACACCGGAGATCCGGAAATCAGCCTGCTGAACTGGCTCAGGAATGAGACCGGTATTTATTCTGTGAAAGACGGATGTTCGGCGCAATCTGCCTGTGGGGCCTGTCTGGCGGAGGTGAACGGCAAAGCTGTTTTGTCGTGTGTGGTTAAAATGAAAACACTGGAGAATGCCGAAATAATCACCATGGAAGGCATACCTGAATCGATCCGGAAGACGATCGGGATGGCATTTGTACGAAGCGGAGCAGTACAATGTGGTTTTTGTACACCGGGTTTTATAATGCGGGCGAAAATACTGCTTCAAACGAATCCAAACCCGACTTTGCCGGAAATTCAGCAGGCTTTGAAGCAGCATCTTTGCCGTTGTACCGGCTATAAAAAAATTGAATCTGCCATTCTGGAAAGTGCTCAGCAACTGCAAAGCCCCGAAACAGAAAGCGCTGCACCGGTGCAGGCAGCTGTGGGACAGCCTTTCCCGAAATATGAGGCCTACGAAACGGCCATTGGTCAGCGGAAATTTGTGAATGACCTGCATTTCGACGGGATGCTCCATGCTGCTTTGCATTTCAGTGATCATCCGCGTGCCCGGATTCTCCGGATTGATACAACTCGCGCAGAAAAGACAGATGGAGTCATCCGTGTTTTCAAGGCCGCTGATATCCCCGGAAATCCGAAAACCGGACTGATTTTCGCGGATTGGCCACTGATGATCGCAGAAGGAGAAACGACAGCCTATATTGGCGATGTGTTGGCCGTAGTTGTCGCAAAGGATGAGAAATCTGCCCGTGCAGCCGCTGCATTGATTCAGGTTGATTATGAAATACTGAAGCCGGTTACGGATGTAGAAATGGCGCTTTTACCGGAATCCCCGCGGGTTCATCAGAATCGTAATAATCTGTTGGATACCTGTATTATACGAAGAGGGGATGCAGACCGGGTGATCGCAAATTCGGCTTTTACGGTGAGCGGGCGATATGAAACCCAGCGAATTGAACATGCTTTTCTGGAAACAGAAGCCGGAGTAGCATGTCCGGTTGGCGACGACAAACTCCATCTTTACAGCAACGGGCAGGGGGTGTATGAG
The DNA here is from genome assembly GCA_964416825.1 of uncultured Porphyromonadaceae bacterium. GTDB lineage: Bacteria > Bacteroidota > Bacteroidia > Bacteroidales > UBA12481 > UBA12481. The sequence goes on from CAYQFT010000087.1 coordinate 10,996, forward strand.
GACAGGCGGCAGGTGGCCGGTTTGCTGGGTATTCCGGAAGAAAACATTACTGTTCAGCAGGTTGCAAGCGGAGGTGGTTTTGGCGGCAAGGAAGATATTACAGTACAAGGACATGTTTCCTTGTGTGCCTGGTTATTGAAAAAGCCTGTTAAACTGACACTTAGCCGGCCCGAATCGATCCGGATGCATCCGAAACGGCACCCGGTTCACATGGATATTACCCTGGCTTGTGATGAGCACGGTAAACTCAGTGCGATTAAGCTTCGGGCACTCGGAGATTCGGGAGCCTATGCCAGTGTTGGCAATAAGGTGATGGAACGTCTGGCAGGCCATGCCTGTGGCGGGTACTATATTCCTGTTACGGATATTGAAGCCAAAACTGTGTATACCAATAATATACCCAGTGGCGCCATGCGGGGATTCGGGGTCAATCAGGCAGCCTTTGCCCTGGAATCATGCATCGATGAATTGTGCGAAATGGCCGGATTCGACCGCTGGCAGTTCCGCTATGACAATGCGCTGGTTGACGGGCTCACCACGGCGACCGGACAAATCCTGAAAGGAGCAGGAATACGATCGTGCCTGAATGCCTTAAAAGAGCAGTATGAAACAAGCCGATATTCAGGTCTGGCCTGTGGCATAAAAAATTCGGGAATCGGAAACGGCATGCCGGATTATTGTGATGTGATTATTGAAATCGGAGATCAGGAGCATATCCGGATTCTTCATGGCTGGACGGAGATGGGTCAGGGCGTGCACACAATAGCCATTCAGACTTTATGTTCAGAAACCGGTTTGAATTCGGAAAGAATTGAAGTACTGGTTAATACTGAAGCCGGTATAAAAACTGGAATGACTACCTCATCCAGAGCTACAGCCCTGCTCGGAAATGCGATCATCAACGCCTGTATCCAATTGAAAAAGGATTTGGAAACCAAAACACTACAGGATCTGACCGGAAAAAAATATGCAGGCAGGTGGGTCTGCGACTGGACCACCAAACCCGGTGCTGATGTGGAGGAGATTATTACTCATTATTCCTATGGGTATGCGGCTCAACTGGTTGTTCTGGATGACAATGGAGCGATCGATACCGTGTATGCCGCACATGATGCCGGAAAGATCATGAATCCCATGATGTTTGAGGGACAGATTGAGGGCGCGGTCCACATGGGGATTGGTTATGCCCTGACTGAAGACCTTCCCATGGTCAATAGTCAGCTGGTCAGCAGTAAACTCCGGGACTGTGGGGTATTGCGGGCACACGAAACCCCGAATATCAGGGTTATTGGCATCGAAGTGCCGGATGAACATGGCCCATACGGAGCGAAAGGAGTAGGAGAAATCGGTCTTGTCCCCACAGCTGCTGCTGTTGCGAATGCTTTGTTTCAATTTGACGGAATCCGCAGAACAAAACTTCCTCTAAAACGAAAAAAATGATCCTTTTAAAAAATGCTACCTATATTGATTTTGAAACTCAAACTTTCACAAGTGGCGATCTGATTGTTGAAAAGGACCAGCCTTTGCACTTCTCCGGACAAGCCGATTTTCCGGTCATCGGAGACGATATTGAAGTGTTGGATTGCACCGGTAAGCTGGTTTTCAGATCCTTTGTGAATGGTCATCACCATGCCTATTCGGCTTTGGCAAGAGGAATGCCCTTTCCGGCCAAAGCACCTGCAAATTTCAGGGAAACCCTGGAGTTTATCTGGTGGAAACTTGATAAAGCCCTGGATCCGGATATGGTAAGAATCAGCGCTCTGGTTACCGCAATGGCCGCAGCAAAGGCTGGTTGTACCTTCATTATCGACCATCATGCTTCTCCCAATGCAGTGCAGGGAAGTCTTTCCGCGATAGCCGGGGCCTTTGAAGAGGTGGGTATCGGGCATTTGCTGTGTTATGAAATCTCTGACCGGGATGGAATAGCCATTGCAGGATCCGGATTGCGCGAAACCGACGATTATCTTGCCTCCCGGCAGGGGCTTGTCGGACTGCATGCCTCCTTTACGCTGGGTGATGAAACCCTGAAAAGTGCAGAGGAGCTTACCCGGAAACATCATACCGGTATTCACATACATACCGCAGAAGATTATTATGATCAGGCCTTTACGATGGAACATCATCGCTTACGGGTTGTGGAACGGCTTGAAAAGCACGGACTTCTGGCTTCCTCCAAAAGCATACTGGCTCACTGCCTGCATCTCGATGAGACCGAACGTGAAATCATACGGAAAACGGGCGTTACAGTGGTTCAAAACTGCGAAAGCAATCTGAATAACCGGGTTGGCAACTTTGATGCAGGTGGATTGGGGGATCAGATCATGCTGGGTACCGACGGGATGCACAGTGACATGCTGCGCAGCATGCAGGCGGCCTATTTTACCGGATTGAACCATGAAACCATGAGTCCGGACCGGGCTTTCAGGCGATTGAACCAGGGTCACCGGTATCTGAACAAGCATGGCTTTACCGGCGACGGGCCGGATAATCTGGTGGTGCTTGATTATGACAGTCCGACTCCCATCAGCCCTGAAAACCTGTATGGGCATCTGCTCTATGGCATGACTTCACGCCACATCCGGCATGTCATAGCCCGGGGGAAACTCATCGTACGGGATGGAGAACTTCTCACAGTACAGGAAGATGATATTCTTAATGAAGCCCGGAAACTGGCCGAAAATCTGTGGAGAAAATTGTAACAATATCAATTTCAGTCCGATGGCATCTATCCTCCTCAAAAACGCACAAATCATTAACAGTGAGGCTGTTACAGAAGCCGATATCCGTATCTGCGACAGCCGGATAGAACGAATCGACCGGAATATCGCGGCGAATCCGGCAGATCACGTTATTGATCTCGGCGGGAAATGGGTAATTCCGGGCGGGATCGATCCGCATGTTCATCTGGCACTTCCTACGCCGGCGGGTCCTTCTGCCGATGATTTCTATACAGGCAGTAAAGCTGCACTGGCGGGAGGAACTACGTATCTCATTGATTTTGTGACTCCTTTAAAGAATCAATCGCTGATCACCGCACTGGAACACCGCCTGGCGGAGGCATCGAATTGCCTTACGGGGCTCAGCTTCCATATGGGAATTACCTCCTGGAACCCTGATACTGCAAGGGAAATGCAGCTTTGTGTTACTGAACATGGCATCCGTTCATTCAAAGCCTACCTGGCCTATCAGGAAAGCATTGGTATTTCAACAGCAGCGCTGAAGCATGTCATGGAAACTGCAGCAGCGCTGGGAGCTGTGGTTGCTATTCATTGTGAAAACGGCCATCAGATCAGCCTGAATCAACAGGCTTTGAAGGCAGAAGGGAAGCTTTCACCCCGGTACCATGCCTTGTCAAGGCCGGTTGCACTCGAAGTTGAAGCCATCGAAACTGTCATCCGTCTTTGTGAAATAACGGGGTGTAAAACCTATATTGTGCATGTTTCCAGCGGAAAGGGAGTTGATCTGATCCGCAATGCCCAACAAAAAGGATTGCCGGTTTTTGCAGAAACCTGCCCGCATTATCTGGTATTTGATGAGGAAGTTTACGAATTACCGGACCGCGAAATGCTGCCTTTTATCTTTAGTCCGCCGGTCCGAAGCCGGAACGACCGGGATCAGCTTTGGGAAGGGATTATGGATAATACCCTTTCAGTATTCAGTACCGATCATTGTCCTTTCAATATTTATAGGCAGAAAGATATTGGATTACAGGATTTTACACAAATCCCAAATGGAACCGGCAGCATCGAAAACCGGCTTTCACTTCTTTTTACGTATGGTGTTCTGACGAAGCGGATTACTCCCAATCAGTGGGTAAGTCTGATTTCACATCAGGCCGCCTGTATTTTCGGAATGGAGGACACAAAAGGCAGCATCTCCGAAGGGAAACAAGCCGATCTGGTGGTCTGGAATCCGAATCACCGGAGAATCGTTCAGGCCTCCACCCAGATGCAACAATGCGACCATACCATTTATGAAGGCCGTGCCTTGCACGGATGGCCCGAAATGGTGATTCACAAAGGTGTTATTGTCTGATGATCCTGAAGCTTATTAAAAAGCCTTGGTCATCAGTTTATACAGTACCTTTTTTGTTCCCTGGTTTTCGAATGTAAGCTGAA
>CAYQFT010000088.1:0-15039 GCA_964416825.1 uncultured Porphyromonadaceae bacterium
GAGGGAGTTGAGGGAGTTGAGGGAGTTAAGGGAGTTAAGGGAGTTGAGGAGGTTGAGTCGGTAGTTAGGGTTGCCATTCGCTCCGGCTCCGCCTTTTCCGGCCGCAGTTCCTGGATAACCCAGGCGATGAGCGCCACGGCGGCTATGGACGCAATAAGACGGACGACGGATGACAGACGACGGACGTTCGTCGTCGGTCGTCGGTCCTCCGTCGTCTGTCGTCGGTCATCCGTCGTCTGTCGTCGGTCATCGGTCATCTGTCGTCGGTCATCGGTCATCTGTCGTCGGTCGTCCGTCAGGTCCACCATCTCCGCCACCTCCATCACCTCGGCCCTGCAGCGGGCGCACTCCTCCACGTGAAGAAGCACCTCCCGGGGCACATCATCGCGCTCGCCCCGAAGAAATTCGGCATACTGCGCAAGCTCGTTTTCGTCGAGGTGCCGGTCCGGATCCGGGTTGATTATATTTTTTTTCTCTTCTTTCATCCTGATATATAGATGCAGTTTACTGGCTGAACTGGAAAAAAGTTACGCATTATTTTTTTCACTTTCTGCCTTCTCTATCAGAATAAGCAGTATTTCAAGCGTATACGCTGAACGAGGCGGTTTACCGTTCATAAGGGTAAGGATCTCGTCGAGCCGGTTCTCAAACCATTTGCGAATGGCCTCTTTGGAACGGCTTTTCGTATCCAGTTCAGATAGTACCTCACTGACAATTTCCAGTTTTATCCGCTTGTTCTGTTTAAAGGCGTGATTAAGCCGCCCGGCCAGCTCCTGCTCCCTGCCTGCTATATCCGGCTTGCCGAACCGGGCGATATCTTCTGGCACAATATCAATGTCTGCCAGTACGCGAAAAGTTACCCACAGGGCAGGTTCATCGCGGTAAAACAGACGGATTGCGCGTTTCAGGCGTTCATATTCCTGGCTAATGATGACCGCGTCGGCCGGGGAATCGTTTCCGGGCTGCTCGTAGAGATCTGCAGCGGGCTCAGCAAGGATCCTCAGCTTCCGGAACTCTTCGAGGCAGAGGTTCCTGACCACTACCGAGAAGTAGGTTTTAAAGCGGCTTTTATAATTGTACTGGTTCCGGATTCTGGGCATGCGCTCCACCAGCTTCCGGTTGACGTCCTGAACCAGGTCGGAGATCTCCCGCTTGGGCAGGTACCCCTTATAGGCCAGGCTTTTTACAATGATACGGATAACAGGCTGATATTTAAGGAGGAGTTTCTCGGGATCCTCCCGCAACATCCTGATATCAGATTCGTTCTGCACGCAGATCAGTTAATCAACCACATCAAACAGGTAGGAGTTGTTTGCCCGGAGCTTTGCATCGGGACCGATGGTATATCGGGATTGAACCTCCTGTTCGGTGAACATCTCCTGCTGAACCGGAAATTTTTTCCGCTTGTAAGCCGGAACCCGCTCCACTTCGTCGATCAGATCGGGATTCGATATGCTGTGATAATTAAACTGACTGAGCCTTTCGTTTTTGATCTTTTCGGCAGCCGGATCCGGTGATTCCCGCTGGGTAAAGTGGATCGAGTCTGCTGCCGGTTCCCGACTGTTGACCGTCAATCCTTCGTCGAATACCGGTTCAGGCTTTGCTTCCGGAACTGGCGGGGAAGTCACGGTCATTCTTGGCGGCTCCGGTGCAGGAGCCGGGATCCTTACAGGAGGAGGCGGAACGGGAGACGGAGCCATCTTCGGAGCCCGGTCCCTGGATAAATCAAGGCCGATCACCTCCCGTTTGGGCGGGTTCAGACTGATCCAATCGGGGATAGCCTCATCGCTGAAGCCGGTGGCAATCAAGGTGATCCGGATTTCATCAGTGAGGGTTTCATCGGTGCAGGTACCCCAGATTACGTTAACGGTACTGCCGGTTCTGCCCGTAATAATATCGGTGATAATGCCCACCTCGTCCACGGTGATCTCATCGCGGCCCGATGTAATGTTGAGCAGCACCCGGCTGGCGCCCCGGATGTCATTGCTGTTCAGAAGCGGGGAAGTGATGGTCTCATCGATAACCTGCCGTGCCCTGTCGTATCCCCTGGCGGTGGACGATCCCATGAATGCGATGCCGCCATTAATCATCACCGACTGCACATCGGCAAAGTCGACGTTTATATACCCGTGGATCGTGATAATCTCCGCAATGCCCTTGACGGCCAGCAGCAGGATATCATCGGCCTTCTTAAAGGCATCACCCAAGGAAAGGCTGCCATACATCTCACGTAATTTTTCGTTGTGGATGATAAGCAAAGCATCCACTTCGTCTTTCAGCCTTTTTATTCCCTGGAGCGCCTGATGCCTCCGGGTGGGACCCTCAATTGTAAACGGAAGGGTAACCACGCCCACCGTCAGTATGTTGAGTTCCTTGCAGGCCCGCGCTACCACGGGGGCAGCTCCGGTTCCTGTTCCCTTTCCCATGCCGGCAACAATAAACGCCATTTTGGTGTTGCGCTGGAGGATCTCGGAGATCTCATTGATGCTCTCAATGGCCGCCTGCTCACCCACATCCGAGCGGTTTCCTGCACCACGCCCTTCGGTCAGGGTAGTGCCCAGCTGAATCTTCCGGTCAACCGGACTGGCCGACAGCGCCTGCGAATCGGTGTTAACCACGAGGAAGTCCACGTCGCGGATACCCTCTGTGTACATTCTGTTTACGGCATTGCATCCACCGCCCCCCACGCCAATAACCGTGATAATGGGCTCCTCATCAGCAGGAAGGTTAAAAGTAACCAGATCGTCAAACATAGGTATAGGTTTAGGGAAGTATCAGTTATTTTAGTTCGTCATCTTTTTCATCAAACAGGGAGGCCACCCAACCAAAAGATTTAGAGGCCCTCTGCTTTTTCTCCCGGATCTTTTTACTTCTTGTGACAATGGGTTCAGAAATAACATCAGCCACATTCTCCACCAGTTCCGGTTCCAGCCCTTCCACCTCCATGGGAATTTCTTCACCCGTCTGCTTAATGCCGAAGATATCCACCGGCAATACGGGCGCCCCAGCGGCATTCTTCCGCGGATACTGAACCTGCTTGAAATCCGGCACAATATCGCCAAGACCTGTCTCGGTCTGCAGGCCGGTAGCCACGATGGTTACGCTCAGACTGCTCCCGAGGGTTTCGTCGGTGGTGTTTCCCCAGATTATATCGGACTGTATTTCCGTGCAATGCTGGATGAAATCCATGATCTCGGTAATCTCGTCCATCAGCACTTCCTGCTGTTTGGAAGAGGAGATATTCAGAAGGATATTCCGGGCTCCCTTGAGGTTATTATTGTTGAGCAGCGGAGAAATAAGTGCCTTGCTGATAGCCTGATAGGCCCTGTTTTCACCTTCGGCCACGCCGGATCCCATGATGGCCACGCCGCTGCGCTCCATCACGGTTCTGACATCGGCAAAGTCAACATTCACATACCCGTGAACGGTAATGATTTCAGCGATGCCTTTTGCCGCCATGGCCAGAACATTGTCGGCATGCCCGAAAGCCACCGACAGGGGCTGGTCGCCGTAGATATCCCGCAGCCGGTCGTTATGGATCACGAGCAGGGCATCCACATGGTCCTTGAGATTCCGTATCCCCTCAACCGCCTGGTTCCACCTTTTCTGTCCTTCAAAGGCAAACGGCAGGGTTACAATACCCACCGTAAGGATACCCATCTCCGTGGCAGCCTCTGCAATGACAGGCGCTGCGCCGGTTCCGGTACCCCCGCCCATCCCGGCAGTGAGGAAAACCATCTTGGTGTTGTCGGCCAGAAAACTCTTGATATCATCAATGTTCTCCAGGGCCGATTCGCGGCCTTTCCCCGGCTCATTGCCGGCTCCGCGACCAAAAGTAAGAGCCTTGCCAAGCTGTACCCTGTTGGGAATCGGACTGTTCTGCAAGGCCTGGTTATCGGTATTGCAGATTACAAACTCCACCCCGCGGATACCCTGGCGGTACATATGATTGACAGCGTTGCTTCCGCCGCCTCCAACCCCGATAACCTTAATGATGGATTTAGATTCCCGGGGTAAATCGAATTGGTAAACATCCTCAAACATAATGTGAGATTTATGGTTAAAACCGATTAGTATCGTCGCTAAAAAAACTGGTCCACCCTTTCTGTATCTTCTCCTTTAAGCCTGAACCCACACCCTGACCCGCGCTTTTTTTACGGAAGGAGAAGCCGGATCGGGAACCGTGAGTGGCCCCGCCATAGGAACCCTCAACAATCAGCCCGATACCGGTGGAAAACATGGGCTGGAAGAGGGTTTCATCTGACTCAGCAATGAGAAACTGATTCGGATATCCGATCCTTACATCGTACCCGGTCTTGAATTTGATGAGCTGCGGCAGGTTCTTCAACATGGCACCGCCGCCGGTCACCACGATCCCGGCACTCACCTTCTCGGCATATCCGGAATTGTCAATTTCAAACGCAACAGCATCCAGGATCTCCTCCATGCGGGCCTGGATGATGTAGGCCAGGTTCTTGAAAGAAATCTCGCGCGGATCACGACCGCTGATGCCGGGTATGGTCACCACCTTGTCGTCGGCTGCCGTATCCCCCATCGCCGATCCAAACTGCACCTTCAATGCCTCTGCCTGGCGGAGAAGGATCGAACAACCCTCCTTGATGTCGTTGGTTATGACGTTGCCGCCGAAGGGAATCACGGCAGTATGCCTCACCACATCATTATAATAGACAGCAATATCCGTAGTGCCGCCGCCAATGTCAACCAGCACCACACCCGCTTCCCGCTCATCGGCGGTGAGCACGGCAGTGGCCGAAGCCAGCGGCTCAAGGATCAGTTTCTTGACCTTCAGTTCCACACGCTCAATGCATTTACTGATATTCCTCGCTGATGCAACCTTTCCGATCACCAGGTTGAAGTTGGCCTCGAGGAGCCGTCCCGACATTCCCACAGGCTTAGTCACATCTGTTTCAGAATCGACGATATAGCTCTGAGGCATCACATGAAGAATCTCCTCGCCGGGATCGAGCGGCGTATGCGACATCTGGTCATGCAGATAATCCACATCCTCCTGGCTGATCTCCTCGTTGTCGATATATTTTGAGTTCCGGTTCTTCATGCTCTTGATGTGCTGCCCGGCAATTCCGACATACACTTCCCCCATGCGGTAACCGGCCTTCTCCTCGGCCTGCTCCTTGGCCAGCTCAATGGCACTGACGGTCTCGTCGATATGCACCACCACCCCACGCTTCACTCCGCTCGACGGGGCATTGCCCATTCCCAGGATCTCAAATTTTCCATCATCGGTCTTCTGCGCAATCATCGCCACAATCTTCGTGGTCCCGATGTCGATCGCCGAAATAATCTCTTTCTTAGCCATATCTTATCGTCTTACAGTCTTAAAGTCTTACAGTCTTAAAGTCTTCTTATCTTGTATCTCTCTTTCTTCTTTCGCCTTTCTTCTTTCGCCTTCTCCCATCGTATCCCTAACCATCCGGATCGAATCCCTCTCCATCCGCTGCTCCTTCGTCCACTTCCTCGCAACTACCTGATTGCTATAGGCCAGGTTGATCTTGGAGTACTTATCCCAGCCCACATTAGGCAGCGCCTGATCGTAGAAAACTTTTAGCTTGGTCAGCTTCCATTCATATTCACCGGCATCCCCGAAAAATATCCGGTTATCGCCCACCCGCGGAACCAGCTCAAGGGTATGGTCAGGCATTACCTGGATCTCACTGATCAGGGAATTCAGAAAACGATCACCACTGATATAGTTCACTACATCAAACAGGCTATCAATCAAAAACTTATGATCTCCGGCCCCGGTCACCATCATAACAGGAGCAGAGTACCGGTCCGAGAGGGGCATCTCCTTTCCATCGGCATCGATATAAAAAGACACGAAGGTGCTCACATACCGCATGATCGGCTTGCGCTGCCATACCGTAATGAAGAGAACTCCACCGGGTGTGCTGTACACCAGCGCATCTTTTACCCCCGGCACCATTTTTACGGTTGACTTCACCAGATCGCGGTTGAGCGATTCGATCTGACTTCCTGCGATGCGGATGCCCTTGCCGGCAAGAATACCCGTTACATCCGCAGCCTGAATGAACCGGCTCTCCAGGCTGTCGGCCACGATGACCCTCACCGCCTTGAAAGTCTGCTGCTTCAGGTGCCCCTCTGTAAACCAGATGCTCACCCCGAGATAGGCAGCCAGGAAGACCCAGGATATTATGTTCAGTATTTTACGCCACATTCTCTTCCAGATAGTTAACGATCGGGTCACACAGCTGGTCGATATCACCTGCCCCTATCGTAAGTAGAACCTCGATATCCAGTCCGGGCAAACGACCCGGCAATTCCTGCCTGGTGCACATCTGCTTTGGAATACCGGATATCTTGTCAAAAATCATTTTCGAATCAACTCCCTCAATCGGCTTCTCACGGGCCGGATAGAGGTCGAGAAGAATAAGCTCATCGAGCCGGCTCAATTCTTCCGCGAAACCATCTGCAAAATCCCGGGTTCGCGAATAGAGATGCGGCTGGAATATTCCGGTCAGCTTCCTGCCTGGAAACAATAACCGAAGCGACTGCACAATGGCCTTGATTTCATTGGGATGGTGTGCATAATCATCCACATAAACGACCCCCGAACGGTTAAATCTCACATCGAATCGCCTGACGATACCCTCAAAGGCCCGCAAGCCCAAGCGAATTCCTTCGGTACTCACTCCGGCCAGAGTAGCCAGCGAGGCGGCCGCTACGGCGTTCTCAACATTGGTAATGCCCGGCACGCGGGTTACAACGCCCCTTATCGCTCCCCCGGGGGTTGCGATATCGAAGCTGTATCCCAGCCCCGCCTGGCGAATATTCAGCGCATGAAAATCGGTATCGGTTTCGTTCAGACTGTAAGAATAAATTTTGAGGTTTCGTCCGGGATCAGGAACCAGCGGAAGTCCCTTTTTGATCACCACGGCGGAATCCCGCCGTATCCGGTTGACGAAATCCGTGAATCCCTGCACCATCGTCGGGTAATCCCCGTAAATATCCAGATGGTCTGCATCCATCGAGGTAATGCAGGCCAGATATGGATCGAGCCTGAGAAAGGACCGGTCAAACTCATCGGCTTCCACAACGGCAAACCGCGAAGAATCCGACAGGGCAAGGTTGCTTTTGAGGCTCTTGCTGATGGCGCCGAGGAAGGCGGTGCAGCCGGCACCCGATTCAATGAGAATCTGGGTGATCATGGAGGTGACGCTGGACTTGCCGTGCGTACCGGCCACCGCCAGGCTGTCGTATGACCTGGTAATCAGGCCAAGAATTTCGGAGCGCTTATGCAGGACGAAACCGGCCTCATTCAGGAATAATAGCTCCTTCATGTCCTTAGGCACGGCCGGTGTATAGACAATAAGCGTCTGGGGTTCAGCCTGGTTCCGGGTTATCGCAAACGGGATCAGTTCGGGATTGTCTTCGTAATGGATCGATATACCTTCCGATTCCAGGGCACGCGTCAACGGGGTGGAGGTCCGGTCATAGCCGGCAACAGCCTTACCCAGACTCCGGAAAAACCGGGCCAGGGCACTCATTCCGATGCCTCCGATTCCCAGAAAATACACTCGTTCGATGCGATCCAGTACCATTAGAAAGAATGAATTAAGAATTACGAATAAGAAGTTAGAAGTTTCAGGGCGAGGTTGGCGATGGTGGAAGTGGCGTCGGGTTTGGCGAGGGTGGACATGTTTTTGGCCATCTCTGCCAGGGCCTGTTTGTCACCGATCAATTCCATCATCTTATTTATCAATTTATTACCAGCTTCGGCGTCGGTAATCAGCAGTGCAGCGCCGGCTCCGGTAAATACTTTTGCATTTTTAGTCTGATGATCTTCTGCCGCTGCCGGAAACGGTACGAGCAGGGCAGGTTTCCCCACCACGGCCAGCTCGGAGAGGGTGATGGCTCCAGACCGGCATACAGCCAGGGCGGCAACGGCGTAGGCTTCATCCATGTTGTAGATAAAGTCATGCACGCGGATATTTTTGGCGCCTGCTTGCTCAACGCTGGCTTTTGCCTCTGGGAGAAAGCCGGTTCCGGTCTGCCAGATGATCTGCACCGGCTCACCGGCCAGCCTTCCGGCTGCTGCGGCCATGCAATGGTTCAGGGTCCTGGCTCCCAGGCTGCCTCCGAATATCAGGATAACCGGAATCTCCCGGTTAAATCCGAATGACTCGTACGCTGCAGCCAGGCGATCGGCCGGCAGGACCAGGTCTGTTCGTACCGGGTTGCCGGTGACAACAATTTTATCCCCGGGAAAATATTTCTCCATACCGGGATACGCCACGCAAATATGGTTCACCTTGCCTGCCACGAGCCGGTTGGTAACTCCGGGGAAAGCGTTCTGCTCCTGAAGGATCACCGGTATATGTTTTTGGGTCGAAACCCTGAGGACCGGCCCGGATGCGAACCCGCCGGTGCCCACGACCAGATCAGGATTAAAATCCCTGACTACCCGGCGTGCTTTTAACAGGCTCATCAGCAGCTTGTAGGGGAAAAGAAGGTTTTTCAGGGTCAGGCTCCGGTGAAAGGCGGAAACCGGGAGTCCGACAATTTTAAAGCCGGCACGCGGCACTTTCTCCATCTCCATTTTTCCGAGGGCGCCCACAAAGAGAAGCTCCGTATCCGGCGCCAGCCTTTGTACCTCGCGGGCAATGGCCACAGCCGGATAGATATGTCCGCCCGTGCCGCCGCCGGTGAAAAGGATCCGTTTTGGTCTATTCAGGTTCACCTTTGGCCTCCTCTTCCAGTGATCGGCTGATGCCCAGTATGATTCCCAGGGCAAGGGCCGTAAATAAGATGGATGTCCCCCCCCGGCTGACCCACGGAAGCGGCTGGCCGGTCACCGGCAGCAATCCGGTGGAAACCCCCATGTTGACCATGGCCTGCATCACCAGTCCGATCATCAGGCCGATCGTCATGAAGGCAGGAAACGTCCGGTCGCACCTTCTCACTATGACCCCCGCGCGGTAAAGCAGGATCAGGTAAATAAATATCAGGGGAAGAGCACCGAAAATAAATCCGTACTCTTCGATGACTATGGCGAAAATAAAATCGGAATACGCCTGCGGCAGGGAGCGGCGCTGGGTGCTGTGCCCGGCAAATTTGCCAAACATGCCGCCGTTGGCGATGGCAATTTTAGCTTTGGTCGACTGGAAATGCGCCTCACTGGTATCATCCTTGCTGAAATAGTGCTCGATCCGGTTCTGCCAGGTCTCCGCACGGGTGCTGGCACCGGTTATACGGCCAATCAGAAGAAAAACAACCACCAGCAGTACCCCTGCTCCCACAAGGCCCAGCAAGTATTTGATCTTGACCCGTCCTATATATAATAGTACCAGGCAAGTGGCAAAAAGGATGAATGCAGTGGAAAAATTCTCGGGAAGGATAAGACCGCAGACCACTCCGATAACCAGCAAAACCGGGATAAATCCCTTCTTGAAATCCTCAATCTCGCCCTGATTCCGGCTCAGGAATCTGGCCACAAAAATAACCAGCGCGATCTTGGCAAAGTCGGAGGTTTGAAAAGTTACGCCGGTGCCGGGAATCTTGATCCAGCGGGCCGCGTCGTTGAGTACCATCCCCTTGGCTAGCGTAAAGATCAGCAGGCCGACAGAGGCTGCCAGCAGGATGGTCGCAGAGATACTGTAAAACTTATACGGTATCAGGTGTACAATATATATAATGCCCCAGCCGACGGCCAGGAAAGCAATGTGACGGATGATATGAATCGTTACGTCCCCTCCGTCGCGGTATGCCAGCGAAGCCACCGAGCTCGCCACTGCAACCCCCGAATAAACCGTCAGGAGTACCAGCAAGACCCAGATCACCCGGTCGCCCTTAAACATCTGCAAAACGCTGCGCATGAGAAGATTTACGATTTATGATTTATGATTTACGATTTGGTTCACACTTGCTGTCATTCCGGCGAAAGCCGGAATCTCATTCCTCGGAGCCTGTATCAGGAGATTACGGCCTGCGCCGGAATGACAGTTCTGGCGCCCAACCGGCAACCGGCAACTGGTATCCGGCAACATCCTCATAAGTTTCTCACTGAATTTTTAAACTGCCTCCCCCTGTCCTCATAATTCTCAAACAGGTCAAAACTGGCGCAAGCCGGGGAAAGTAACACGATGTCGTTCATTTCCGACAGGTAGTAGGAAGTTCTTACGGCTTCTTCCATGCTGTCCGTGTCGACGATAGTGTCCACCACATTGTAAAAGGATTCATGGATCTTCGTATTGTCCTTACCCAGGCAAACGATTGCCTTAACCTTTTCCCTGACAAGCGAATAGAGCATTGAATAATCATTGCCCTTGTCAATCCCGCCGACGATCCATACCACCTTGCCTTTCATGGATTCAAGAGCATACCAGGTGGAATTCACGTTGGTTGCCTTTGAATCGTTGATAAACTCGATGCCGTGGACCTTGATGACCGGCTCCAGTCGGTGTTCAACACCCTGGAAATCAGTCAGGCTCTCACGAATGGTATCCTTGCGGATATCCAGCACGCGCGATGCAATCCCGGAGGCCATGGAATTGTAGGCATTGTGCTTACCTTGCATTGAAAGATCAAAAATTGACATATTGAACGGGTTGTTATTAATGTCTATGTTAAACTGCTCCTCGGATACCCAGGCTCCGGGCCGGTATTCACGGTCGAAACCAAACGGGAGTTGCTGAGGAATGATGGTTCTCTTTGTGAGCTCGTCGCGGGTAACGGGATCGTCACCACAAAAAATAAAATAGTCTTCCGGCCGCATGTTCTGCAGAATCCGGAACTTGCTGTCTATATAGTTCTGAAACTTGTAATCATACCGGTCGAGGTGATCCGGGGTGATATTCATCAGGATGGCAATATCGGCGCGGAAGTCATACATCCCGTCGAGCTGGAAGCTGGAGACCTCCAGTACATATATGTCGAAGTTCTCCTCTGCAACCTGCCGGGCATAGCTTTTACCGATATTCCCGCCAAGTCCCACATTTAATCCGGCCTTGCTGAGAATATGGTAGGTCATCAGGGTGGTGGTGGTTTTACCGTTGCTGCCGGTAATACAGATATGACGTGCCTTGGTGAACGGAGCTGCGAATTCCAGCTCGGCAATCACGGGAATCCCGGCTTCGTGCAGCTTCTTGATCAGGGGCGCATTATCCGGAATGCCCGGACTTTTGACCACCCTATCAGCTGTAAGAATTCTCGATTCAGTATGCCCGCCCGCTTCAAATTCAATCCCATACTCCTCCAGCGTCTGTTGGTATTCAGGCTTGATCTTTCCGGCATCGGAAACAAGAACCCGCATCCCCTGCTTCTTCGCCAGGATGGCTGATCCTACGCCGCTTTCACCGGCTCCCAGTATGGCTATTGTTTCAGGCACCTATCGGATTTTTAGTGTTACTATGGTTATAACTGCCAGCAGCAGTGCAACGATCCAGAAACGCGTAACGATCTTGGCCTCAGGGTATCCCTTTTTCTGAAAATGGTGATGGAGCGGCGACATCAGGAAAATCCGCCGTCCGGTGCCAAAGCGCTTGCGCGTGTATTTGAACCAGCCCACCTGCAGGATCACGGAAAAATTCTCGACTAGGAAAATGCCGCACAGAATCGGGATCAGAAGTTCCTTGCGGATCAGCACGGCAAAAACGGCAATGATCCCTCCCAGGGCCAGGCTTCCCGTATCTCCCATGAAAATCTGGGCCGGATAGGAATTGTACCAGAGAAATCCAACAGTGGCCCCGATAAAGGCGGAAACAAATACCGCCAGTTCACCTGAATTCGGGATATACATAATATTCAGGTAATCTGCAATCTCATAGTGGCCTGATACATAGGCCAATATCCCGAGGGTGGCCCCGATTATCGCAGATGTTCCCGTTGCGAGGCCATCCAGGCCATCGGTTATATTGGCGCCGTTGCTTATAAACACAATGATCAGGATCACAAGGACCACAAAAACCACCCAAGTCCACTTGCCTTCGGTATCCCCCATCCACGCGGTAAGCCATTTATAGTCGAATTCATTGTCCTTTATGAAAGGAATGGTTGTAGTGGTAGCCCGCCGCTCAACATACTTAATGACGGACCCTTCCGGGGCTCCTGCATGTATGACACTATCGGTGCTTACCACATCCGCGGTTTTAATCGGGATCTTTTCTCCGATCACCAGGTCTTCCTGGAAAAACATCACCAGACCTACCACAAGGCCCAGGCTTACCTGGCCGGCCACCTTGAATTTTGCAGCCAGTCCTTCCTTATTCTTTTTAAAAACCTTGATATAATCATCCAGAAAGCCGATGAACCCCAGCCAGATGGCGGTGACCAGCATAAGGATGATATAAATATTGTTCAGCTTGGCAAATAACAGGGTCGGCACCAGGAGTGCCACCAGTATAATCAGACCGCCCATCGTGGGAGTTCCCGCCTTCTGCATCTGACCCTCGAGACCCAGATCACGCACTGATTCGCCTACCTGCTTAATCCTTAAATAGTTAATCATTCTTTTCCCGATCATGGTCGACAGGAAAAGGGCCGTAATCAGTGCCAGTGCCGACCGGAACGAGATGTACTGGAACAGCCCAGCTCCGGGGAAGTCGTACTCTTTTAGCCAGGAAAACAATGCGTAAAACATATGTTGCTCGTTACTGGTTATCTGGTTGCCGGTTACCGGTTACCGGTTGCCGGTTATTGCTCTGCGGCGGTCGTCCGTCATCGGTCATCAGTCCTTTTAGTTCTTCCCGGTCATCAAAGTGGTGCTTCACCCCGTTGATTTCCTGATAGGTTTCGTGGCCCTTGCCGGCCACGAGAATAATGTCACCTTCACGTGCCAGCGCTACGGCGGTTTTTATGGCCTCATGCCGGTTGGCTATGCTGAGGACACTGCGCTCTTTTCCGGCCGGAACCCCTTTGAGAATCTCGCCGATAATGAATTCTGGATCCTCGGTGCGCGGATTATCAGAAGTTATTATTACCTGGTCGCTGTAACGGCAGGCCATTTCAGCCATCAGCGGCCGCTTTCCGCGGTCGCGGTCGCCGCCTGCTCCGAAAACCGTAATAATCCGGGCATTTTTCACCCGCAGTTCCTGAAGCGTCTTCAGCACATTCTCCAGTGCATCCGGGGTATGTGCATAATCCACGATCCCGATGCAATGGTTTCCGAGCGGTATGGTTTCCAGCCGTCCCTCCACCGGAGTCAGCAGGCTTATCTGCCGTAACACCTCTTCCTCTCCTAATCCCAGCAGGATGGCTGCAGCGTAAACGGCTGCCAGATTTGAAGCATTAAATCGCCCGACAAAGCGTGTCCAGGATTCGCGGCCATTGATCAGAAGCTGCATGCCATCGAGGTGCTGCTCCGTAAGCCTGACAGCAAAATCAGCAGCCCCCTGGGTGGAATATGTGTATTTGCGTGCAGCACAATTCTGCATCATAACGGAGCCGTTGCGGTCTTCGGAATTAGTGAGGGCGAAAGCCTCCCTCGGAAGCTGATCGAAAAAGAGTTTTTTTGCTTTCAGATAGGACTGAAAATCATGGTGATAATCGAGATGGTCTCGCGTCAGGTTGGTAAAAATCCCTCCTGCGAAGCGGATCCCGTTGACACGACCCTGGTCAAGGGCATGGGAGGACACCTCCATAAATGCATAGGTACAACCGGCTTCGGCCATGGCGGCCATATTCTTTTGAATGGTGATGGCATCCGGAGTGGTATGCGTGGCATCCGCAGAGGAATCATGAATTTTAACGCTGATCGTTGAGAGGAGTCCTGACGGATAACCCAGGTTCTCAGTCAGCCGCCACAGCAGCGAAGCAATGGTGGTCTTTCCGTTTGTCCCGGTAACGCCCACAACCTTAAGATGATGAGTTGGGTGATCAAAAAAGGCAGAAGCCACGTGGCCGATTGCCTGTGCTACGCTTTCAACCCTGATGAAAACAATATTTGAGCTGGCCAGTTCGGGGATCTCTTCGCACAGAACCGCTGCTGCACCTGCTTCGATCACTGAGTTTATATATCGGTGACCGTCCGTTTGGGTTCCCCGTATGGCTGCAAAAAGCATCCCCGGTCCGGCCGACCTTGAATCGAGCGTCAGCCCGGTTATGCCTGTCTCCGGATTTCCCCGGAGTTCCAGGACCCGGATGCCGTCGATGATTTCAAGGAGCCTTTTCATTGGACACTGAGTTGAAGTTCAACAATGCCCACGGAATCCCGGGGTGTTCCCGCTGCCGGGGTCTGACTGAAAATCCTGCCGGATCCCTTAACCCTGATCTTGTAGCCCATGTTTTCCAGAACCGGCAGCACATCCCTGAGCCCCATCCCGATAAGGTCGGGGAACAGCAGCGGCTCTGGCTTTATCGGTTCAATCCTGAGCTTTGATTCTTCACGAAGCACCTCTACCCAAGGGTCATCCCTTTTAACTCCATCGAATGGTATGTGAAGCTCTGACAGTAAAAAGCTGATATCACTCTGATTTCCGGGACTCACAAACGGGATTTTATTGACCAGTGAATCCTTTGGTTGCACAAGGCTGGACTGGAGGTCGAGGTTTGTGGAATACACCTTGTCTGCGATGGCCTTGAACACACCCCCTGCAACCACGTTTCCGTAAAAGCTGGGGCCCTTCGGCTTGGTAACGACCACTATGCAACTGTATTTGGGGTTGTTTGCCGGGAAATAACCGACAAAGGAGGCCCGGTAATCTTTTTGTCCCCCATCGTTCTTGTATCCTTTTGACCCTTGGGCCATAACAGCGGTACCAGTCTTTCCGGCTATGGAGTACAAATCGTTTTTCAGGTTTTTTGCCGTCCCTTCCAGCACTACGCCTTCAAGCATATCGCGGACAGTTCTCAGGGTCTCATCGGAACAGATTGAATTCTGGAGTATTTCGGTTTTGAATACACGTACCGGCTGACTGTTGCTTTTCAGATATCGTACGAGCCTGGGTTTCAGCATTTTTCCGTTATTGGCAATCGCATTGTAAAAATTGAGAACCTGCAGCGGAGTCAGCTCAACCTCATATCCAAATGCCATCCAGGGCAGGG
>CAYQFT010000089.1:0-14735 GCA_964416825.1 uncultured Porphyromonadaceae bacterium
CTCTTCCGGCTGTCGTCCGTCGTCTGTCGTCGGTCGTCTGCTGCCTTCACGCTATCGTCGGTCGTCCGTCGTCGGTCATCCGTCATCTTCAGGCTATCGTCCGTCGTCCGTCGTCGGTCATCCGTCGTCTTCAGGCTATCGTCCGTCGTCCGTCGTCGGTCATCCGTCGTCTGACCCACCCCGATCAAGCTCGAAGCGATCCAAAGAATCAGTATGGCACAAAAAGTTCTCAATCGGTCTTCTATAAACGGGTGAAAGTACAAAATTTCGGGATGAAGCTGATTATGCTACATTTGCGGCATGAAGATCGGCCCGATACAATTACCTGAAAGGCCATTGGTGCTGGCCCCGATGGAAGACGTCACGGATCCCCCGTTCCGGCTCATGTGCAAGCGATTTGGCGCTGACCTGATGTTCTCTGAGTTTGTCTCTTCCGATGCGTTGATCCGGAACGTTAACTCCACGCTAAAAAAGATGGAGATCAGCCCGGAGGAGCGCCCTTACGGCATCCAGCTGTATGGCCGTGAGATCGGACCGGTGGTGGAGGCTGCAGCGATTGCTGAGGAGCATGGCCCCGACCTTATCGACCTGAATTTCGGATGCCCAGTTAAAAAGGTTGCGATGAAAGGTGCGGGAGCCGGCCTTCTTCGGGATATTCCGCTGATGATCCGCATGACATCCGAAGTGGTTAAAGCAACCCGCCTGCCGGTGACGGTTAAGACAAGGCTCGGGTGGGACGACAGCAGCAAGATCATTGTTGAACTGGCCGAAAGGCTGCAGGATACAGGGATTGCTGCCCTCACGATCCACGGCCGGACACGTGCCCAGATGTACACCGGGGAGGCCGACTGGACCCTGATCGGTGAGGTGAAGAGCAACCCCAGAATGCATATACCGATCATCGGCAACGGTGACATAGATTCCGCGATCAGGGCAAAGGAGGCATTTGACCGGTACGGCGTCGATGCCGTGATGATCGGCCGTGCCGCAATTGCCCGGCCGGCGATCTTTCGTGAAGCGCGTCATTATCTCGATACCGGGGAGCTGCTTCCCCCACTGACAGTCAGGGAGCAGGCCGGTCTGCTGCGGGACCATATCGCCCTCGTAACACCCGGACGGGAAGAACCCCGGGCCGTACGGTCGATGCGGCGTTTTTTTGCAGTCTGTTTCAAGGGCCTTCCGGATTACAAGGAGACGCGGGTCAGGCTTCTCAGGGCAGAAACCTTTGAAGAGGTTGAAAGCCTGATCAGTTTTATTGTGGATCGATGGGGGGAGATGCCAGCCTATTCATCGGCTGAGCCCGGAGCAAAATAACGTTTTTTCATAACCCTTAGAGGGACCCAGGCGGCCAGCAGCCCCACGAGCCCAACCATTCCGGTTACCACCAGAAAGTCGGTGAAGAGCAGCCTCACCGGATAGATATCCACTACGAAGGAGCCGGAAGAGGGAAACCTGACGATACCCAGCCACTGCTGCAGCAGGCAGACGAGCGCCCCCAGTATCAGGCCGGAAATCATACCGATCCCGGTAACCAGCACTCCTTCCCACAGGAAAATACGGCGGACAGCAGCCCGGGTTGCACCCAGGCCCTGAATCATCTGCATGTCTGGCCTCTTTTCCAGCATCAGTAATGTGAGAGAAGAGATCGTATTGAACGAGGCAATGATCAGGATGAAGCCTAAAATCAAAAAAATCGCCCATTTTTCAGAAGCCATCACGCGGTAAAACTCTGTGTGCTGCTCCAGCCGGCCCGCAACCTCATAGCCATCGCCAAAGAGGCGGGCAATATCGGACCTGACCTGCCCTGTGCGGACGGTGCCGGTTAAGCCGACCTCGATAGCGCTCATTTCCTCGTTTTTGTACCCGAATACATCGCGCGCAAAATCAAGGGGGACAATAAAATATTTTGAATCGTACTCCTGCTGAACTGCAAAAACCCCGGAAGGGTAAAGGTACCGGTGACTGATCGCACGGCTGGGATCCAGAATGATTTTGTCGGTGCGCCTGGGGACATACACATGAACCGGGTTGATAAAATTTAGCCCGATGCCCAGCTGCCCGGCCAGTTCCTGCCCCATAACTCCCATCGGAACCCCTTCCCTGTCCAGTTTGAATTCCCCATCCATCAGCATGGTATCAATGCCCGAGATCTGTTCAAACTCAGGCCCAACCCCTTTAAGAGTGGCAACCGCCTGCCGGTCGCCGTATTTCAGCAATGCATTTTCCTCAAGCACACTGCACCAGATGGCTACTCCCGGAATTTTGGAGAGGCTTTCGAGGCGGGCAGAATCAGCCGTAAAGGTTTTACCCTCAACCACCGTGATCTTAATTTCCGGATCGAAGGAATTAAACAGGGAGCGAATGAGGTGATCCAGTCCGTTGAACGCGGAAAGAACGATAATGAGAGCCATTGTGCCAAGGGTGATTCCGGCAACTGAAATTCTTGATATCCAGTTGATTATATGCCTTGATCGCCGGGCCTTCAGGTACCGGATGGCTATAAAGAGGGGGAGATTCATTGCTTCAGCAGCACGTCTATCCGTTCGGCATAGTCCATCGAATCATCGATATAAAAGCGGAGCTCGGGTATGTGGCGAACCTGTTTGGCGATTTTCTTTCCCAGTTCAAACCGGATGGTTTTCACATGGCTTTCGAGGTCCTTCACAACCGGTTCGGCTTTGGCAGAGGGGAAAATGCTAAGGTATACCCTGGCCTGACCCAGATCGGGACTAATGCGAACCGCCGTGACGGAGATCAGGCTCCCCTGTCCCAGTTCTTTCCCGGTTTCACGGAAATATTCGGCCAGCTCCTTTTGGATCAGCCGTGAAATTTTCAGCATCCTTGTTGAATCCATAACGCTCCTCCTGTCGGTTAATTGGACTCCCAAAGGTAATCAAACCCAACTAAAGGAGGAATTCCTATCTTTGCCCCGGTTTCAGAAAGGACAAAATCAGCATGAAGGAAACAGTACTCAGCGGCATACGATCAACCGGGAATCTCCACCTGGGCAACTATTTCGGAGCTATCCGCAACTTTGTTAAGATGCAGCAGGAATATAACTGCTATTTTTTTGTAGCCGACTGGCATTCCCTCACCACCCATCCCACGCCGGCCGACCTGCATGGCAATGTGCGGACGGTTCTGGCGGAGTACCTGGCTTGCGGCATTGATCCTGAAGCGGCCACACTCTATGTACAAAGCGATGTTCCGGAGATTGCCGAATTGTATCTCCTGATGAACATGAATGCGTATGTGGGTGAACTTCAGCGTACCACTTCCTTTAAGGATAAGGTAAGGAAACAGCCCGATAATGTGAATGCCGGATTGCTTACCTATCCGGTGCTCATGGGAGCAGATATTATCATTCATCGCGCGAACAAGGTGCCGGTGGGCAAGGACCAGGAACAGAATCTTGAGATGGCCCGGAAGTTTGCGCGCCGTTTCAATACGATCTATGGAGTTGAATTCTTTCCCGAGCCGGAGGGCTTCAGTTTCACCGGTAACCTGATCAAGATTCCGGGGCTCGACGGCACCGGCAAGATGGGGAAATCCGAAGGCAATGCGGTGAACCTGGCCGACGACGAAAAAACGATCCGGAAAAAGGTTATGAGCGCTGTAACCGACAGCGGTCCAACCAAAAAGCACCAGAAACCTGCTGAGCCGATTACTAATCTTTTTGCTCTAATGGACGTGGTAAGTACCCCTGATACCGTTGCCCATTTCAAACATCTTTATTCGGAGTGTGAAATCCGCTACGGAGATCTCAAAAAGCAGCTCGCCGAAGATATCCTTAAAGTTACCCTGCCGATCCGCGAACGAATCCTGGAAATCAGCAACGATTCCGCGTACCTGCAGAAAGTGGTCAAGCTGGGCGCTGAAAAGGCCCGCGAGAGCGCAGGGAAGACGCTGAGGGAGGTCAGAGAAATTATTGGGTTTAGAGAATTTTAAGGCACAAGGCGCAAGGCGCATGGCACAAGTGAGGGTTCGTTCACCTTCCTTGCACCTTGCGCCTTGTGCCTTGCGCCTTGCGCCTTGTGCCTTCTGCCTTATTTTCTGGGATAATCCAGGTTATAGTGCAACCCCCTGCTCTCTTTCCTCTGCCGTGCATGCTTCACAATCAGGTAGGCTACCTTGATGGCATTCCTGAGTTCGCACAGTTTCACCGACACGGTTGACCGGGCATAGAGCTCATCCGTTTCCCTGTATAATATGTAGATCCGGTCGATGGCACGCTTAAGGCGGGCATTCGTGCGGACAATCCCGACATAGTTGGTCATGATGGACTGCAGTTCGCGGGTGCTTTGGGTGATGAGAACCATCTCTTCGGGTATCTTTGTGCCGGTATCATCCCATTTGGGGATTCCCTTCTGCCAGTTTATTTCCTGAATTTTACCGATTGAGTCTGTTGCCGCCCGGTTGGCAAACACAACCGCTTCAAGCAAAGAATTGGATGCCAGGCGATTGGCACCGTGAAGACCCGTGCAGGCCACTTCACCCGCAGCATAAAGGTTGCGGATGGTGGTCTGTCCGTTCTCATCGGTATAAATTCCACCTCCAAGATAGTGGGCTGCCGGAACCACCGGAATAGGTTGGGTGGTCATGTCGATTCCTATTGACAGGCACTTCTTGTGAATGTTGGGGAAATGGTCTTTCAGCTCGTCTGCATCGAGATGCGTGCAGTCCAGCAGGACATAATCCTCGCCGCGGTTTTTCAGTTCGGTATCGATGGCCCGGGCGACGATATCCCTGGAGGCCAGTGAGCCCCGTGGATCATATTTATTCATGAATTCGAAGCCATCCTGTGTTTTGAGAATTCCACCAAACCCCCGTACAGCCTCGGTAATGAGGTAAGAGGGCCTTTCCCCCGGATTATAGAGGCTGGTGGGATGAAACTGGAAGAACTCTGTATTGGCAACATAGGCCTTGGCCCGATAAGCCATCGCGATCCCATCGCCGGTAGCGATCGGGGGGTTGGTGGTAGTCTGGTAAATAAAACCGCTGCCGCCGGTAGCCAGGAGAGTTACCTTGGAAAGAATCGTCTCAACCTTGTTGGTCTCGATATTCAGGGTATAGGCGCCGAAGCATTCAATATCGGGATTTCCCCGGAAGACCGGTCTGCCCAGATGATGCTGGGTAATCAGGTCGAGGGCGAAGGATTTTTCAAGAATGGTGATGTTCGGGTGGTTCCGTACATTGCTGGACAGGGCGCGCATGATTTCGGCGCCGGTATTGTCCTTGTGATGCAGGATCCGGTGCTCCGAATGGCCGCCTTCACGGTTCAGGTTGAACTTTCCATCGGTATTGCGGTCGAAATTTGCCCCCCATTCGATCAGCTTCTCAATCTGTTCGGGAGCCTCTTCTACCACCATCCTGACTATTTTCTCATCGCAGAGCCCGTCACCGGCGATAAGGGTATCCTGCACGTGCTTCTCCATATTGTCCGGCGCATACATCACGGAAGCAATGCCACCCTGGGCATACCAGGTATTCGTCTCCTCAAGTATGGTTTTGGAAATCAGGATAACCTTGCCGTGATCTGCTACTTGCAGGGCAAAGGACATTCCTGCAAGGCCGCTTCCGATCACTAAAAAATCTGTTTTGTGTTCCATGGTGGCAAAAATCGGGTAAAATTAAGGATTTCCCCTATTTTTGAGGCCGATATACCGATTATATATACACTATGAATCAGGAAGAAGTATTTAAGAAGCTCGTATCGCACTGCAAGGAGTACGGTTTTGTTTTTCAGTCCTCGGAGATTTATGACGGGCTGAGTGCCGTCTATGATTATGGACAGTACGGTGTTGAGCTCAAGAACAATATCAAGAAATACTGGTGGGACTCTATGGTTCTGCTGCATGAAAATGTGGTTGGGCTCGATTCCGCCATTTTTATGCACCCCACCATATGGAAAGCCTCGGGGCATGTTGACGCTTTCAACGATCCGCTGATTGACAACAAGGATTCGAAGAAGCGGTATCGTGCGGATGTGCTGATCGAGGAGGAGCTGGCCAAACTGGAAGGCAAAATTGACAAGGAGGTTGAGAAAGCCCGGAAGCGTTTCGGGGAAACTTTCGACGAAGTCATGTTTCGTCAGACGAACGGACGGGTTCTGGAGATTCAGGCTAAATATGACGCCCTGCATGAGCGTTTTGCCAAAGCCCTGAATGACAGTAATTTGGACGAACTTCGTCAAATAATAGTTGATAATGAGATCGTTTGTCCTGTTTCCGGTACCCGCAACTGGACGGAAGTAAGGCAATTTAACCTGATGTTTGCCACCGAGATGGGTTCTACCTCCGAGGGAGCCCTCAAGGTGTACCTGCGTCCGGAAACCGCGCAGGGGATTTTCGTGAACTACCTGAATGTGCAGAAAACCGGGCGGATGAAGATCCCGTTTGGTATCGCGCAGATCGGGAAGGCGTTCCGGAATGAGATTGTGGCACGGCAGTTCATTTTCAGGATGCGCGAATTCGAGCAGATGGAGATGCAGTTCTTTGTGAAGCCGGGCGAGGAATTGAAATGGTTTGAGATCTGGAAGGATATCCGGATCAAGTGGCATCGCGGCATGGGTTTCAATCCGGCTGATTACCGGTTCCATGACCATGAAAAGCTGGCGCATTACGCCAATGCCGCCACCGACATCGAATACCGCTTCCCGTTTGGGTTCAAGGAGGTTGAGGGGATTCATTCCCGCACGGATTTTGACCTGAGCCGTCACCAGGAATTCTCGGGCCGCAAGATCCAGTATTTTGATCCTGAGGCCAATGAATCTTATATACCGTATGTGATTGAGACCTCCATCGGGGTTGACCGCACCTTCCTGCAGGTGATCGCGGCTTCCTACCACGAGGAAGAGGCGCCCACGGCAGAGGGCGGCACCGATATCAGGACCGTTCTGAAGCTTCCGCCGGCGCTGGCCCCCGTTAAACTTGCCGTTTTCCCGCTGGTCAAGAAGGATGGGCTGCCGGAAATTGCACGCCAGATCATTGATGACCTGAAATTCGATTTTTACTGCCAGTACGATGAAAAGGATTCAATAGGCAAACGTTACCGCCGCCACGATGCGATCGGAACGCCCTATTGTGTAACCGTTGACCACCAGACCAGCCAGGATAATACGGTGACGATCCGGAACCGCGATACGATGGAGCAGGAACGGGTGCCCATTGCCATCCTTCGCGAGTTAGTGGGTAGTAAAGTAAGTTTGAAGAACCTGTTAAAATAAATAATTCGCTTCGCTCACTAAATGACTCGCTTCGCTCGCTAATTGGCCTCCCGTTGGTCGGCTAATTGTGGGCTAAAGCCCTAATGAGCCAGGGGCGTCAATTAGTGCGAAGCACCAATTAGTGAGCGCAGCGAACCATTTAGCCGACCGAAGGGAGGCCAATTAATATTGTAAAGGTATGAAAAAGCTATTGCGTAGTGTGTTGCCCGAGCTCCTGATGGTCGCCATCATGGCAGTTTTGGCACTGGCTTTCATGAGCCCGGTTTTTGAAGGTAAAACCCTGTTTCAGAACGATATCGTTCAGGCGAAGAACATGGCGTCCGAGGTAAATCAGTTCCAGAAGCAAACCGGGGAATACTCCGCCTGGACCAATTCCAGCTTCAGCGGAATGCCAACCTATCAGATCAAGAGCGCCCCGTCGAGGAACGTGTTCCAATGGTTGTTTCATGCCTTCAAGCTGTTCCTGCCGGGTTACACGGTTGCAATCCTTTTTGTGTGCATGCTCGGATTTTATTTCCTCCTGAGGACGCTTAAGCTCGATAAATGGCTGGCCCTGGCCGGGGCCATTGCGGTTGGGTTTGGCTCTCACCACCTGCAGCTGATCGGAGCCGGTCATGTCAGCAAGATTTATGCGATCGCTTATATGGCACCCGTGATAGCCGGGGTACTGCTGGTTTTTAAAAGAAAGTATCTGATCGGCGGACTGATAACCGCCATAGGGTTCGGCATACAGCTGGTTACCAACCACGTACAGGTATCCTACTATACCGGGATGATCCTGATTGTCTATTTCCTGGTGGAGCTTGTGTATGCCATCAAAGAGAAATATTTCGATCACCTGGTCAAATCGGGCCTGGTCCTGTTTGCCGCAGTCATCCTGGCCGTGCTTCCAAACATGACCAACCTCCTTACCACGTATGAATACTCAAAGGAGACCACCCGCGGAAATTCGGAACTGGTAAAGGAAACAGGACAGA
The DNA here is from genome assembly GCA_964416825.1 of uncultured Porphyromonadaceae bacterium. GTDB lineage: Bacteria > Bacteroidota > Bacteroidia > Bacteroidales > UBA12481 > UBA12481. The sequence goes on from CAYQFT010000089.1 coordinate 8,203, forward strand.
CAAAAGGGCTGGATCTGGAATACATCACACAGTGGAGTTACGGGATCGGGGAGACGATGAACCTTTTCATACCGAACCTTTACGGAGGAGGCGGCTCTACGGATGTCGGAACAAACTCAAATCTCTATAAGGCGCTGCAGGCTAATCAGGTAGCCCAGGCCCGCGACTATACGAAGCAGGTTCCTACCTATTGGGGCAACCAGCCATTTACCGGCGGATCACATTACATCGGGGCGATAACCATTTTCCTGGCAATCCTGGGGTTGGTGATCATCCGGGGAAAGAAAAAGTGGTGGCTGGCCATTGTAATTGTCCTGTCCCTGATGCTCGCCTGGGGTAAAAACTTCATGGGCTTAACGGAGTTTTTTGTCAACAATGTTCCCCTCTTCTCAAAATTCCGTGATGCTACCAATTCATTGATTATAGCTCAGGTAGCCATCCCATTGCTGGCGTTTCTTGCAGTGAGGGACTGGTTCAGCTGGGATGCTGAGGTTAAGGTAAAACAGCGAAAACTATTTATCGGGACGGGGATTGCCGGTGGAATTGCACTTCTCTATGCCTTGATTCCAACCCTGGCCGGATCATTTGTAGCGGCGCAGGATGCCGCCCAGATGCCGGTCGACTGGTTCCGCGATGCCGTCAGGCTTGACCGTATCGCGCTTGCCCGCCGGGATGCTTTGCGGACGCTGGTTTTTGTACTGTTGGCAGCCGGATTGCTGTGGTATTCACTTCGGGCTAAAATGAAAAAGGAGTACCTCTATATCGGGCTGGCCCTGCTGATGCTTTTTGACCTCTGGTCGGTGGGGAAAAGATACCTGACGAATGATGATTTTACAAGCAAGCGTCAGTATGCTGAGGCTATGAAAGCCTGGCCGGCTGATGAAAACATCCTGAAAAACAAGGACCTCAGCTATCGGGTTTTTGACATTACTGCCGATCCGTTCCGCAGCGGCCGCGCCTCCGGACACCATAAATCCATCGGGGGTTACCACGGAGCCAAGCTGGGCAGGTACCAGGACCTAATTGATCAGTATCTTGGGCCGAACGCACAGCAGTTAAAGGCAATCATGCAGGACAAGCCCACATTCGAGGCATTCAATCAGGCCTTGTCGGGCATGCCGGTCCTGGCCATGCTGAATGCCCGTTCTCTCATCGTATCACCCCAGATACCTGTCGGGAATGAATTTGCCTTGGGAAATGCATGGTTTGTCGACCGGATTCACTGGGCGGCCAATGCCAATGACGAACTCGCGGCCCTGGGCACCCGGCCGCTTGGCAGTGAAGCGGTTATCGATAAGCGGTTCCAGGATCAGGTGACCGGCCTGCCAGCAACAATAACTCCAAGTGCTCAGCCCGATGTACTGCAACTGGTTGAATACAAGCCCAACTACTTAAAATATTCGGCTGAAGCCAGCCAGAACCGGCTTGCTGTTTTCTCAGAGATCTATTACCCATATGGCTGGAAGTCCTTTGTCGACGGTAAAGAAACCCCCCATGTCCGGGCAAATTATACCCTGCGTGCCATGGTGATCCCGGCCGGCAAACATACCATCGAATTCCGTTTTGAACCGAAATCCCTGAAGACCGGGCAGCTTGTCAGCCTGGTGGGCAGCATTCTTCTGTTGCTGATGGTTGTGGTTTATGCTGCTGTTGAGTTCAGGCGGAAAAAGGTGAGGTTTGGTGAGGTGTAGTGAGGTGTAGTGAGGTGTAGTGAGGGATGGTGAGGGATGGTGACTTTTCCTATTTTTGCCTGTCCCACCCAGTTCATACCAAAATCCAGTACCATGAAACATTTCCGTTTTCTTTCCGGAGTCATTACTCTTTTTTGTTTCACAGTCTCCTCTTGTTCATCCGGGGGAAAAAAAGATTTGCCGCTGGTTGATATCCTTGGTGGTTTGAATCGGGAGAGGGTTTTAAGATTAAGCGAACTGGCTGATCGTGCTGAATATGTCAAGTTGGAAACTAGTCCGGATTGCCTGCTGGGTGGCTGGCTGATGGTTAAATCAGGTGGTAACTATTATATTCGGGATTCCAGACAATCGCGAATTCTGGTTTTTGACAAACAGGGAAAGTTCTTACGACAGATTGGCAGGCAGGGCAGGGGCCCGGGTGAGTATGTCCGATTTGCCTACTGGGATGTTAGCCAGGATAACCGGTTTGTTGCCATCGGAGGTTTGGGAGAGGGGGTAAAACTGTATACAACGAATGGGGATTTCAAGTGTCAGGCACAGTTTAGCATTTCTTTCCTTTCAGGCTTTCTGTTCTTGAATTCCGAAAAACTGATTTCGTATGAGGCTCGCTTGAATTCCGGTCAGAAGTGCTATCCGGCTATGTTGGCCTGGAATGTCGCTAATCTTAAGGCTGATACTGTTTTAAGAATTGACATGGAGGTTCAGCAATCCGACAGAGATTTTTCGCTGGTTTACACGGCTTTTTATCCATCCGGGGGACGAATTCATTTTATGAAAGCCGCGAATGACACGCTGTATCAATTGGATCCTGATCTAAGGATTACTCCCTTGATGGTCCTTGGTTGCGGAGAAAGATCGATAACGGAAGAGAAGCTTTTTATGACCTCAAATAAAAAAGAACTTTCGGTATACCCTTTTTGCGAGACCCGAAAGTATCTGTTTATGGCTACCGGGAAAGACGAAGAGTACGGAATCATGGCCTTCAATAAAATGACCGGTGAAACTTTTCGCTTACCACCAAAAACCAGCTTGATTGACGGAATATCAAAAATCCATGGACCGCTGAACGATCTTGACGGGTTCGATTTACCCTTTACCGGATTTCAGATGGACGATAAGACCTGGTGTTCAGTCCTTCAGATATCGGATCTAAAAGAATTTTTCGCATCAGGAACAGCGGATAAAACCAGCCTGAGAACCAGGAATTATATTGATGAGCTCAGGAGCTTAACCGATGCTAGCGATCTTAATGATAATCCGATCATCAGGATTATTTATTTGAAATAGGCCTAAAGGCATAAAAATGATATGGTTATATCAAATAATCCCCTAACTAAAACTGAGGGGCAATTGATAGCGGACTCCATCCTATACCTCTCCTCACCACTCCTCACAACGCCTCACCACTCCTCACCATTCCTCACAACGCCTCACCTCCCCTCACTCGAGCGTCATCTCCTTCACCAGCACCCCTCCCCTTGTCGAGACCATCTTTACCGTTGCTTTCACCGGCTCCTTCGTATAGGTTCGAACGGTGAAGGTTGCGGTTTGTGACTGGTTTTGCCAAAGGTGATCGAAGTACCGGACCTTGTCACGGGTTTTGGGATCCACGATCTTAATTTTTGGAGAATCTCCTTCCGTGAGTTTTTTATCAAATTCAAGCTTAACCTGATCTTTCTGAACGATTTTCACGCGGTCGGCCATTTTCAGGGCTGTCGGAATCCTGCCGGTATTCGCCCAGCTCACTGTTATCTGATAATCGGTTGAATCAGCGTACCTCTTCAACATTTTCACATTTCCACTTTTCCACAGGAGAGAAGGCAGATCCTTCGCCATGGCCAGATTAAAAAGGGCCTGCTTCCGGATCCAGGGTTCGAGGTGTTCAGGCGGCGGGTTTTGCGAGAAGAACTTCGGATGATTTCCTCCGATCTCGACGGGCCCGAGAGTTGGGTGGATATAGCGTTTCCATTCCATAAAGCCCCGACCGCCGTTCTGGGAGTCATCCCAGATCAGGGCATCGAGCTCATCTTTCTTGCCGTCGCCGTTCAGGTCCTTTTCCGGGCCGCCACTCCAGATCTCGTCGCCATACCAGATGGCGCCGTAATAGCTGTACCCAAAATCGGGCCCATGTCCGAAGAGCGGCTCCGGTTTGGTGCTGTCGCCCGACCAGCCGCTCACCGGCTCGTGGGTGTTGTAAACATTGTAAACATCACCGGCCCAGGGATATCCGGTAATTTTCATGCCGAGCGTATCGTAATATTCAAGCAGGCGGCGGTCGGACTCGAACATCACTTCGGATGAATAAGCCACCGAGGGCCCGCGAAGGTGCATCGGAACGCGGGTATCCATTGAATTCACCACCGAGACATTCGGATGGGTGATAAGGAACGAGAACACTGCCCGGGTTTCGGTTTCACTGAGGGGGTATTCACCGGCGCCACCCTGCGTCCAGCCCCTGCCAGTAGAATCCTTTCCATCCTCGGGCCGCCAGTTTTCAGGATAGTTCCGGTGCAGGTCGAGGCCGCCGATGCCATCCTCATTGATCTGTTTATCGCCATCATTATCAAAGCCTTCGGAAGCTGTCATATACATACCCTGACCTTTTACAACCCGTTTCATGGCGCGGCCCGATGGATCACGGGGATCCGGCGCGAGGGTGCCTTTTTCGAGGTCAATCCATCGCATGGAGCGCAGAACGCCGTCGCCGTCAAGATCTTCGCCGCTATCCTCATCGAGGAGCCCGTCGCCGTCATTGTCGGTCGGTCTGACCGTGCTCCGGTTGCTCCAGGGGGTGTTCAGGTACATGTTTGCCCCATCGGGATTATTCTCGGGCCTGATATATATTGTTTTGGTATCCAGTAGTTTAGTAATTTCCGGATCTTTGCCATACTTTTCAAGCAGATGGTTTAAAAGCCAGAAAGCCGACTCGGAGGAGGTAACTTCTCCGGAGTGGCGGCCGCCCTCAAAATAGGCTGCCGGCTTGTCGGTATCCTTCCCGGTTTTCTTGTTGGTCAGGGTAACCTGAATGATAGGGCGGCCTTCATAAGAAGAGCCAACCTCATACAGGTCGACCAGGTCGGGATAGGCAACCGCCCACCTTTTCAGCCAGGTGTAAATCACATCGGGAGTATGGTATTTGTCCCAGGTTATTTTCTCCCCGGCCACGTATTCCACTTCCGGAAACCTGAACTGCTGCGTAACGCTGGTGCCATGACGGTAGCCCTTTACCGTGTAGTGAAGCGTGTCCTTGTCGGATTCGGGCCAGGAGACGGTGGTGAGGGGGCGGATCTGGGCGGACAAAAACAATGGCACAAGGCATAAGGGCACAAGGCACAAGGCACGAGGCACAAGGCTCAAGGCACGAGGCACAAGGCTCAAGGCACGAGGCGCAAGGCGCAAGGCACGAGGCACAAGGCTCAAGGCACAAGGCGCAAGTAGGTGAAAAGTATTAAGAAACCCGGAAAGGATGGATGTTAATTTCATGGCTATATAGTTATAAAACAGTGATTTAACTTAGTATATGATTCATAATCCTGCAGCGCAATTCCTGCCTAAACCCTTTTCCAATATTCCTTAAACCTTTCTCCTTTAACCCTTCTCCTTACTTGCGCCTTGCGCCTTGCACCTTGTGCCTTGTGCCTTTTGCCTTGTGCCTTGTGCCTTGTGCCTTGTGCCTTTTGCCTTGTGCCTTGTGCCTTAAAACCTCCGGTTCATCATTAAATACCAAACAAATTTCACCGCAATCGGCACATGCCTCAGCACCGTAGGAATCAACCCATAATTTCTCTGCATGATATCGAACCGCTCAATCAGGCTTGCCCTTATGGTCTTTTTCGACTGCCCCCCATCCAGAAACGCACACAAAATCAATCCGGTATTCCTTATCCCCCCATGCTCCTGTGCCCTTGTGCCCTTGTGCCCTTGTGCCCCTGTGCCCCCATGCCCCTGTGCCCTTCTTAAAGCGTTCAGCACCCAGTCAAAATCCGCCGAATACCTGTACTTCAGATTATAGGGTTCGGCTATCGAACGGTGTACAAGAATTGCCTGGTGGCAGACCAGCATCCCTTTGCGAAAGCTTTTCCAGGTAAGCTGTTCGGGTGGCCGGAGCCGGCGGAGGCCGATCTCGTGATAGTTGGAATCAACGACCATGGTGTCGCCGTAGTAGATGACGGATGACGGATGACGGATGACGGACGTCGGTCGTCGGTCGTCGGTCGTCGGTCGTCGGTCGTCCGTCGGTTTCTCAAAAACCTTTGCCAATGTTGTTGGCTCGTAAACCAGGTCTCCCGAATTCAAAAACCATACAAAATCCCCGGTTGCGGCGGCCAATCCCTTGTTCATTGCATCATAGAGGCCTTTATCGGGTTCAGAGATCCAGAAAGCAATCCGGTCTTCGTATTTCCGGATAATCTCCACGGTGCCGTCCCTCGAGCCGCCGTCAATGATAATGTATTCGATATTCGGGTAGGTCTGGCCCAGGATGCTTTGGATGGTCCGTTCGAGGAGGGTTTCGGAGTTGAACACTACCGTAATGATGGAAACCACGGGCATGCCTGCCTCCGTTTCCGCCGGGCGGCCTGTTCCGCAGGTTCCTCCTTTGAGCATGTGGTCCATTACCATCGGTTTGGAACGGAAATTAGTTAATTTCGCATAAAACAGCGTTATGTTTTACAGCCTATTGCGCTTTCAGCGCTTTGTCGAATCGGTTTACCAGGCTTTCATCAGCCTGATACGCGTTTTTCTGCGTTTCCGGTTTCGTTCCGGTCTCAGAAGGATTAAGCCCGATGGCGATGAGCTGTTTGTTCTGGCCAACGGGCCGTCGCTCAAGGCTGATCTTCTGGA
>CAYQFT010000090.1:0-14601 GCA_964416825.1 uncultured Porphyromonadaceae bacterium
ACGCCTCGCTAATTGGTTCGCTGCGCTCACTAATTAGGCCCTGGCCCAATTAGCGACCAAAGGGAGCCAATTAGCCGACCGCAGGGAGGCCATTTAGGGAGGCGTCAGCCGACCCAATTAGTGAGCGTTAGCGAACCAATTAAAGAATTTCTATTGCGTAACTTACGGCTACCCCCTTCTTCAGCGTCGCATTCACCCCGCAGTACTTCTCCTGCGAAAGATCGATGGCTTTCTGAAGTTTTTCCGGATCGAGATCTTTCCCTTTGAAAATATAGACCATGTGAATGGCCGTATAGTGCATCGGGTGCTCCTCGGTGATCGTGCCCTGCAATTTGATCTCGAGGGATTCTACCTCCTGCCTCATCTTGCGTGCCAGTGAAATCACATCCATGCCGGTGCACCCGCCGAGGGAAGCCATCAGCAGCGGTTTTGGAGTTGGACCCTGGTTTGTTCCGCCTGCAGCAGGCGTTGCATCCATCATAACAGAATGCCCGTCGATCAGCGCCTCAAACGCCATTTCGCCCTTCCAGAAAACTGAAATCTCTTTGTTCATGTTGTCGGTTTTTACAGCAATATACTGTTACATGAAATTATATATATTTGTGAATCGGACAAGTGTGACATTAATCAGTTTTTTCGTCCGGTGCTTAGCTAACGATACCATGGAGGGGCGAATGAAAAACCTTCAGAATGTGCCAATTTGCGATGATTGCATACTGAAAGGACATGCGATTTTTAAGGAGCTGACACCCGAGCAGCTGGACTCCGTCCATTTCGGCAAGGGGTGCAGCGTATACAAGCGCGGAAACATCATTTACCACGAAGGTCATCGGATCAATGGGTTCTACTGCGTACAGAACGGTATCATTAAGATTTACAAAACGGGTATAGACGGCAAGGAACAGATTATCCGCTTTGCCAAAGAGGGCGACATTATCGGCTTCCGCTCGGTTCTGAGCAAGGAGCTCGCCTGCACTACAGCAAAGGTCATCGAGGATGCTGTGGTCTGCTTTATCCCCTCTGAAAACCTGTTTCAACTCGTTAAGGAAAACCCCGCCTTCTCCATGCAGCTCATGCAGCTCACCTGCCGCGAGCTCGGGGAAGCCAATAATTTTATTACCGATATCGCACAGAAGACCGTGCGGGAACGTCTCGCAGAAATTCTTCTGATCCTGATGGAAACCTTCGGCCTGGATGCCAAAAAGGAACTCCAGGTTTCCCTTACCCGCGAAGAACTGGCAAACATGGTCGGAACCGCCACCGAATCTGTTATCCGGCTCCTCAGCGAATTTAAATCCGATGGGATCATCGACCTCCACGGCCGCAAAATCAGCCTCCTCGACATCCCCGCCCTAAAAAAAGTCTCCAACATGTAACCCCCCCTTGTGCCCTCGTGCCCCTGTGCCCTTGTGCCCTTATCATGAAAACTGTTAAAACCTTCTCCCCCCTCTACGAAATCCTCCGCCCCTGGATAAGGTTCACCTATAAAAATATCTTCTACCGCCGCACAGAAGTGCGCGGCCGTGAAAAATTCAAGCCCGGCGAGGCACTGGTCTTCGCACCGAATCACCAGAACGCGCTCATGGATGCACTGGTATTTGTAACCACCCTTAAACAGCAGCCCTTCTTCCTCTCCCGCGCCGACATCTTTGTAAAAAAACCCGTTCGCCGTTTTTTGAATTTCATCCACATGATGCCCGTTTACCGGATGCGCGACGGTTACGAAAACCTGCAGAAAAACCAGGAGGTATTCGAACAGTGCGCCCGGGTGCTCCGTGCCGGCGCTCCACTCTGCCTCTTTCCGGAGGGCAACCATAATGCACAGCGCTATTTCCGGCCCTTGAAAAAGGGGCTCGCAAGAATCGCCTTCGAGGCTGAAAACAGCACCGACTTCACCCTCAATCTGAAAATTATCCCCACCGGAATCGATTATTCTCATTACGATAATGTAAGGGGAAGACTAACTGTTAGTTATGGTGACCCGATCACCATTACCGACCTCAAGGATACCTACCGTACCGATCCCCAGGCCGCCCTAAAAGAGCTCAATAACCGGATCCGGAAAAATATCGAGCCCCACATGATCGAAATTCCCTGGCTGGATATATATGATTCGGTTATGGAACTTCGCCAGATATACGGCGCCCGCTTCCGCAAGCTGCGCAATCTTCCCTCGAAAACCCTGTTCGATAAGTTTGAGGGCGACAAGGAGATGATCCGCCTCATCGGCAGGATGCGTGAAGAGGACCCCGAAGGGATAGCGCGGCTTAACGATCAGATTACCGAATATCAGGGCCTGATGAAAAAACACAATTATCGCCACCATATTCCGGCAAATGCCCCGTATGGCCCGGGAAAACTATTGCTGAACACCTTCTGGCTTGCCCTGGGTTTTCCTTTTCACATCTATTCCCTGATCAACAACTACCACCTGTTCCGCATACCGGCATGGCTGTCGCGCAAGCTTTTCAAAGATCCGCAATTCCGCGCCACAGTCGCCTATGTGCTCAGCATGGCCGTCATGATGCCCATTTTCTATATCCTCCAAACCCTGATTATCGGACTGATTTTCAAAACCTGGTGGATCTGGTTAGCCTATCTGATCACCCTCCTGCCCTCCGGCGTTTACATGCTCCAATACATGTTCTGGAACCGGAAATGGCGCTCCCGCATACGCTACGCATGGAACACATCCCGCCGCAACAGCGACGTGCTCAGGATTGCTGAGTTGCACCGCGGGATACTTTCACAAATGGATAATTGGCTCGGCTAACGCCTCCTTAATTGGCCTCCCTGCGGTCGGCTAAATGGCTCGGCTATCGCCTCGCTAATTGGCGCTTCGCGCTAATTGGGCCAGTGCCAATTAGTGAGCGCAGCGAACCAATTAGCGACCGCAGGGAGCCAATTAGCGAGGCGATAGCCGAGTCATTTAGCGAGGCGTTAGCCGAGTCATTTAGCGAAGCGCAGCGGAGCCAATTACTACCTTACTGAACTGCCCCCCTACCCTCACCACGTAAATCCCCGCGGGAACATTAGTCAGGCTAAGCGTTACAAAGCTTTCCGGCGGGATTCCGTCAGCATAGGTGACGGTTTTCACCACCCTCCCGTCCAGTGCCACCAGGCTGATAACCGTGCGGCCTGTCAGGTGTTCATCCAGGCTGATATTCAGCTGGTCACTGGCAGGGTTCGGCCAGGTCTTTATACAGATGTTTTTTGTGCCGGCCAGGATCTCTTCCATGCCGGTGAAGCTTTCGATCCTAAAGTCCCAGATGCCGCGGCCATAGGTGCCAAACCGGGCGGTTTTCATCGAAGGCACGTAGTCCACCGACCACCAGGTCTGCTGCGGTGCACCAACTCCCGACAAATCAAACCATTTATCCAGACGCTTTACATAGACCCACGGCGCTACCTGGGATGCGGCAAACAATAACGATCCGTCCTCATTGGAAACCATCTCAAATATCAGGGTGTTCTTCAACCCATTATTCATTTTTGCAAAAGTCTCTCCCCCGTCGTGCGATACCCAGACCGAACTACCGGAATAGCCACTGCCGGCCAGATAAATGGTGTTGATATCCTTTGGCGAAGGCACGATGGCATTCCCGTAAAAGTAGTGCGACCCCGGACCGGTGCTGGTTGAGGCAGTCCAGGTAGTCCCGCGGTCGGTTGAGTAGAACAGCTTGCCATCGGAATTCAGCACATATCGATAATCCCGGTTTATCGGAGACCAGGCCATGGCCGAAATCCATGCGGTCTTGTTCAAACCGCTGAAATCAAACGGCATCTCGGTATGAGTAATAGTGCCACTCTTGTATTCAAGTAACCACAGGTGGTTCCCGGTTGTGCTCGTGCCGCAGGCAATCCAGCACCGGTTTGGAAAATAGGGATCTGCCATCAAAGGAGGCATCCAGAAATGCTCCTTGCCCTTGAAATCCCAGGTTGCCATGCCGTTGCTGCCTGCTGCATCAGGATAATACATCGCAAAGCCGGGATAATCGGTCCACAGAGAAACCCCTCCGTCGCCCGATACAATGTGCCCGTAATCCCCGCTGATGGTCTGCTCAAAGGAAACGGTGCCTTCACTGGTCTCTGTGGCTCGCTGAAACCCCTGGTCCTGCGCGCCGGCATAAATGACATTATTTCGTGTGCGATGGGTATAAGTTGTATAATACTGACTGATATTGAGATCCTTAAGAGATACATTCCTTACCGTCTTCATCTGGTCCTCCGATACAAACGTGCCACCGTCGGTGCTGATGTATGTCAGATCCGTGTTGGTAGGTGTTCTGAAAAACTCGATTTCCGGTATATCCGCGTGGAGCTTTCCGTTCATATCCGCGTAATACTCGCCCCAGCCATTAACGTGCACCCAGGTGGGTCCCCCGTTTTCACTGCGGAACGCCTCCATACTGCCAAAACCCAGCAGCCGGGGTGCGGTCGGCGATACTCCGAAGCTGTTGGACATGAAGGGCCCTTCAGCGATTTCGCCCCGGAACCTCCAGGTTTTTCCATCATCATCCACCCCGAAAAAGCGGCTGGCCTTCTCAAGTCTGTACATAGCATATAAAAAAGCAGCAGAATCCGTCTGGCATCCGGCCAATTGTATCTGCCTGATTTCGGAAACCGCAAAATTCAGGGGGACTTCCGCAATTTTCTGGAAGGTAACGGAATCAGCCATTTTATAAACCTGGTTCCGGTCGATCAGGTAGAGCGAATCCTTTCCGAAACGATTGGTCCATAAGTCACTGTATTCAGATCCCGCCGTCCTTACCATCCGCTGAAAACTGGTGCCCAGGTCTTTCGACCGGAACAGGTACAGATAGCTTGATTTCCAGGCCAGCAGATAGAGGGTTCCGTCGGGCTGGCTTATAGCGCGCAGTAATTTGTAATCCGTGAAATAGGAGGTGAGGCCCTCGCTTTTCAGCCAGGTGACCCCCTCGTCATCGGTATAATTCATTTTCACCTGATGGTTCGCGGCAAAGACCCGGGTGCCACCTGCCGGATTGGGAAAAGCCCTGATAAACTGAATATTATCAATCCGATACGGGTCGGAAAGAGACTTCCAGTTTTCCCCCTTCAGGCCTCCCATCCAAACCTGTCCCCCGTCGGAGGCCGCGTAAAGTATATTTTTTTCAAAATCTACATCCACGCAATGAACCCTGCCGGAAAGGTTATTGCTCCCCTTCTCAATCCACCGGCCGGTAAGGTTCCCATCGGCCAGGGTCTCAATCAATCCCGATTTTTCACGGCCCGATCGCGCCGCCGCCTGTAATGCCGGAAGCCTCTCCTGATACATCTCTTCCATCGCCTGCTCATCCATGGCCCGCCAGTCAACCCCGGGTGCTGCCTTGTGCATCTGCTCGATCCACTCTTTCCTTTTCAGCTGCTTATCAGCCTCTTCGCTGATAGTCTCCTTCGGTTGGGGCATCAGGTTCTCCGGAGCCGGATTCCGGAACAGTATAAAAACAAGGCCTGCAACAGCCAGTGTTGCGGGAAGAAAATAAATACGTTTCATGGTAATTTTTTTTGCATTCAGAAAAGCCTCGACTGCGAGGCTCCGCTTACCCTTCCAAGGTGGATATAAGCTTTTTCGGTGGCTTCGCGCCCCCTGGGTGTTCTTTTCAGGTAGCCCTCCTGGATCAGGAAAGGTTCATATACCTCCTCAATGGTGCCGGGCTCCTCGCCTACGGAAACGGAAATCGTTGACAGCCCCACGGGACCGCCGGAAAATTTATCCACGATGGTCGTGAGGATCCGGTTATCCATTTCATCCAGCCCATGGGCATCGATATTCAGCGCTTCAAGCGCATGCTGCGTGATCCCGATTTCAATGCTGCCATTACCCTTAACCTGCGCAAAATCCCTCACCCTTCGCAGCAAGGCATTGGCAATCCTGGGGGTTCCCCGGCTCCTGCGGGCAATCTCAATGGCAGCCTCGGCCGAGATCTCAACATTCAGGATACTCGCCGACCGTTTAACAATATGGTCAAGAACCTCTTTGGTATAATATTCAAGATAACAGGTAATCCCGAACCGGGCTCGCAACGGGCTGGTTAACAACCCCGAGCGGGTAGTTGCACCGATCAGTGTAAAGGGGTTGAGGTCGATCTGCATCGATCGTGCACCCGGTCCCCGGTCAATCATGATGTCTATGCGGTAATCCTCCATGGCCGAATAGAGATACTCTTCAACCACAGGACTCAGCCGGTGTATTTCATCGATAAACAGCACATCACCTTTCTCAAGGGAGGTGAGCAACCCGGCAAGATCGCCCGGCTTGTCGAGAACCGGCCCCGAGGTCATCTTCATCCCAACCTGCAGCTCTTTGGCAATAATGTGTGACAGGGTGGTTTTGCCCAAACCCGGAGGGCCGTGCAGCAATACATGGTCCAGGGCTTCCCCGCGCATGCTGGCCGCCGTTACGAAAACCCTCAGGTTCTCCACAACCTTTGCCTGGCCGGAGAAATCGGAAAACTGAACAGGCCTTAACTGCCGTTCTATCTCCTTGTCTTCTTCCCTTAAAAGTGGATTTCTTGCTTCAAACGATTCGGGCATGGTTATTTAATTATCCCGAGATTCCGGAACGACTGCGCAAGCAAGTCGAGATTCAGTGGTTTAGCCAGATAATCATCCATGCCATAGGAGAGACAGCGCTCACGGTCGGCATTGAACGTATTGGCCGTCAATGCAATGATCGGAACCCTGTAGCTCTTTCCCTGCTCAAAAATCCGGATCTGCCGGGTAGACTCAAGCCCGTCCATCACCGGCATCATGATATCCATGATAATGAGACAATATTTCTCCGGTTGGGCCTGATACAGTTCGACAGCCTCCAAGCCGTTGTTAGCCAAATCAATATGGAATCCGAATCTGCGCAACGATGATTCCATAAGCCTCTGATTCAGCTTATTATCTTCAACCAGCATGATGGACTTTTCTGTACTTTCCATAAAACCGCAGTGACCTTTGGGTAAATTTAAAAATTATATTCCGATAATCTCCGAATTGCAAATCTTTTTGATGAATCAATTTCCATCGCCTGCTTCCATATTAACCTTAACTCCGTTTATCCGGATCAATATATCATTGCTGTAAACATACGATATAACCACGTTACCTTCCGCGTCAAAAACCCACCAGTTTTTGTCTTTCAGCCCCATCCGGTAAAACTGCTCCTCCCGTATCTTTCCGTTTTCATGGAAATAGCGGTGCTTTCCATCCGGAATTCCCTGGACGAACGTACCCTCAAACTTCAGGGTCCCATCGGCATAATAGTTTCTCCAAATGCCGGTTTTGAGGCCCGCCTGGTAAGCCCCTTTCTCGGTTTGGTCTCCCGAAAGATAAAACCACTCTCCCTCTTCCTGCCCCTCAATATATTCCCCCCGCGCAATCACGGTCCCGTTCTCGTCATACTCTGTGGATAACCCATCCTCTTTTCCCCTGAGATAGCTTTCCTCCCTGCGAACCGTTCCCGTTGCATAAAACCAACTCCAGACTCCAGACTCCAGACCATTCGTGTAACTCCCGGTCTGCTCCAGTTTCCCGTCGGGATAGTAAAACTTCCATAGCCCGCCCCGCTTATCCTCTTTATAGGCTCCCTCCAGCCTGATCTGACCCCCCGGGTAATAAAATTTCCAGTACTCTTCCTTGGTCCCCTTGTCATCCGTAATTCCCTGGGAAACCACCTGACCGCTGTTGTCATACTCTTCAACCTTCACCTTGGTGCGGTCCTCCGTGTACTTCCGGTGTACCCCAACCGGGATGTTATTGAGAAAACTTCCGGTAGCAACCACATTTCCGTTGCTGTCATACTGATTCCTCACCTCAGCAATAATTTCGTCGTCCCCTTCCCTGCTGATCAGCTGGCCGTTCTCGTAAAACCTGGAAAGCAGCATTTTGCCTGATTGTGCATATTCACGATAGTAACCATTGAGCTGACCGTTCTTATAGTTGGCCTCCATTCGGATGTTGTCATTATCAAAATAATCTCTCCATACCCCCTGCTTTAATCCTCTCGCATCGGTTTGATTGATAAACTCACGGTCAATCAGAAAATCATTATGATACTTATACACAACCTGTTCCAGTGTATCTCGGAACTCGCGGGTCAACCCGTGCTTTTTTCCGTCCTTATAGCGTACTACCTTATTCATAAGGCCTTGCTTATCATAATAATAGGAAAGGCCTTGCCGTATATTATCAACATAAAGTTCCCTGAACAGGGGGGCCGACTGTAGCGTATCCTTTATGCTGATGTTTTGATACCTTACGTGAAAACCACTCTTCTTACCCGATATATAGCTGATCTGATCCGTAAGCTTCCCCTGCTCATCATAAAAATTCCAAAGGGAATCAAGCTCGAAGTTCCTTCGCAATCCTTCTGACTTTACCTTTCCGTTAACATGATAAGATATCCACAACCCATCGGGCTTTCCGTTTCGAATGGTACCTTCGCTTGAAATCTGGCCATTGCCGTAAAGAAACTTCTGATAACCATCCGCCAGTTTTTCCTGGGCAAAGACAACCCCGGAAGTGATCAGCAGTATCATCAGCGACAGGGTCCCCTTCTTCATTATTATTATTATGTTTTATTTATATATCTATCTGATGATAATAATAGGCTGTTAATAGTGTTGATAAGTTAGTTTTCAAAAGAAAGGCCAAACCCATAAACAGAACTGAACCCGTTATTAACAATGCAAATTTAGATAAACCATTCAACTGCAAAGCCATCTTGAAGAAATTAACAGGATGTTGATACAACCTGACCGAACCGAACAACTTTTTTAACTGTGAATAACGAAGTGGAAAGATATTTTTATCTGGTAAAATTATCCTCTTGGATTAGTAAAACGAAATTTTATACAAGAGTGGAAATGAAAGATGCAAATGAAAAAAATTACGTTTTATCCCGATGTTATTAAAAGACCTGTTGATAACCTTATTTTTTGTAATATATATGATAATAAGCTTTTTACTGATTTAGCATACTGACAGAAGAGTGAATCAACAGGAGGAAAGTATTACATTCGCGCTGATAATGAAATGATTTCGGAGGTTGTTAATTAAAGGAAGAAGATTGTGGAAAAAAATGCGTTCACAAGAATCGGTCTGGCATCTGATCATGCAGGATATAAATTAAAAGAGTGCCTGATCAACTGGCTGGTCGATGAAGGATATCCGGTCACAGATTTCGGCTGCAGCTCTGCCGAAAGTTGCGACTATCCCGATTTTGCCCATCCTTTGGCAAAAGCCGTTACAGAAGGAAAGTGCAAGGTCGGAATCAGTCTTTGCGGAAGCGGGAACGGTATTAATATGGTGGTTAACAAGTACCCCGAAATCCGTTCTGCCCTCTGCTGGAACCGTGAAATATCCTCACTGGCACGCAGGCATAACGATGCCAATATCTGCGCACTGCCTGCCCGCTTTCTGGTACCTTCCGAGGCGATCGCTATTGTTAAAACATTTCTTGAAACGGATTTTGAAGCCGGCCGCCACCTGACCCGAATTCGTAAAATTCCGGTATCTCATTGACATACAATGGAAAACAGGGAAAAGAGCTTTAAAGTAAAATCGGAAAAGATTGCTTTTGACCAGGATCACCGGCGGGTAATCAACCATAATATCGGGCAGTATGATAAAGCTTACGAAAAGGGAAAAAGCTTTTTCATGGATCTGGATAATGCACGGGATCAGGCTTCGCTGATAAAAGATTATGTTCTTCAGGAATTTGAGGGGTTGCTGAACAAGTTCGAGAAAAATGCCCGGGGAAACGGCTGCGAGGTCTACTGGGCCGCCGGTACAAAGGATGCCCTTAAGATTATCGGAGGCATTCTTACATCGGAAGAGATCCGGTCGGTTGTTAAAATGAAATCCATGCTATCAGAAGAGCTGGAAATCAATCATTTTCTTGAAAAAAATAAGGTAGAGTCATTTGAAACCGATCTTGGGGAATTCATAGTCCAACTGGCCGGTGAAAAACCGTATCACATCCTGACACCGGCCATGCACAAATCAAAGGAGAGTGTTGCTGAGCTTTTTCACCAGAAGTTCAATTTGGCCGAAGGATCAAGTCCTGAAGAAGTTACCGATTTCGTCAGGGATTTTCTCAGGGATAAATTCATGAATGCCGACCTGGGTATAACGGGAGCAAATTTTCTGATCCCTGAAACCGGATCCGTCGCCCTCACCGAAAATGAGGGCAATGGCATGATGACTTTCTCCTGGCCGAAAACACTGATTGTGATTGCCGGTATCGAAAAAATCCTCCCGGAACTCAATGATCTCGACCTGTTCTGGCCGCTGCTGGCGGTAAGCGGAACGGGTCAGCATCTAACAGCTTATAATACCATTCTTTCCGGACCTGTTAAAAAACTGGAAGGAGAGGGTCCCGAAAGGATGGTCGTAATCCTGTTCGATGGAGGCAGAACAAGGCTTTTTGAAGACAGTGAACTGAAATCGGCATTGAAATGCATACGCTGTGGCGCCTGTCTGAATGCCTGCCCGGTCTACAAAAATATCGGGGGCCACACCTACCAGACCACCTACAGCGGACCGATCGGATCCGTGATTTCCATGTATCTCGATGAGAGCCGCGAGGCAGGTTTTTTGAATTTTGCCTCCAGCCTCTGTGGGAGGTGCACGGAAGTTTGCCCGGTGAGGATCCCGCTGCATAAGCTGCTTCTGCATAACCGCAATAAGATAGTCAGGAATTCCGACAGCCTTGGCGTGGAGCGGTTCTTCTTCCGGAACTACAAGGATATGATGCTGAAACGAAAAAAACTGGAAAGGGTGAGCGCCAGGTGGAAAAACAAAGCCATGCAAACAATGGGAATGAAAGTGTGGGGCCCCAGGCGGGAACCGCTGGTTTTTGCAAAAGAATCCTTTAACGAGATGTGGAAAAGAAAGGGATATTAACCTTTCGGACCCGATAATCGCCGGAAAAAAGGCCTGAAGAAAAGGTAATATACTGCCAGGCCCGCCAATCCGCCGATAATATCAGAAAGAACATCATCAATATCCGCCGACCGGTTAACAAACAGTTTTTCCTGCAGGACCTCAATCAGGCCTCCATATATACTGATAATCAGCATAGTGAAGACAGGACCCATGTACTTGAGCCAGTTTTTGCCCGACAGGTCGAACTCAGCGCCCAGAACGAAAGCCAGGGGAAAATAGAGCACCGCATGGACGATCTTATCGAAATTGGGAATCCGGAAAAGTTCAATACTGGGCAGGTCATTTCCCGGAATCGCACAGACGATCATGATGAGAACTGCCCAAATCAGACTTATAATAAATAACTTTCGGATCATCAGGTAACACTGTTCGGTTTTACAATAGTAAGAAAAATCAGGTGAACGGCATCTACGTCCATATCCCCTTCTGCAAAAGCAAGTGCAACTACTGTGATTTCTATTCGGTGATCCGCAGGCCTGACCCTGACGGGTTCAGGGACATTGTTAACCTTGAGCTTACCTTACGGGAAAGCTATATGAAGGACAACAGGCTGGATACGGTTTATTTTGGAGGCGGCACTCCGAGCCTGCTTCCCCCTGCGTGGTTTGAGAGTGTTTTAGAAACCATCCGGGACCGGTTTTCGCTGGATCCGGGAGCTGAGATTACCCTTGAAGCAAACCCCGACGACCTGGATACGGAATTGTTGACGGGTTTGAAAGAGATCGGCATAAACAGACTCAGTATCGGAATACAGTCTTTTGTGGATGAGCATCTTACCCTTATGAACCGCAGGCATGATGCCAGGCAGGCAGAGGACTCAATCAGGCTGGCAGCAGAATCCGGATTCAGCCGGATCAGCCTCGACCTGATCTACGGGATTCCCGGAATGACTATGGGCCAATGGGAGGAGAATATCCGGAGGGCCTGCAGGCTGCCGGTGGATCATATTTCGGCCTACCATCTGTCTATTGAACCCGGAACACGCTTTTCGGCCTGGAAAAGAAAGGGTTTACTGAAGGAAATCACGGATGATTCCAGCTTTGCGCAATATGAATTGCTGAGAGAAATACTGGAAGCCAACGGGTTCAGGCATTACGAGATTTCGAACTTCGCCCGCGACGGCGGAATCAGCCTGCATAATTCAAAATACTGGTCGGGAGAACCGTACCTGGGCATCGGCCCCTCGGCGCACTCATTTAACGGACAGGAAAGGCATTGGAACCCGCGAAGCCTTAAAAAGTGGATTACCCAGGTCACGAGCCGGGAGGAGCCTGCTGGCGAGATCCTAACACCCGAAATGCGCCGGAACGAAGCGGTTATGGTGGCCCTGAGAACTGATGAAGGACTGAATATGAATGAATTCGGAAGGGTATTCGGGTTGAGGAGTAAGAAATTACTTCTTGAATCGGCACAACCGCATGTTGATCGCGGCGACCTGACTATTTCAGGTGACCGGTTGCTTTTCAACCGGGCTGCCTGGTTTTGGTCTGATGGAATACTGGCGGACCTCTTCAGCGGGTAAACTGCCGACCTCACCTAGCCGAACAACAGGATAACCGTTTGAAATAAGTTGTATTTTACCCCGAAATACCTGGCCATGAATACCCGAAGAAATTTCCTGAAAACTGCCGCCCTTTCTACACTCGGAGTCGCTGCAGGCCTCGACGCTGTCACACAATCACCTTCCACATTTCCACAACAGGCACTACCCGCCGAAGATTTAACCAAAGGCCTGCCCGAAATTACCCGCGAAGATTATCTGGCACGTCAGGCCAAGGCCTGCGAATGGCTTGACCGCATGGGCATCGATGCCCTGTTCGTTGAGGGGGGAATCAATCTGCAATATTTCATGAACGTGAACTGGTGGATGAGTGAACGGGTGTTCGGTTTCCTCCTCAGTCCGCACGCGGATCCGGTATGGATCTGCCCGGCCTTTGAGAAGGAGCGGGCTGTGGAGGTTATTGAATACGGAAAGGATATCCGAACCTGGGATGAACATTCGAACCCATACGGACTCTTCGCGGATTATCTCAAATCAATCGGAAAGCCTGGCGGAAAAATCGGGATTGACCCCAATGCACGAAGTTTTGTAAACGAAGGCATGCGCAAGGCCGGAGGCTTTCAACTGGTGAACGGAGCCGTCGTCACCGAAAACACCCGTGCGGTTAAGACCGAAAAGGAGATTCTGTACATGGATGTGGCCAACAGAATTACCAAACTTGCCTATAAAAAGGGTTTTTCACAGCTTAGAGCAGGAATGACCACCGGCGAGCTGGGCCAGATTTTCCGCCAGGCAAACACGGATCTGGGAGCCAGCGGCGGAGGCGGGCCCATGTTCGGATTTACTGCGGCATTCCCGCATGGTACCAAACAGGTACGGAACCTGCAGGAGGGTGATGTGGTGCTGGTCGACGGAGGCTGCTCTGTAAAGGGATATAAATCAGATGTAACCAGAACCGCGGTTTTCGGAAAACCCTCGGATGAGCTGCTGAAAGTCTGGAATACGGTTCTGGAAGCCCAGCAAGCCGCCTTCAGCGTGATTAAGAATGGAGCCGTCTGCGGCGACGTGGACAGGGCCGCCCGGGAGGTGATGGCAAAGGCCGGATACGGAAAGGACTATGAATACTTCGTTCACCGCCTGGGTCATGGTATCGGAATGGAAGGACATGAATACCCCTATTTCGTCAGGAATAATCCCCTTAAAATGAGTACCGGCATGACCTTTACCAATGAGCCCGGACTCTATCTGTATGGCAAATTCGGAGTACGGATCGAAGACTCGCTCGTGGTTACCGACAACGGATACAAGATTCTGGGTGATATGCCCTGTGTTTCAATGGACAACATTTTAAGCGATACTCTGTAGATTTGTGACTAAATTTGGGCCAAATTAAAGCAGGGTCCATTGAACCAGGTTAAAAAACTCGCCGGACAGACAATGGTTTACGGATTGGGGAGCATCCTCCCCAAGGTTCTGAATTATCTTATTCTTACGGCCTTTTATTCACGCATATTCAAACTCGGGGAATATGGTGTTGTGAGTGAACTCTATGCTTATCTGGTTATTATACTGGTTATTATTGAGTTCGGGATGGAGTCGGGATTTTTCAGATACGCCCGGAGCGAAGGGGATTACCGGAAGGTTTTTACTCATTCACTGGGCTTTGTAGTACTCCTGTCCTTAATCTGGCTTGGATTTATTTATGGATTCAACGAGCAGGTTGCCAACTATATCAGGTATGAAGCCAATCCGGAATACATTGTATGGTTTGCCTGGATCATAGCCCTGGATTCAATAGCCAGCATTCCCTTCGCAAAAATGCGCCAACAGGAAAAGGCACTGCGGTTCGCAATTCTTAAATTACTGAACGTAGCCATAAATGTTATTCTCGTCCTCACTTTCCTTTTGCTGTTCCCGTGGCTTCATAAAAACGGAACCGTCCTGCCGTCCTGGCTCTATAATCCGGAAACAGGCGTCGGCTATGTATTTATTGCCAACTTGATTACGAGCGCCCTGATGATGGTGCTGCTCATACCTGAATTGAAGGATATACGGCCTGGATTTGATGCCCGGCTGATGAAAAAACTCCTGATTTTCTCAACCCCGCTGATGTTTGTTGGAGTGGCCGGGGCCATCAATGA
>CAYQFT010000091.1:0-13006 GCA_964416825.1 uncultured Porphyromonadaceae bacterium
GACCACCGGGTTGCGGGCCCTGGTTTTCGCTCTGACGGTACATGTCTTCTGAGGCGGACTGGAATACCTGGTTCAGGTCGGCACTGGCTTTCTCGATCGAAGGCAGGTCCTGATTCTTGTGTGCTTCCTTCAGTTTAGCCAAAGCATCTTCTATCAGTACTTTTTTATCAGCCGGCAGTTTTTCACCAAAGTCCTTGAGTTGTTTTTCAGTCTGGAAAATAAGGCTGTCAGCTGCATTCAGCTTATCAACCTTTTCCCGCTGCTGGCGGTCTTCATCGGCGAAGCGGCTGGCTTCGTCCTTCATGCGCTTGATTTCATCATCGCTCAGGCCGGATGAAGCTTCAATCCTGATTTTTTGCTCGCGTCCGGTTCCCCGGTCTTTTGCTGATACATGGAGAATTCCGTTGGCATCAATGTCAAAAGTAACTTCAATCTGCGGAATACCGCGGGGTGCCGGCGGCAGTCCGTCGAGGTGGAACCGTCCGATGGTGCGGTTTTGTGCGGCCATCGGGCGTTCGCCCTGCAGTACGTGAATTTCTACCGAAGGCTGGCTGTCGGCCGCGGTGGTAAAAGTTTCGGTTTTTTTCGATGGGATCGTGGTATTGGATTCAATCAACCTTGTGAACACGCCGCCCAGAGTTTCGATACCCAGCGACAGCGGGGTTACGTCGAGAAGCAGAACGTCCTTGACATCTCCGCTCAATACGCCGCCCTGAATGGCAGCCCCGACAGCGACGACTTCATCGGGGTTAACCCCTTTTGATGGAGCCTTGCCGAAGAAATCTTCGACCACTTTCTGAATGGCCGGTATACGGGTTGAACCTCCCACCAGGATCACTTCATCGATCTGTGAGTTTGTGATTCCGGCATCTTTCATGGCCTTGCGGCAGGGCTCAATGGTGGCCTGTATCAGCTTGTCGCACAGCTGCTCGAATTTTGCACGGGTAAGGGTTTTCACAAGATGCTTGGGAATTCCGTTAACCGGCATGATGTAGGGAAGGTTGATTTCAGTAGTGGTTGAACTGGAGAGTTCAATCTTGGCTTTTTCTGCCGCTTCTTTCAGACGCTGAAGTGCCATAGGATCTTTCCTGAGGTCAAGGCCTTCTTCTTTCAGGAAGTCCTCTGCCAGCCAATCAATGACCATCTGGTCAAAGTCGTCACCACCCAGGTGAGTGTCACCGTTGGTGGATTTTACCTCGAACACGCCATCTCCGAGATCCAGGATGGAAATATCGAAGGTACCCCCTCCAAGATCAAAAACGGCAACTGTCATGTCCTTGCCTTTTTTATCAAGGCCGTAAGCCAGGGCAGCAGCAGTAGGCTCGTTGATGATTCTCCGTACGATCAGTCCGGCAATCTCACCAGCCTCTTTGGTAGCCTGGCGCTGGGAATCGTTGAAATAAGCGGGAACCGTGATTACGGCTTCGGTAACTTCCTGACCCAGAAAGTCTTCTGCGGTTTTTTTCATTTTCTGGAGAACCATGGCACTGATCTCCTGGGGAGAATACTTCCGGTCCTGAATGACGACCCTGGGGGTGTCATTTTCGCCCTGAAAAACTTTAAAGGGTACACGGCCTATCTCTTTTGACAGATTACTGAACCTCTCGCCCATAAAACGCTTGATTGATGAAATGGTTTTTTCGGGGTTAGTGATCGCTTGCCGTTTGGCCGGATCGCCTACTTTCCGCTCGCCATTTTCAATAAATGCCACAACAGACGGGGTAGTACGTTTGCCTTCGCTGTTGGGGATTACCACGGGTTCGCTGCCTTCCATTACGGCAACGCAGGAGTTTGTGGTGCCTAGATCAATTCCTATTATTTTGCTCATATCTGCGGGATAAACTGTTTACTTATTATCCTGCATACTCAAGCATTGTGCCAATGGGTTATGGATGACAAAACGACAGGATGACAGGGCTGGCTAAAAATGATAATACTCATTCTTGCTGTCATCAAACCCGAGATTGCGGGTATAGATGCCGTGAGCCAGGGAATCAATGGAATGGCCTGTCAGGGATTTTCCGTTAATTTCCTGCCGAAAGCGAGAGGAAAATAGTCCGACTCCGTTGACTATGTTGGTGAAGACAGGCTTCTCTTTCTGGATTCCGGAATCTTCGCCGTAGATCTGCATATAGGTGTACAATTCTTCACCACCGACTGTGAAGATGAAATCAATGGCTTGGTGCTCAGCGAGGCGGATCATTCCGGAAGCCGGCTTGTCGAGTTTGTTGCCCAGCCATTTGTAGAAATTTCGATGGAGTATATCGGCCGTGATCGTTTGGCCGCCATTGCCATAATCAGTGGTATAGTGCGCAATGCTCCAATCAGCTGTTTTCCGGATGGTGTCGCGTTGATAGATTTCGAGGTAATGAAACCGGACGGCAAGATGATAGATCCGGGTATAGGGTGCGGATATCCATTCAACCGTCTGCACGTTGTCATACGATGAAAAGGCGAGGTTCTTCTTGAAGGTTTCAGGACGAATCACCCTGAATTCGCTCACTACCCTTGTGCGGGCACTGACTTCGGCGCCGGTTGATGGGATCTGAATAGCGAGCCGGTATTCGCTGTTCCCAACGAGCTTCGCATCAACCTTATACAGGTAATTCGGGCTCTCCAGAAAAATCCCTGAGTCGCGGTCTTCTGCAACAATGCGCTCCATCGGAAACTGGTCGCGGAGTTTTCCGTCAGACCACCTCTCCAGCATGACAGTGG
The DNA here is from genome assembly GCA_964416825.1 of uncultured Porphyromonadaceae bacterium. GTDB lineage: Bacteria > Bacteroidota > Bacteroidia > Bacteroidales > UBA12481 > UBA12481. The sequence goes on from CAYQFT010000091.1 coordinate 2,716, forward strand.
CCCCGGGGTAATAAATGGAATCTTCAAACCTTGCCATCTCCAGAGCACTCGCCTCTCCGAGAAAAGACTTTTCGAGCCGGAGATACTGCGTCTCCTCTTTTGGATTCAGAACGCAATAAACGATGGGTATATCCTTGTAAGGAGCCATCACAACCAGCTCATTCCCACAAGAACAAAACAGCGCGGAAAGCGCCATAATCAGTATAACCTGCCTTGTTGTCAAATAATCCTACCTTTGTGCGGTAAAAGTACTCTTTTCATTACATAAATCGGTTGCGGATTATGTCAGTTCATCAGCAGATAAAAAAGGTTACGACTCACGTCCTGAGGGAAATGAAAGGAACCGGCAAGAAGATTGCGATGCTTACGGCCTATGACTATTCGATAGCCCGGATACTTGACACGACGGGAATTGACGTGGTTCTGGTCGGGGATTCTGCTTCAAACGTGATGGCGGGTTATGAAACCACACTGCCTATCACCCTGGATCAGATGATCTACCATGGAGCTTCCGTTGTCAGGGGGATAAAGAGGGCGCTGGTCATTGTGGACATGCCCTTTGGCACCTATCAGGGAAATTCCAAGGAGGCCCTCCAATCCGCAATCCGCATCATGAAGGAAACCGGAGCAGGTGGCGTCAAGATGGAAGGAGGGCATGAGATTGTGGAATCCATACAAAGAATTCTATCAGCCGGTATCCCTGTAATGGGGCATCTCGGACTGACACCCCAATCGATCCATAAGTTTGGCACCTATGTGGTTCGGGCAACCGATGACGCTGAAGCGGATAAACTGATGCAGGATGCTGCCTTACTTGAGAAAACAGGGTGTTTTGCCATTGTGCTGGAGAAAATTCCGGCTGATCTTGCAGGACGTGTATCGCGGTCCCTCACCATTCCTACGATCGGAATCGGTGCCGGTCAGAACTGCGACGGCCAGGTGCTGGTGCTCCATGATATGCTGGGCATCACACAGGACTTTTCCCCACGTTTCCTCCGGAGGTATCATAACCTATCCGATGAAATTGCCGGGGCGGTAACCCGTTACATTGCCGATGTGAAAAATTGCGATTTTCCGAACGAAAAAGAACAATACTAGTAGGGGAGGACCCGCGGTCCTCCCGGTTTAACGAGGACCCGCGGTCCTCCCGGTTTAACCGAGGACCCGCGGTCCTCCCGGAAGAAGTTATTATGCAGATATTATACGAAGATAATCACCTGATTGCGGTGAATAAGCAGGTTTCTGACCTGGTGCAGTCGGATGCTACGGGCGACGAGGTTCTGGGTGACCAGATCAAGGCTTATATTGCTAAGAAATATAAGAAGCCGGGAGATGTTTTTTTGGGAGTGGTTCACCGGCTCGACAGGCCGGCTACGGGTGTGGTGGTTTTTGCCCGGACCAGCAAGGCGCTGACCCGCATGAATGAGATGTTCAAGGGCCATGAAGTGAAGAAGACCTATTGGGCGGTGGTCAAGAACAGGCCGGCCGAAGAGGAGGGAACCCTGGTACATTACCTGCACAAGGATCCAAATCAGAATAAAAGCTTTGCCTATCCAAAACCCAAGGGTACAGCCAAAGAGGCGCGGTTATCGTACCGCCTGATCGGGGTAACCAATAATTTTGCCCTTCTGGAAATCGATCTGCACACCGGCAGGCACCATCAGATCCGCTGCCAGTTGGCGAAAATCGGAAGTCCGATTAAGGGCGACCTGAAGTATGGTTTTGCCCGGTCGAATCCTGATGGAGGCATTCATCTGCACGCACGAAAAATCAGATTTATTCACCCGGTGCAGAAAACAGAAGTGGTCATCATAGCTGATCCTCCGGTAGATCCGGTGTGGAATGAGTTTCTTCAGCAGGCTCCCGTTGGAAGCTAAAGGATAAACTTCAGCGGCAGGAGGGATCCTGCAGATTCAACCCTCACAATCCGATTCCGGCCTACCATGAATATCTCAATGGGTAAATTCTGACGCTCTTCGGTTTCGACCATAACCTGCCGGCAGGCGCCGCAGGGATAAGCGGGCTCTTCCGTTAAAACTCCATTCTGTTGAGCGAGAATAATCATGCGCTGAATTGTGGAATCCGGGTGATTGGCCTTAACGAAGAAAAGGCCGGTACGCTCGGCACAAAGCCCGGATGGATAGGCCTTGTTTTCCTGATTGTTGGCAATGAATCGTGTGCCATCGGACAACTCAATGGCCACGCCTACGTTAAAGCCAGAATAAGGAGCATACGCCTGGGTGGTTGCATGGGCTGCAAGCTGAATCAGGGAAGCAGTCTCAGGACCGGTCTCTTCCGGCGAACTGTATTCCGTGACTGAGATTTTGATCTCCTTAGATATCATGGCTCCTGTTTTGCGTAAAAGTACAAAAAATCAGGAGCCCTGAATGGCCTGCTAAAAAACCCTATATTAGTCGTCGAAAAGATACCGGCAACATATGAATCGATACAACCTACGACATCTTTCCATCTTCATCGTTCTCTATATTTTTACCAATCAACTATCTGCTCAGGTTGATTCCCTTTACTGGTCCTATATCAGGAAATACAGCCAACTGGCTATCACAGAAATGCAATACAGCCGGATTCCGGCCAGCGTAACCATGGCCCAGGCCCTTCTGGAATCCAGGTTTGGAACAAGTGAACTTGCCGTCAATGCGAATAACCATTTTGGTATCAAATGCCAGATGGAGTGGACAGGGGAGCGATATACCTATCAGGATGACGATGATAATACCTGCTTTCGGAAATACAATTCCATTGAAGAATCCTTCCGCGACCATTCTCATTTTCTGATGTACAGGCCGCGCTATGCAGGATTGTTTAAGCTCGACCCGAATGATTACACTGCGTGGGCTTATGGATTGAAACAGGCAGGCTATGCCACCAATCCGAATTATGCTCCGATGCTGCTTAAAATCATAGAGAACTACCGGCTTTATTTACTGGACTCGACTCTTCCGCAGGTTGACCATGTGAATTCTGTAAATGAATTTCAGATCCCTATGACTCTTCAGGGAAGCGGAGTAATGCAAAACCGGGTTTTTCACAGGAACAGGATCGATTTTACGATCGCAAAGGAAGGAGACAATGTGGAGAAGCTGACACGTGAGTTCAACAAGCTGCGCTGGGAGATCAGAAAATACAATGATATTCCTAAAGACCAGGATGTTCGGACCGGCCAGTTGGTGTATCTGCAGCCGAAGCGCAAGCAGGCTGAACCCGGCTATTCCATGCATACGGTTGCACAGGGGGAGTCCATGCACAGTATTGCACAGGTATATGGCATCCGACTGAAGTATTTGTATAAGCGAAACATGATGAAGCCCGGAACTGAGCCAAAGCCGGGAGATGAAATCTGGTTGAGGGGGATGAAATCTAACCGGCGCTGATAATCTGCTCACGGAATCCGCGCAGGAATTCTGCAATCACCATACCTTTTTTACCAGCCTGCTGAAGTTTCTTGACTCTCAGCGAGCCGCTGCCAGTCTGAATCCAGAGTTTATTGGGTTTTTCAAAAACCACTTCACCGGGATACCCCCACTGGGCGGTGGGATCGATCTCGGTTTCCAGAATCTTCATGCCAAAACTATATCCGGTATCCGTCAGGAATTGTGTCCAGGCTCCGGGAGTTGGCGACAATCCGCGTATCTGGTTGTGAATCTTGCCAGCAGGATCATTCCAGTTAATATGCCCGTCCTCACGGCTGATCTTAGGTGCCAGCTTTATAACTTGTCCGGGCTTGATCATTTCACTCTGTGGAATCGCCCTGATGGTTCCGTTAACGACCTCATTCACGGTCTCAACCAGCAGATCAGCGCCGATCACCATCAGCTGGTCATGGAGCTCTCCGGCTAAGGTATTGGGGGTAAGGCTGATGGATTGCCTTTTGAGAATATTTCCTGTATCGATGTCTTTTTCGATAAAGAAGGTGGAAACCCCTGTTTCCTCTTCCCCGTTGATCAGAACACGGTTGATAGGGGCTGCGCCACGGTAATCCGGCAGAAGGGAGGCATGCAGGTTGATGGTACCCAGCTTTGGCATGGCCCAAACCACCTCGGGCAGCATCCGGAAGGCAACTACCACAAAGAGGTCTCCTTTAAGATCTTGCAGATCCTCAATAAAATACTCTTCTTTCAGGCTGTCGGGCTGATGCACCGGTATTCCGCGGTCTTCGGCAAAGCGTTTAACCGGAGGGAGGGTCATTTGCAAACCCCTGCCGGCCGGCTTGTCGGGTGCCGTTATCACCCCCGCAATAGGATATCCCGCACGTATCAGTGCATCCAGGGAGGGCACCGCAAAATCCGGCGTTCCCATAAAAACGATGCGTGTGGTTTTTTCGCTCATGTTGTAACCTAATGATGGTGAGTGTCTAAGTCGGGATGAAGATGCAGAAAATGTCCCATTTTATCGCGCTTGGTCTGCAAATAAAAGGCATTATGGGAGTTAGGCTCGATTTCAAGCGCCACATTTTCAATGATATTGATTCCATATCCCTCAAGCCCTGCGCGCTTTCGGGGATTATTGGTAATCAGCCGGATTTTTGTGATGCCCAGGTCGCGGAGGATCTGTGCGCCAACGCCATAGTCCCTTTCGTCATCGTCGAAACCCAGGTTAATGTTCGCTTCAACCGTATCCTGACCCTGTTCCTGCAGCTGATAAGCCTTCATTTTATTGAATAGTCCGATGCCGCGTCCCTCCTGGTTCATATAGATCAGTGCCCCGCGTCCCTCTTTTTCAATCATCTGCATGGCAGCGTGCAGCTGCGAGCCACAGTCGCAGCGGTAGGACCCGAAAATGTCACCGGTAACACACGAAGAGTGAACCCTGACCAGGATCGGCTCATCGGGCTCAATATTTCCTTTGACGAGTGCGATATGTTCGAGGCCGGTTGACTTCTGGACATAGGGAATCAGGTCGAAATTGCCGAAGGCAGTAGGAAGGTTTACCCGCACACCGCGGTCGATGAGGCTCTCCTGTTTCAGCCGGTAGGCGATCAGGTCTTTGATGGTGATGATCCGGAGCCTGAACTCGGCAGCGATCTCCAGCAGCTCGGGCAGACGGGCCATGCTGCCGTCTTCGTTCATGATCTCAACAAGCACACCGCCCGGCCGCAACCCGGCCAGCCGGGCGAGGTCAACGGCAGCTTCGGTATGTCCGGCCCTGCGCAGAACGCCTTTGCTTTTGCTGATCAGGGGAAAGATATGCCCCGGCCGGCCGAAATCCTCGGGCCTCGAACGGGGATCGACCAATGCCTGAACCGTTTTTGAGCGGTCCTGGGCGGAGATCCCGGAGGTACAGCCCTGACCGAGCAGGTCGATAGAAACGGTAAAAGCGGTTTCATGGAAAGAGGTGTTCTTACCCACCATCAGGGGCAGGTCGAGCTCCTGGCAGCGCTCCTCGGGCAGCGGGGCACAGATCAGTCCGCGGCCGAAACGGGCCATGAAGTTGATTGTTTTGGCCGTAGCCAGCTGGGCTGCTGCAATGAAATCACCCTCGTTCTCACGGTCTTCATCATCCACAACAATGATGATCTCACCGTTTCGGATCGCCTCGATGGCGTCTTCAATGGTATCAAGTCTTCTACTGATGTCGCTTGGTTGGTTGCCAGACATTCGTTTTTACCCCTTTCAGATATCGTAACAGTCCTTTCGCCATCGCCAGGTTCATGGCCAGAAAATGGGAGATGAACCTGAAAAAAGGAAAATGCAAATTTAGCTTTTTCAGCGCAAAATCGAGGCCCGGGACCAGTAAAACTACCACGGTGATTATCAGTAGAATCCGGTATGGTGGATGGGTAAAGGCAATGATTATCAGACTAAAGAGGGCGCCAAGAATAAAAAGTGGGCCGATCCAGCGCAGAACCTTATGGCTCCAGAAACAGAAGGAGAGGCCCGGGCGCCGCGAAAAAAGCAGTTTCCTGAACCGGGCCAGATTCTGGAAATTGCCGGTGGCGATGCGGATCTTGCGCCTGAATTCGATGGCTGCATCATTCGAGACATCCTCATAAACACAGGCCCTGGGATTGTTTACCGCTTTGTACCCCGATTCCAGAACTTTCATGTTCAGAAAGAAATCATCCACCAGGAAATTTCTGGGGATCGGTTCAAACAATTCCGCCCGGATGGCAAAGCAACCGCCGAAGGGGCCCATCATGGTGCCCCAGAGACGGCTCTCGAGATCCTTGATGCCGACCTCACGGGATATGTATGCCTTTTCCTGAAACGATATTCCTTCCTTTTTCATGCCCAGGTTAACCATGCGCGTATCCACAAGTCCCATGCGCGGATCGGCGAACGGGGCCATCATTTCAGGAAGCGTGTTTTCATCAAACAGTACGTTGGCATCGGTAAAGACCAGAATGGAGCCTGGGGCCTTCGCGGCCAGCAGGTTGATCACGTTGGGCTTTCCCTGACGCTCTGTAAAAATGAAGGGTTTAAGGGTGGGGAACTCTTTTTCCAGCTCCCGGAGAATTTCAGGGGTGCGGTCGGTCGACCCGTCGGATCCCACGAGGATTCCGAATCTTTCCGCCGGATACCGGCTGCTGAAGACTGAACGAACTTTCTCGGCAATAACCTCCTCCTCGTTGTATGCAGACATCAGGATGGAGACCAGGGGGGGCGCATCAGGAGCCGGATGGATAACTGGCGGCTTTGACTTCATAAGACCCAATAGTCGCAGGAGCAGCGGGAATAGAATATAACTGTGGAAGACAGCTGCAACACAAAGCCAGAAAAGTAGGATTGCGATCATGCTAATCGGGTTAAAAAATCAATAAACCTCTTGATCAACAGATCATTGGAGTAATTGTTCCGTACCATCTCAATTGCTTTTTCGCCCATTTCCTTTCTGCGGTCGGGTGAGCGAAGGAGGGTAATTACGGCTGCTGCGAAATCAACCTTATGGTCAGCAATCAGGCACTCTATGCCGGGAGTAAGTGAAATGCCTTCTGCGCCTATGGGAGTAGACACAACTGCTTTTCCCGCAGAAAGGTACTCTAGCATCTTGATCCGCATGCCACTGCCGGAGAAAAGGGGAATTATCATGACCGCCAGATCACTGGTAAACTGCCCTGCATCCTCGATTTCGCCATGAAAAACAGCGCCGAGAGATGTCATTTCCGCGGCAAAATCTGCCGGAGAATTGCGGCCGGCCAGGTGAAACTCAGCTTCCGGGACGCTCTTCTTAATGATTGGCCAGACTTCCTGAAGAAACCATCTGATTCCATTCTGATTGGGCAGCCAGTCGAGTGCACCCAGATGACCTGCCAGGGGCCTGAAACCTGGTTGAGACTTTAATTCCTTGGCCGACAGGTCAATGCCCGTGGGCAGGATGAACATGGGCTTCGTGTTCCCAAATGCCGTGAGCTGCTCCCCGTCGCGCACTGAAATCGGAACGACGGCGGAGTAACGATTAATCTGTTTGAGTTCGAACTTCCTGATTCTTGCCCCGAGGACCGTAAGGTACCATCCTTTCATGCCGGGAGTGGCCCGTGCGGTTCGCAGCCAGATTTCATGCTCGATATTGTGCGACCGCATGATCAGCCGGTTTCCCGGGAAGCTCTCAAAAATATCGAGGTAAAGAAAGGTATAGAGATTTTCCAGTATGACGAAATCAAACGTCTCTGCTGCAAGGATTTCCCTGAGCCTGGCCGCATATGCCTTCGAACGGAACCTGACGGCGTTATAGGGAAGCGTTGAAAAGAGGAGGTTCATCAGCGCTGCAAACCACCGTATGCGCGTATCAACCGGCACCGTGATCATCCTCATCCCCACCTGTATTGACGCATTATCATGCGTCAATCGGTCCACCCGGTGTTTTGTGGTATTCATTGCCAGCACCACCACCTCCAGTCCGGCCTTTGCCAGGCCGGTTGCAAGCGAAAGGCTGGCACTGGCCCCTCCGTCGCGGGGAGGGTAGGGAGTTTTATTGGTTAGCTGAAGGATTCTCATTCCTGGCAGGTCCGAAACGTCGGCCAAATCTAAGGATTTTACGGATGATCAGCGAATAGGACTCGCCGACCATCAGTGCGGAATCGCGGGTTGATTTGATAGTCAGGAAGATACCCAGCGGAAGGAGCAGAATTGAGGATCCCCACATGCCGAGCCAGACCGGAAGGATTCCGGCTCGCGCATATTTCTCGCCGGCCAGGGAAAGGATATGGTAAAAGATGAAGAAAATTGTTGATACCACCACCGGGGTTCCCAGGCCGCCCTTGCGGATGATGGATCCGAGGGGGGCGCCGATCAGGAAAAAAATCAGGCAGGCAAGGGAAAGCGTGAGTTTCCTGTGCCATTCAATCTGGTGACGGTATATCCACTTCTTCTCACTTGCGATATTGTCCTTGCTGTTGCTGATCATGGACTGGGCCCCTTTGGCCAGCGTATAGGCAAAAGTGGCAACATCGGTTCTTTTGGCTTCGGGCAGTGCCGCGTAATACTCACCAACATCAATCCGTGTTTTCTGGAGTTCCTTTTGGGCGTCTGTGAGGGGTTGAGGAGTTTCACTTTTATCCTCCAGTTTAAAATACTGAACATCCATAAGGTTTTGAGCCACCTTTTCACGCTTGTCGATAATCCCTTTCCTGAGTTTCCGGGTGTAATCGGCCAGTCCCTTCATGTCCTTCATCATGTAATGGTCCTTGTACATCTCCTCCTCGGTCCGTTTTAGCGAGTCGCCCGGGAGGCGGAACAGGATCTGCTGGGATTCAAACCGGTCGCGCTGAAACTTGCGGTTTTTATCGAGCCGCTGGTTGGTATCCAGGTATTCGGAATAGGAGTTGCCTTGATAGAGGGTGAGAATCAGGTTTTTCTTGTCCTCGGTGATAACCATATGACCGGAATCCGCGATGGTTACGGCAACATTTCCGGCGCGCGCCCGGTGGTCATAAATCATCAGGTCGTACAGCATGGTCGTTTTCCTCGACCTTTTCCCGATTTTAAGGCTGACTCCTTCCAGTCCGTTGTAGAACTGTCCTTCCTTGATATCAAATTCCGGCCGCTGTTGCCGTATATCCTGAAGCAGGGAATAGAATTTTTTATTGGTATCCGGAATGGTGTAGTTCGAAAAGTAGAAGGCGCCACCTGTTAGAAACAGGGCCAGCACAAAGAGCGGGGTCATGATCCGCGTGAGGGAGATCCCGGAGGCTTTCAGCGCACTGAGTTCCGAGTGTTCGCCCAGATTGCCGAAGGTCATGATGGAGGCCAGCAGAACGGCCAGAAGGAGCGCCAGCGGGAGCAGCTTGGCCGAGACGTACATCAGAAGCTCCATGATCACCGATAAAGAGAGTCCCTTGCCAACCAGCTCATCGATCCATTTCCATACAAACTGAAGGATCAGGACTATCATGGCCAGGCAGAAAGTCAGAATGAGGGGTCCGATATATGACCGGATCAGGTATCGGTGCAGCCTTTTCATGTTGGAATACTCAACTACAGAAACGTTAGTTCCGGCTCAAAGGTATGCAAGGGCAGGGCTTTATGAACCCAGCTGGGCTTTTAAATTATTGATCTGTTTATCCCAGAGTCCTTTAACATCTTCGATTTCATCGTCATCGGCGAAGTCAGTGATCGTCAGGGAAACATCGCTTGTGAGATCATCCTGGTTGATTCTAAACTCAAAATAGGTCTTCTGATCGGTTTCATCGAGCCAATGAAACCGTGCGGAGCGGTTTTCTTTTGTGGAGATGAGTTCGGCTTTCTGCTGGGTCTTTTCCCACACAAACGTAAAGATGTTTCCATCGAGGTTGACATCATCGGCAAACCATTCTGATAATCCGCCTGGAGTACTTATTCGTGTGTAAAGCACCTTGGGTGATGCATTGATCACGTACTCCATTTCCATTTTCTTTTTTCCCGACATATCGCAACTGAGCTAGATGTTATTTCGCAATATAAGATTTTTTTCTATTTTTGCGTCCACAAAATTCGGCGAGGTAGCTCAGTTGGTTAGAGCGCATGATTCATAATCATGAGGTCCCCAGTTCAATCCTGGGCCTCGCTATCAGAAAATAAACCACTTATGATGTTTGATCTCATAGGTGGTTTTCTTTTTGCAAACAATTTGCATGGCAATCTCTTTCAAACAGCCTCGCTGAATACGTACCATAGGATTCTTGCCTGTAAATGACTCTCTTTTGCCATCCATCCACCTCACCCCCCGAAGTAGGTGTGGGTGTCTGTGTGGGTGTGTGTTTGCGCTCCCGTTGGTCGCGGGAGAGGGGGAGTCAGCTCGTGCTAATGTTGGTGATCAGGTAAGTGTCTGAAGACTCGGAGAAAAGCTGCTTTCGTAT
>CAYQFT010000091.1:13016-14501 GCA_964416825.1 uncultured Porphyromonadaceae bacterium
CCGCGCCCCCTCTCCCGCGACCAACGGGAGCGCGGGAGAGGGGGCTGGGGGGTGAGGTGGATGGGTGGCAATCGAGAGTCACGGATAGTCAAGAATCCTTAGGTTGACGGCTATGTCCTTTAAGGTGGTACTCAGAAATGCACAATTCCGGGTCTTTGGAAATTTTCCGGGAAAATATTTCTCAGTACCTTAGTTGGGAAATCCAACCCTCACCACCATGAAGCGGATAACAATACTCCTCCTGTTGTCAGCCCTTGTACTTTCCTGTACTAAGAACATGCCCCCTGTTGCCACTATTTCCGTCTCTCCCATAACTGGCACGACGGATACCTTATTCATTTTTGATGCAAGCGCGAGCTACGACGCTGAGACTCCTGTCGATCAATTGCGTTTTCGTTGGGATTTTGAAAGTGATGGTTCATGGGATACGGAGTTAAGAGAATTCTCAGAAGTAACCCACAAATTTTCACAGCCCGCTGCTTATAATGTAAAGGTTGAGGTCCGTGACGAAGATGGCTTGGCGAATTTTGAGACGCTCCTCGTGTGGGTGGACCGAATAAATACTCCACCGAATGCGGTGCTAAGGAATGAAACCCAAGTGGGTAGAAATACAGAATCCTTTGAATTTGATGCATCAGGGAGTTTTGATGCTGAAACGAAAACTGAAGAGTTGGTTGTGCGATGGGATTGGACGAACGATGGGGATTGGGACACTGAATTTTCCCGGGACAAAAGGGGCAACCATACGTTTGATATTCCGGGTACCTACAAAACTGCGATTGAAATAATAGATTCTGGTGGTTTAACAGATACAACTTCGATTGCCGTCACCATTATGCCTTTTACAGGGACGTTTATTGATTCCCGGGATCACCATGAATACACCTATGTGGTAATAGGTTCTCAGACCTGGATGTCAGAGAATTTAGCGTATCTCCCACGATGGGTCAATACCCCGGAAAATGGCGGTGAAGACAAACCATATTATTATGTCTATAATGTCAAGCAGGATACATCTTTTGCAATCCTAACCCTATATTACAAGGTATACGGTGCCCTATATAACTGGAAGGCAGCACAAACTGCCTGTCCCTATGGTTGGCATCTGCCATCGGATGAGGAATGGATGGTCCTGGAGCAGAACCTGGGAATGAAACCCATTGAGTTGAGGAACATTGGAGCAAGAAATACAGGAAAAGTTGGCAAAAAGTTAAAATCAACAGACCTATGGATTGACAATGCTCCAGGAGACAATACCAGCGGTTTCAATGCACTACCTGCTGCAGGGCGAAGTTCATATTACGGAAGTTTTTATGGCGATTTGCTTTAACGTCCTTCTGGACCTCAAATCTGTATAGCGAAAAGTTTGCCATTACACGTGGTTTGACAGTAACGCCTGACTTCAAAAATGCGGTTATGCGTTTGGTTTTTACAAGTAGGGCAGACGGGTTCTCCGTCCGCTGCGTGAAGGACGAATAAGATCGG
>CAYQFT010000092.1:0-14482 GCA_964416825.1 uncultured Porphyromonadaceae bacterium
AGATAGGGGAACCGCCGGTTTGACCGCCGTTAACCCCGGATGCGGCAAGGCCGAAAACATCGTTCTGCGCTCCACCGTCGATCATCAGTGAATTATAGCGGTTGTTGACACCAGCAATGTTGATTGCGCCGTTATCATCAACCGAAGCCTGCGGAGTCAGTCGGGTGAAGTCGGTCAGATCCCTGCTGATAGTCGGCATAACATCCAGTTTCTCCAGTGGTATAAAGGTTTGGGCGCCAGTCCGGTTACCGTCAAAAACGTTAACCCCTGAGCGCTTTCCTACAACGGCCACTTCTCCGAGTTTTACTTCTGTGGATTTTAAGGCAACATCCACCTTGTTCGTCTGACCGAGGGTCAGATAGATATTTTCCTTCGTCCATGATTCGTATCCAACGAAGGTAACCTTAACCGTGTAAGGGCCGCCAACGTCCATGTTGGGCAAGCGGAAGAAACCACCGGCATCCGTTATAGCGCCGAATACAGTTCCGGTTGGAACATGGGTTGCTACGACAGTTGCCGCCGGCAACGAGGCACCATCCGGTCCGGTAACCTTACCGTTCATACCGGATGTAGTGATCTGGGAGAAGGCTCCGGCCGAAACCATCACACCCATAATCAGTAACAATAAAATACGGGTCAATTTTCTCATACAAGTAATTGTTTAGGTTATAATAATTTGATTGATAATTATTTAAAAGTAGTATGTTCCTCCGCAAACAAAGTAAACCAATCTTCCTAAATCCAATCTAAAATAAACATTAAGTTTAATCTGCAAGGGGAATTATTAACTCGGTTATTAACATTATCAACCACTAATGAACCTTACCGAATGAATTCGTATTTTCGCCTTAAATAGTGATTTGTATGAAAAAAACCGGAATTGTTTTACTGCTGTCAGGCCTGTTTTTATTTACAGGATGCCTTAAGGAAGAAGGTGAAGGCGGCACGTGCACCATAGCAGGCAAGGTATATGCGTATGATTATGATGCTGAAATGAATAACCTCAGGGCACAGTATTACGCCCCAGATGAGGATGTTTATATCATTTACGGACTGGATTCCATTCCGTCGGACCGGGTTCAGACCAACGACAAGGGGGCCTACCGTTTTGAGTATCTCCGTCCCGGGACTTATACGGTGTATGTATACAGCAAAAATGTCCAGACGAAACTTCCTCCCGACCTGGCTGTTAAAAAGACCGTCATGATTGTGTCGAATAACCAGACTGTTTTCGTTGAAGACATCGAAATTAATAAGTAGCCCATCATGAATAAACCCATTTGTACCCTGATTCTCTTTTGCCTGCTTCCGGCAGGGTTATTCGCGCAGGCACTTACGAAAAAGGAAGCGAGCCAGTCGGCGATAAAATCCGTATCGGAATTTGAAACCAGCATGCTCGACCGGAAAGCCAAGCCTAAACTCGAGTCTTTTACCCGCTACGACGCTGCCGGCAATCTTTTGGAAATCAAAGAACTGGACAACAGTGGCGCGGTGATTCTGCATGAATCGTATGAATTCAATGGCGAAGGCCAGAAAATCACTGAGATTCAATACGAACCTGACGGAAAGGTCAAAAAGAAACATGTTTACAAGTATGTGGATGGATTGCGTGCGGAACGCCTCACGTACGATAAAAACGGAACCCTGATCACGCAGAAGAAGTACGTGTATGAGTTCCATCAAAAATGATGACTCCAGCAATTCCTGATTTTATCAGCACTTTTAGCCCGATTTCACTCGCTGAAATGGATTCGGTTAAACTGATGACCCGGTCGGATGAAAAATATTTGTGCCATATCGACCAGCTTCCGCAGCTTCTCGAAAAGGCCATTCCTGATTTTCAGATACTTGAAAACCATGGGCAGCGGCTGCTGGGCTATGAATCCATGTACATTGATACACCGGAGCATGAAATGTACCTGATGCATCACAATGGCCGGCTCAACCGCTATAAAATCAGGATAAGGGAATATACCGCATCCCATGAATTTTTCCTTGAGATCAAATTCAAGGATAACCACCGGGAAACCACAAAAAAACGAATCCCGATAGGACCCGGCCGTGATTATTTTTCTCCGGAGTCCAGGGCATTTCTCAAACAACATTCACTCTATGCACCGGAAATGCTGGAGCCCATGCTATTCTCGTCATTTAGCCGCATGACCCTGGTTAACAACGATATTCAGGAGAGGATAACCATTGATTTGCAGCCTTCCTGGTTTTTCGGCCCGAAAAGGGTTGAGCTTCCGCAAATCGTAATCATGGAGGTGAAATCAGCCAAAACCTCAAATACCCGGGGATTCGGGTTGCTTCTCCGTGATGCCCGCGTACTGCCCCGCCGGTTGAGCAAATACTGCACGGGAACCAACCTCCTCTATCCCGAAATCAAGCACAACCGATTCAAGGCAAAAATGTTACATTTGAAAAAACTGGATAAAACTTTACAATATGCTGAACCTATTAGCGCAATTCTTTAGTCCGGATATTTCCCTTGGATTTATTCAGGCCGCCGCTGACCAGGGAGTCGAAGCCATCCGGATTCTGGGCGTTAAGCTCATTAACCCCGGCGATTTTTTCGAACTGCTTCTCCGGTTCATGTTTAACCTGGTCATTACTGTTGTCATCATTCGTTTCCTTTACTACCCGCATTCGCGCAGAAAGGACTACTTCTTTATCTACATGATATTCAGCGTTGTGGTTTTCCTGGTCTGCTACTCGCTGGCCAATGTCTCCCTGCAGCTCGGATTTGCCCTTGGCTTGTTTGCCATATTCGGAATTCTTCGATACCGGACCGATACCATACCGATCAAGGAAATGACCTACCTATTCCTGATGGTTGGGATTTCTGTAATTAACTCCCTCACGGATAAGTCGGTAAGTTACGCAGAGCTTCTTTTTACCAACCTCGTGATTATTGCGGTTACCTGGTATCTTGAAAAAATCTGGATGCAGAAGAAGGAGGATTTCACGGATATCCGGTATGAAAAGATAGAGCTGATTCTTCCTGAGAGGCGCGCTGAACTTATCCAGGACATCAAAAACCGTACAGGCCTGAACGTCTATCGGGTCAGCATCGATCGCATCAATTTCATGCGGGATACTGCTAAAATCAGGATTTTTTACCGTCAGGATAAGAATGACGAACCGATTATTAAAGAGGAAAAGCAACAGACTCCACCGGTTGGTACATGAGATTCACAGCATTTTTTCTATTGCTTTTAGCTGCTGTTGTGACGCCTGCGAGGCTTTGGTCGCAGCATCAGGATATCCAGCTTTGGTCGAGCATCGGGATACGAACAGATATTACTCCGAAGCTGCGCATCAGCCTCGAGGAGGAAGCCCGGTATTTCGACCAGCTCAGCCGGCTCGACAAGCTCAATACCGATCTTTCCCTGGATTACCAGCTGACCGAATCAATCGCGTTCGGTACTCTTTACAGGCTGATCGCCAACCGGGATGCAGATGGTTATTTCGACATGGAGCACCGGTTTGATGTATCGGTTGAATTTCAAAAACAAGTATCTGCGTGGACGTTTACAGCCCAGGCCACTGCTCAAAAGACCTATCCTGAATTCAATCGCAGCCGGGATTGGTATGTTGCGGAAGATTATTTGCGGGCGGAGGGCGAGATAAGCCGTGAGCTGAAAGATAAGAAAACCGAACCCTATGCCAACCTGGAACTGTGGTACCTGATGCCCCGGGGGAGGCAGGCGTTTATCGATCAGTACAGGCTAACATTCGGAGTAAAGTACAAGATAAAAAAGATTAACCGACTGAATTTCTACTACAGGATCCAACAGGAAATCCAGGTGAGCGATCCCCTATTCGCCCACATCATCGGGATCGGGTACACCTATGTCTGGAAACGCTGAGGCTTCGGCTTCCCACTTGTAAAGCTTATCCGATGGCCTCATTTTCCGGGGGCATCGGATGGCTGCCCGCATGCCTTTCTGAGCACATTCGACCCTCCCCTTATCCGTATGGATTTCGTCAACGGTAAGCCGTATCATTCCTGTAGTGGGTCCGATGACCAGAACCTCATCTCCGACAGTGAGATCACCGTTTTCAAGCAGAAATTCCCCCACGCCGATGCGTGGATAATAATTGGTCCCTTTACCCAGATATTTCTTCCTGCGGGTTGCTTTTGACCCATAAACCGGGCTCCATTCCCCGAGGCGCTGCCCGAGATAATATCCATCCCAGAAGCCCCGGTTAAACACGGTTGACAACTGCTCCTGCCACTCCCTGACCTTGACGGGGTTAAAGCTTCCATCTGCCAGGCTTTCAACAGCTTCCCTATAGCACGATGTGACGGTATTGACATACTCCGGTGGCCTTGCGCGTCCTTCAATTTTAAGAACTGTAACTCCTGCCGCAAGAATCCGGTCGATGAAATGAATGGTGGACAGATCCTTGGGCGACATGATGTACTGGTTATCGATCTCCAGTTCATCCCCTGATTCGATATCTTCAACCCGGTAAGCCCTGCGGCAGGCCTGCAGGCAGCTGCCACGGTTGGCAGAGGT
The DNA here is from genome assembly GCA_964416825.1 of uncultured Porphyromonadaceae bacterium. Taxonomy (GTDB): domain Bacteria; phylum Bacteroidota; class Bacteroidia; order Bacteroidales; family UBA12481; genus UBA12481. The sequence goes on from CAYQFT010000092.1 coordinate 4,527, forward strand.
ATTGTACTGATGAAGGCTCAGGTAGCACTTCCCCGACACCGCCATGCAAAGGGCGCCGTGAACAAAAAGCTCCAGCCGGATCAGCTTTCCGGAAGGTCCTTTTATCTGGTGCAGGCCGATCTGCCTGCTGATCTCCGCTATCTGATCGAGGGTAAGTTCCCGCGCAAGCACCATCACATCCGCAAACCCGGCATAAAACCGCACAGTTTCAAAATTGGAAATGTTCAGCTGAGTGGAAAGATGGACCGCGATACCCTTTTCACGGGCATAGGCGATGACGGATTGGTCCGAAACAATGACCGCCGATATTCCGGCTCTGGCTGCCTCATCAATAACCTGGCGCGACAGGCTGATCTCGTTATCGTAAATAATAGTATTCAGCGCCAGGTAGGTCTTCACGCCCTGCATCCGGCAATATCGGGCTATAAGCGGAAGGTCCCCGGTTTTGAAATTGCGGGTCGACCCTGAACGCATATTGAGATGCTCCACACCGAAATAGACTGCATCTGCACCGGCATCAACCGCTGCGCGGAGGGCTTCGAAGGTTCCGGCCGGGGCCATCACTTCGATATCTTTCCTGTCGATGGGGGAAGGTATCATCTTTATCAGGTAAACCACTGACGAATCCAGGTCGCGGTTTCGGGAAGAGTTTGAGTATCCTGTAATCCGATTTTTATCACCGGTTTGCCGATTGCCGTTCCGATCTGATGCCATAGGTTGTCATAACTGACCAAAACCCTGCAAGCGGAAATAATCGCAGCCATCTCGGATTCACTAAAATCACCGCAAACCGGAAAAACCGTGCAGCCAGTACGCTGACCGATACTTTCGGCCAATTTTCGTGTATTTGCCCCTCCTATAACCACCGTCGGCTTTTCAACAAGGGAAACCAGCTCGATCAACTGTTCCTCTTCCATCATGGGTTGGCTTTCCGAGGGCTCAAGAGCCAGTGCGGCAAAGCCACTGAGAAACTTTTCGGGCAGCCAGTCAGGGTTGAAAGCAGAGGGTGCAAAATCCAATCCGCCCTGATCATCTTGTATATCAAACACATCCGCAACCCTGAACAGCCGCTCACGCGGGTTTTCGCTGCCCTTGGGAACCCGGCCTATGCAGAAGTCAAAAATCTTGGTTTTCCGCTTCAGGCGGCGGTACAGTCTTTTTCCCTCCAGATCGATAAAATAGTCGGGCATCAGGTCCCGAACCCCGTCGATCAGTTCATCGGGCTTATCAGAATAGGGAATAATCTCATCCACATTCGGATTGCCCTGCAATACCCAGGATTTTGACGCGGGAAGAACAGCGTAGATATAGCTATCTGCAACCTGTGTTTTCAGAGATCGGATCAAGGGCGTGGCCAGTAGGATGTCCCCGGCATTATCGGGGAACAGGATCATAAACCGGACTTCTGTCAATCTGCGGTTATTCAATATTTACAAGCACATGTATCTTATTATCAAGGCATTCGACCACACCCCTTTTGATGTCAAAGAATTGGGTGATCCCGGATGCATCGATCACTTTGATCTTTCCCGCGTCCAGGGTTGAGATCAAAGGAGCATGGCCCTTTAATATCTCGAAATTACCTTTTGATCCGGGCAGGCTGACCAGCCTGACCGTGCCGGTAAATATTCTTGATTCGGGTGTTAGAATTTCCAGGTGCACAGGCTTACTTTTTTTTATTTACGGGCAGCTGCGAGCATTTTCTCCCCTTTTTCAATGGCTTCTTCTATGGGGCCCACCAGGTTAAAGGCGGCTTCCGGATACTGGTCAACCTCGCCATTCATGATCATTTTGAATCCCTTGATGGTATCCTCGATGGCCACGAAGGCACCCGGCCGGCCGGTAAACTGTTCAGCCACATGGAAGGGTTGAGAAAGGAATCGCTGGATCCGGCGTGCACGGTGAACAATCAGCTTATCGTCTTCGGAAAGTTCGTCCATACCCAGGATGGCAATGATATCCAGAAGTTCATTGTATCGCTGCAGGATTTCCTTCACCCGCTGGGCCGTTTCATAATGCTCTTTACCCACGATTTCAGGTGTCAGGATTCTTGATGTGGATTCCAGAGGCGCCACTGCCGGATAAATCCCGATTTCGGCAATCTTCCGGCTGAGTACCGTAGTCGCATCAAGGTGAGAAAAGGTAGTGGCCGGGGCGGGATCGGTAAGGTCATCCGCAGGCACATAAACGGCCTGTACTGAAGTTATGGACCCTCTCTTGGTGGAGGTGATCCTCTCCTGCATGGCTCCCATTTCGGTAGCCAGTGTAGGCTGATAACCGACTGCGGAAGGCATTCGGCCCAGCAATGCAGAAACCTCGGAGCCGGCCTGAGTGAATCGGAAAATATTATCCATAAAGAAAAGGATATCCCTTCCTCCTGTATTCTCATCTCCGTCACGGAAATATTCAGCAAGAGCCAATCCGGAAAGTGCGACACGTGCGCGCGCCCCGGGAGGTTCATTCATCTGGCCAAAAACAAGTGCCAGCTTACTATCAATCAATCGCTTACGATCCACTTTCGTGAGATCCCAGCCGCCTTTGTTCATGTCTTCGACAAATTCGGGACCATAATCAATGACTCCGGATTCGAGCATCTCGCGCATGAGGTCGTTACCTTCCCGGGTCCGTTCACCTACACCGGCAAAAACTGAAAGCCCGGAATATGCCTTGGCAATATTGTTGATCAACTCAAGAATCAGAACGGTTTTGCCAACACCTGCACCACCGAACAGCCCGATTTTTCCACCCTTTGAATAGGGCTCAATCAGGTCAATAACCTTGATGCCGGTGAACAGGACCTGGTTTTCAGTACTCAGATCCTGGAATTTTGGTGGCTCCCGGTGAATCGGGTAGCCTCCGGTCCTGTCGAGCGGCCCCAGTCCGTCGATCGGAAGGCCGGTCACATTGAGGAGACGTCCCCGTACCTGGTCACCCACCGGTATACGGATAGGGGAGCCACTGGTTCTTACGGACATTCCCCTTGACAATCCGTCAGTGGAATCCATGGCGATGGTCCGTACTGTGTTCTCACCTATATGCTGCTGGCATTCAACCACGAGAACCGTACCGTCCTCACGCAAAATCTCCAGCGCCTCATAAATATCAGGCAAAGCAGAATTTCCTGATGTAAACTCCACATCCACTACAGGTCCGATAACCTGTAAAATTTTTCCTTGATTGTCAACCATTGCTGCGCTTTTTATTTCGATTCAAAAATAACTTTAATTAACGCACCCGGCTAATCAGATTCCGGGTAAATATTTCCAACTCTACCTTACGCTCTTTTTCAACCGGGATTTCCCCGATAATTTTAAGCGCAAGTTCTGAGTATTCAAAAACTTTCTGTTTGGTAAACTCTTCGATTCCAAGCTGCCGGAAAATTTCCAACACCTCATGGATTTTTGTTTCCGGTTTCTGGTCATTCTCAGACATAAGCGCCTTCAGTTGCCGAATCTGAGCCGGGCTGCCGATTTCAAGGGCTTTAATAAGGAGATAGGTCTTTTTATCCGCCAGAATGTCGCCACCGATATTCTTACCGAATGTCTCGGCATTGCCAAAGGAGTCAAGAAAATCATCCTGCAGCTGAAACGCCATCCCTATGGCGAGGCCCAGATCATAAGCCCTTGCGGCCCATTGGGGTTCCGCTCCGCCGATTATGGCACCGATCTGCAAACTTCCGGCTATCAAGACTGCCGTTTTCAGTCGGATCATATTCAGATATTCTTCAACGGAAACCGAAGCCATTCTTTCAAAGTTCAGGTCGAACTGCTGTCCTTCACAAACCTTAAGAGCGGTTGAATTAAAGACCGCCAGCACATCCGGGAGGACTTCCTTTTCGCAGGAAGCAATAAAGATGTTTGACTGAATGGCCAGCGCATCTCCGGACAGTATGGCACGGTTCACATCCCACTTGATGTGCACCGTGGGCAGATTTCTTCTCAGAAAGGCCTTGTCCATGATGTCATCATGAAGCAGGGTGAAATTGTGGAACATTTCAATTCCCAAAGCAGGCAAAACAGCCTTTTCCACGTCATCGGAGAAAAGCTGGCAGCCCATCAGTACAAAAACAGGACGAAGCCTTTTGCCTCCGTTCGATAATGCATACCAGATGGGTTCGTACAATTCACGCGGCTCCATGATGCGGTTCTGCCTCTTGATTTCCTCATCGATCAGTCCCTGTAATTGATCCAGATTTCTCATGCCGGTATTTGTTTGGTTACTAACAAGGCCGCTTTATCCCGCAGGATTTTTCGCAGCAGAATGGAGGGCACCAGGAACAAATTGGTAATCACCGCGATCACCAGAGTCAGGCTGATCAGGAAACCCATGGCTTTAGTGCCTCCAAAATCAGAAGCCACAAAAATACCAAACCCGATAAAAAGAACGGAAACCGTATAGATCACGCTTATCCCAACTTCTCTTACGGTCTGTATAACAGCCACCTCGGGGTCAATACCAGGACACGAAAGCTGCTGCCTGTATCTCGAAAGGAAATGGATGGCCGTATCGACAGCAATTCCGTAAGTCACGCTAAAGACAAGCAATGTAGAAGGCTTAATAGAGATATTGGTAAAGCCCATCAGGCCAGCTGTGAACACCAGCGGTAAGAGATTGCCCAAAACGGCTACCATAACCATTCTTGGATTCCGGTACATCCATGCGATAAAAAACCCGATCATTAATATTGCCAGAGCCAGGCTCTGAATCAGGTTTTTGACCAGATATTCAGTGCCGAGGGTATACTTCATGCTGGAACCTGTAACCAAAGTCTGGTAAGGACCCGGAGGGAACAGCGAGTCAAGCTTATTCTGGAGCAGGCCGGAAACTTCCAGCATCCGGTCATTTCCAACATCAGCAATACGAAAATTGATTCTCATATTCTGCTTGGTGGAGTCAATAAAGGTGGAGACGATCTTGTTTCCTTCTAACTGGCCCGATAAATAGGGCAGCAAAAAAGCTCTCTCCTGCTGGCTTGGCAGCGAATAATGCTTTTCATCTCCATTATAATAGGCCTGGCGGGCCATCTTCATTCCATCTGCAATGCAGAAGGACCGGGCCAGGTCGGGGAATCCGGCTGTATACTCCTGAAACTCCTCAACTTTCTTAAGGAACCCCATGGAAAGAACCCCATTCGGCTTATTTGAATTAATGGCTACTTCCAGAGGCATAACCCCTCCCACATTCCCTTCGAAAAACTTAAGATCCTTATAAATAGGGTTTTCCTTTGGTACATCATCGAGAATATACCCGGTAGATCGCATTTTTGTGATCCCGAAAACTGAAACAACCACAATCAGCACAACAGTCCCATAGATCCAGTTGCGACGGAAACGAACAGAATAAATGATCCTGTCAACCACCTTGTTCATCAGGAGATTGTCAAGATGTTTGGTGTGCCTGGGTTCCGGCGGTGGCATGAAGGAGAAAAATACCGGAATCAGAATCAGGCACAGCAAATACAGAACCATGATATTAACCGATGCAATCAATCCGAAGGTTCTGAGCATCTGGTTGTTAATCACCATAAAGGTTGCAAATCCGGCAGCTGTGGTCAGGTTGGTCATAAATGTTTCAGCACCAACCTTCTGAACGACACGCTGCAGCGCTTTGACCTTGTTTTTATGCTTTGAGTACTCACTATGATACTTGTTCAGAAGGAAAATATTATTCGGAATACCGATAACGATCAGAAGTGCAGGAATCGTAGCATTCAGCACGGTTATCTGCGATCCGATGAGCACCACCATTCCCAGGGCCCATACCACACCGATGGATACAATAAACATGGAAACCATAACTGTGCGAAGGGACCTGAAAAAGAAGAACAGGATCAGGGTAACGGCCAGTGCAGAAAGGATCAGGAATTTTACAAACTCCCGCTGGATCATTTTCGATAAGCTGGTCCTGACGTAAGGAAGACCTGAATAATGAATCCCGATATTTTGTTCCTTTCCATAGTCGCCTGAAAACTTTTGCATTTCCTGGACAATTCTCACTCTCTCATGAGTGTTCAGGCAATCCTGACGCATCGTCATCACAACCAGAATCATATGGGAAGAATCCGAATAGACCAGATCGCGGTAAATCGGCAAAGACCTGAACCGGGTAACCAGGGAGTCGAGCTGGTATTGGTCAGAAATCGTGTCGGGAAAAACGCGGTAGAGTTCAAACGTCTTTAGATCAATGTTTTTCCTGATATTGACAGCATCGTAGACGGATAAAACGCTGGTAATGCCATCTATTTTCCTGATACTGTCGGTGAGTTTTTTAAAGGCATGCAGGCGTTTCAGGGTGTAAAACTCAGGATCCTCAAATCCAAAAAAGAAAAGGCCCGCCTCTTCACCAAACATTTTATTGAACTGCTCCAGCTTGATGGACACACTATCGGTATCTGGCAGCATCCCTGAATACCCATGATCAATCTTCAGGTCCTTCATCTGCCAGACCATGAAGAGGGTAATCACCCCAATTCCGATTGCAAAAGCAAGCCGGTTGCGAAGGATCAGTCGGGCTATACTTGACCAGAACATCAGGGAAGTTTAATCGGTTTCAGGCCCATTTCAGCTAATTTTTGCTCCAGCATAGCTACATTTCTTGGCCGTGCAATAACTGTCCGGTTTTTATCGACCAATATCAGGGTTGGAGTGGCCCGGATTCCATAGTCGTAAGCAATGGAGCAGTCCCAACCCTTAAGTTCCGAATGGTTGATCCAGGTGTATCCGCCCCTGTTTACTGCATTCTGCCAGTCAGCCTTTTTATCGTCAACGGAAATGGCAAAAACTTCCAGATCCTTCCGGCTGTAGCGGTCATAAAGGGTCTTTAATTGCGGAAGCATCTCTACGCAATGAGGGCACCAGCTGGCCCAGAAAACTACCAGTTTATATTTTGCAGGCGTTTCTGACATGATTACTGCACCATCCTTGTCGCGGGGAATCACTATTTCCGGCACTTGTTTTCCCGGGGCCGTTTTTTGATAGGAAGCAACGATATCGCCGATCTCGGCTTTTCGTTTCTCATCCGTGCAGGAAGCCTGGGCTAAATAAAACTCCGTCAGGTAGGCAAAAAAAGCATCGAAATCGGTCCGTTCCGCCCAATCTGCCACGTCCTGGAGTATAAATTCAAACAGTACGTCATTCACGGCTGCGGCTGACATCAGCTTATCGAGTCCCTTTTTCATCGCATCCTCCAGGCTGGCAGGAGGTATCGTCCTCTGGAATAAGCTGAAATAGAGCCGGATTTTATTGGGCAGTCCCGGACTGTACATCATGGCGGTATCGCGGAAGTCAATTTCATCCCAGAAATGTTCCAGGATATAATTCATTTCGTTCTGCTTAAGAATGTTTGATGGAACTTTGGGAGACAGCTCCATCTTAAGGAATCCGGCGGCAAAGCTTTTTGGATATCGGGCAATAATATCGCGGGTAACTTTTTCAGGATCTGAAGAGCGGACCTTCTGAAGCTCTCGGAGGACCTGATCACGGAAAGGATCTCCGGCTGGATACAATCCGGCCAGACGTTGCAGGGCTTCAGCTTTCCGGTTCATCCCTACATAATATTGCATGTATTCGTTAAGCAGCTGATTTTCCTGGGATTCCAGAACTCTGAGCGAATCAATGATTGCATTGAAATCCGTTCGCATCCGGATTTGTTCGCGGTTGAAGATAAAATCCCAAAATTGCTCGGGACCCACAACAATCCGATAAAGACCTGGGTGTGCAGTTGCCGGCAAACTAAAGGCAAAGCTCCCGTCGGCCGCCACCTTTGCCGAATCCAACATTTTGGTCTTCATTCCCAGGTATTCAAACAGGTAGGCTTTGCGCGTAGGGATTGAATCGACCTGGATGCGTATTGCATATTGAGCCGGCAATTGAAGCTGAAGGAAAAACAGGAAAAAGAGTATGCCGGCTTTTCTCATACGAAGGGAATTAGGATGTCAAGGCTTCGGCGCCGCTGACAATCTCAATAAGTTCACTGGTAATGGCGGCCTGCCTTGCTTTGTTGTATTCAAGCGTAAGATCCCTGATCATGTCGGTAGCATTATCCGTAGCCTGATGCATGGCAGTCATCCGTGCACCATGTTCCGATGCCTGAGAATCCAGCAGGGACTTATGAAGTTGTATCCTGAGGGCTTCCGGGATCAGACGGGTAACCAGATCGTCGAGGTTGGGTTCAAAAATAAAAAAAGGCTCCGTCCGGCTTTCGGCTTCATCCGCAGATTGCTGGACCGGCAGAAACTGTTCAACCAAAACGAACTGGCTGGCTGCATTTCTAAACTGATTGTAGATCAAATCGATACGATCATATTCTCCACTGATGAACTGGTCCATCAGCTGATTGGCAATTTTTTCAGAACGAACAAAAGTGGGCTTATCAAGCAGGTCGTTAAGCTGAGGCCAATTGCCGTATCCCTTGGCTTTCAGGACTTCGCCTCCCTTTTTGCCAATCATCATCATATGCAGGTTGCCGCTCTCCTTTTGCGGGGCATACTTTGTGGAAGCCAGCTCTATGACTGCTTTAACGATATTTGAGTTGAATCCGCCGCACAGTCCCCGGTTGGCAGAAATGACGATAAGCAGGACTTTTCGGGGTTCCCGGTTTTGTGTCAGCGGGCTGATTTCATTTTCCTCGGCAGCCGTACTGACGTGCCCGATCACCTGATGCAGCCGTGCTGCATAGGGTCTGATCTGGATAATGGCATCCTGGGCCTTTTTCAATTTGGCGGCAGACACCATCTTCATGGCACTGGTAATCTGCCGGGTTGATTTGACCGAGGTGATTCGCTGTCGTATTTCCTTTAAGCTTCCCATTTATACGGAATTACATTAGGCCTTGTATTTAGCGGTAAGTTCAGCAGCCGTAGTTGTAAGTATTTTTTCCGCCTCCTCGGTCAGCAGTCCCTTGCGGAATTCTGCAAGCATTTCCGGATATTTCATTCCCAAATAATCAAGAAAATCCACCTCGAATTCCTTAATCCTGGATACCGGTACGTTGGTGAGCAGGCCCCGGGTTCCGCAGAAGAGGATCGCAATCTGGTTTTCAACCGGATAGGGGCTATGAAGATTCTGTTTGAGTATTTCCACATTCCTTGCACCCTTGCCAATGACGCTTAGGGTGGAGGCGTCAAGATCGGAACCAAATTTCGAAAAGGCTTCCAGCTCTCTGTACTGAGCTTGGTCGAGCTTCAGCGAACCGGCGACTTTTTTCATGGATTTGATCTGGGCATTCCCCCCGACCCTGGAAACCGATATACCGACATTGATTGCCGGTCGTATGCCGGAATTGAACAGATTGGATTCCAGAAAAATCTGACCATCGGTAATAGAGATTACGTTAGTCGGGATATAGGCAGAGACGTCGCCGGCCTGAGTTTCGATAATCGGCAGTGCGGTCAGGGACCCGCCCCCTTTAACGAGAGGCTTCAATGCCAGGGGAAGGTCATTCATGGTTTTTGCCACCTCATCGCTGTCGATGATTTTGGCTGCCCTTTCGAGCAATCTGGAATGCAGGTAGAATACATCACCGGGATAGGCTTCCCTGCCCGGAGGTCTGCGGAGCAGCAGGGAAACTTCGCGATACGACACGGCTTGCTTTGACAGATCGTCATAAACAATCAGGGCATCGCGACCGGTATCGCGGAAGAATTCCCCAATGGCGGCACCTGCAAACGGGGCGTAAAACTGGAGTGCGGCAGGGTCACTGGCGGTAGCCGTTACGATGACCGTATAAGGCATTGCACCGAACTCCTCGAGTGTTCTGGCTATCTGGGCAACTGTTGAGCCTTTTTGGCCGATTGCCACATAAATGCAATAGACCGGCTGGCCCTTATCGTAAAACTCTTTCTGATTGATGATGGCATCTATGGCAATTGCCGTTTTTCCTGTTTGCCGGTCGCCGATAATCAGCTCGCGCTGGCCCCGACCGATCGGGATCATGGCATCAATTGCCTTGATACCGGT
>CAYQFT010000093.1:0-12957 GCA_964416825.1 uncultured Porphyromonadaceae bacterium
GCTTCTTCCGGCATCCATGAACGGAATGGAGCATGTCTCCGGATGGAACAAGGATTGCATATCTGTCTGATAAAACTGGTGAATTTGAAATCTGGACATCAGATCCTAAATCCCTGGAATCAGCGAGACAGCTTACGAAGAATAGCGACACCTACATTTTTGGTTTCGAATGGTCACCCGACAGCAAGTCGATTCTATACTACGACAAACTCTTTCGGCTTTGGTTGATCAATGCGGAGACTGGGGCCAAAAAAGAGATCGAACAATCAGAAATGGGGCCAATCGGGGACTACTCCTGGGGACCAGATTCCAAATGGATCGCCTATGTGAAGCCTGAACAGGGTTTTGGAATAATACGCCTCTATTCAATTGAATCCGGTAAGAGCTTTGAAGTCACTGATACATGGTACAACTCTGGGAATCCTGTCTTCAGCCGCGACGGAAAGTATCTGATTTTTGTCTCTGCCCGGACTTTCAACCCTACCTACTCTGCGACAGAATGGAACCACAGCTATCAGGATATGAACAAGTTATACCTGGCAACACTGAATCCGGGAACTCCTTCACCCTTTGCACCTAAAGATGATGAAGTGTCCATACTTGACGCTGGCAAACCAGCAGATCAGAAGAAACCTGAGGCTTTAACGGTGGACCCAACTGGAATCCAGACAAGGATTCTCGAATTACCCGTTCCGGCTGGTAACTATTTCAATATAGAAGCAGTAAATGATCGGATCTATTATTCATACAACTCCTCAGATGTTCAGGGTAGCCGTTTCAAACTGTTTGACCTGACAAAGCAAAAAGAGACGGAATTAGCCAGCAATACCGGATTCTCACTGAGTCCAAACGGGAAGAAAATGTTGGTCAGCCAGGGAGGCAGGTATTCAGTAATCGATCTTCCTGCTTCAAAAGTAAGCCTTGATGAAACGATTAGCCTGGCTGGCTTGAAAACCCGTGTGGACAAGCATGCAGAATGGCAGCAGATATTCGATGAAAGCTGGAGACATATGAGGGATTTCTTCTATGACCGAAATATGCATGGCCTAAACTGGAAGGGAATATATAATAAGTACAATCCCTTGGTTCCTTATGTTAGGCACCGTTCAGACCTTTCCTACCTGATTGGAGAAATGATCGGTGAATTGAATGTCGGTCATGCATATGTGAATAATGGAGAAAGGCCCATGCCCGAGAGGATTCAGACCGGTCTGCTTGGCGCCAAAATCTCCAAAGACCAAAATGGCTTGTTCAGGATCGATAAAATTCTGGAAGGAGCCAACTGGAGCACAGAACTCAGGTCGCCTCTCACAGAACAAGGTTCCCTTGTTAAAGAAGGAGATTTTATTGTATCAATAGACGGTCAATCGGTTAAGGAAATCTCAGATCTCTATTCACTGCTGGTTGGTAAAGCAAATCAGCTTATTGAATTGAAAACCTCTGCAAATAAGGATGGAATTAACCCGGTATCCAGCCTCATTAAAACCCTGTCGAGTGAGTCGGCATTGTATTATTATGGATGGGTTCAGGAAAATATCCGAAAAGTCGATGCAGCCACGAATGGAGACGTTGGATATATACATATCCCCGATATGAGTGCCGTAGGACTGAACGAATTTGTTAAGCATTACTATCCCCAGCTCACTAAAAAGGCCATCATCATTGACGACCGTGGCAACGGCGGGGGAAATGTATCTCCTATGATCATTGAAAGGTTACAGCGGGAGATTACCTACGCAACGGTAGCCGCCAATCAGAAACACGGTTCCGTAAACCCGAACGGAACCCTGGCAGGGCCCAAGATCACTCTGATCGACCGATATTCTGCATCAGACGGGGATCTGTTCCCTTACCGGTTTAAAACCTTGAATCTCGGCAAATTGGTCGGGGTCAGAACCTGGGGTGGAGTGGTAGGTTATAGTGGCTCAATCCCATGCATAGATGGCGGTTCAATCATTACTCCATCCTTCGCACCCTATGCTGCTGATGGCACTGGATTTATCATTGAAGGATACGGAGTTGATCCTGATGTGGTTATCGACAATGACCCTTTTGATGAGTACAAAGGAATCGACCGTCAACTCGAAAAGGCCATCGAACTAATAAAAGAAGAAATAAAACTCTATACCAAAACGGTTCCGCCAATACCGGATTTCCCAAAAAAGAACAAATAGCTTGAATTTGTCAAAAAGCGCCTCCCTGGAGGCGCTTTCCTTTTATTAAACATTTTTTTAACTAATTTTCACCGGATAAACAGAAAAGCAATATGAAAGTTAGCATAACAACTCGCCTTTCGGCAGGGATCCTCACAGCAGTGATAATGGTCACTTTTATCATTGTTGGTTACTTTTCGCTTAAAACAAAGAAACTCAACCAGGATAATGCTACTGATTTACTTGACAATGTGGCGAAGGAAGTTGCATCCAATGTGACTGCCAAGCTGAATGTTGATTTTGGCCACACCAGATTATTAGCCCTTTCCTATAATGCTTTTCAGGATTACAGCCCGGAAGATTTGAGAAAAAACATGGTCCCGATTCTTTACCGGTCTCTTGAAAGGAATCCGGATGCACTTGCATACTGGATTAGTCTTGAAACAAAGGAAATAGATTCAAAAAACAGAGACAAGCCTGACCGGGTGACCTGGCTGGCCGACCGCCTAACTGGAAAGATTGATATTAGAGATGAAGTACGAAACCGGGACGGGAAGTCAGAATCCCCCCAATACCTTGTCATTAAGCAAACGAAAAAAGAGACGCTAATCGACCCCTATTGGTATAAAAAACCACTTGAAAAAGATTCTTTGCTGGAGGCCACCGTTGGGGTGCCAGTCATGAAAGAAGGCAGAGTTATTGGTCTTGCCGGAATCGACTTTACACTGAATAGTTTTGATGGGTTGCTCGAGAATAAGGACAGGCCTTTCAACTGCAGCACCTATTTTATATCCAACGACGGGACATTGATTAATTCGGTAGGCAAGATCAGAGGCGGGCAGAAAATTGTGGATATCGATCTTTTCAGCGATGCTGCTGAAGGAATCAAAAATAGTGTATTTGCGGGAAAAGCTTTCTCCGGGCAGTTTTTGATGCCAGAAGGAATGACGTATTTAACGGTATCACCGGTAAAAATGGGTGAATCCACAAACCCCTGGGCCATATGCATTACCGCACCTATAAAAGAAATTAATAAAGCTGCAATTAAGCCTTTTATCAATTCCTTGTTTCTGGGATTGGCTGGAATCCTGGTTTTAGCAGTATTGCTATTCTATTTCATCAATCCTTTAATGAGACCTATCATTGAGACGACCAAAGTACTTGACGATGTCTCGCAGGGCAAGATGGACCACCTTAAGAGGTTGAGTGCCCACCAAAGACATGAGCTTGGAATAATGGCAGGCGCAGTAAACCGGATGCAGGAAAGATTTCAGGCAATTGCAGGTTTTGCCGGTGAAATTGGCAAAGGAAACCTCGATGCAGTTTATCCCTTTGATACCGAACAGGATAATCTGGGAAAAGCACTTGAGCAAATGCAGGAAGACTTACTGCAATTAAGAAAAGAAACAGAAAGAAAAGACTGGCTTAAACAAGGGATTAATGGTTTAAATGAGTTGGTTAAGGGTGACCGGGACCTCTCAGATCTGAGTAAAATCATGATCCAATATCTTGCAAAATACCTGGCTGTGCCCATAGGAGCCATATATATTGCTAATGAAAAGACAAATTCCCTGAAACTTGGCGCCGGATATGCCTTTTCCAAGAGAAAAGAGCTGAACCAATCGATTCAAATTGGAGAAGGGTTGGTGGGACAATGTGCCGCTGAAAGGGACATGATTATTCTCACCAAAATACCGGAGGATTATTTCCCCGTGAAATCAGCAACCGGTTCAGCATCACCTTCAGAAATCATTGTTCTGCCATGCCTTTTCAATGAGACACTCATTGCCGTCGTTGAACTTGGAAGCCTGACCAGTTTTTCAAAAGACCAGATTGAATTTCTGGAAGCAGTATCTGGAAATATTGCCATCTCGATCCAATCCATAGGAGCCCGCGAGGAGATGACTCTCCTGTTGTCTAAAACACTTGAGCAGAAAGAAGAATTGCAGGCCCAGGAGGAGGAGCTTCGGGAAGCCAACCAAACCCTGGAAAAGCAGTCGGAAGAACTTCGTAAGTCTGAAGCCAGCCTCCAGGCTCAGCAGGAAGAGCTCAGGGTAACCAATCAGGAACTTGAAAAGAATGCGCAGATGCTGGAGGAGCAATCGGAACGCATTGCAGAGAAAAACAAAGACCTTGAAGTTGCTTCTGCCGAAATCGAGAAAAAAGCTAAAGATCTGGAAGTTGCATCAAAGTATAAGTCAGAATTTCTGGCTAATATGTCACATGAATTAAGAACTCCACTCAATTCAATGCTCATCCTTTCCCAGTCCCTTGCGGAAAACAGTTCGGGGCGATTGAGTGCAGATGAAGTTGAATCCGCGCAGATCATATACAGGAGCGGAAATGATCTCCATAATCTCATTAACGAGATCATGGACCTTTCCAAGATTGAGGCAGGTAAGATGACCATAAATCCGGACAAAGTTGAAATTCGTACAATCGCCGAAAATATGTCTTCGCTTTACAAGCCCGCTGCTTCAGCTAAGAACCTGGAATGGATCCTTACGATTGATCCTACCGCTCCGCAGGTTATAATTTCTGATCAGCAGCGTGTGGAACAGATCATCAAAAATTTGATTTCTAATGCATTAAAGTTTACCAGTCGGGGTTCAGTCTCCTTAACTTTTAAAGCGACCCCGGCCGATTATAAGTACATAAATATTGAATTGAGTAAATCTCCCTCCGTAACGATTGATGTCACCGACACGGGAATTGGCATTCCTCAGGATAAACAGGCTGCCATTTTCGAGGCCTTTCAACAGGCAGACGGCAGCACCTCTCGAAAGTATGGCGGTACAGGTTTAGGGCTGTCCATATCAAGACAACTCGCCAAACTACTGGGGGGTGAAATCAATCTGTCGAGCAAGCCTGGGCAGGGTTCAGTATTTACACTTATTCTTCCTGCTGAGCTGTCTCAGGAAACACAGCCCATTGAATCTTCTCAGTCGAATGAGATTACCCCAGTCAGAGTTCCACCATCCCAGGCTATTACAATACAACCCATAGATTCAGGGAATGATACTGAGTTATTCATTCCTGATGACCGTGATAATATATCAGAAAATGATGGCGTGATTCTCGTCATTGAAGATGATCCTGAGTTTGCCAAAATCCTGCATAAAGAGTGCCACAAGCAGCATTTTAAGTGCATAGCAGCCGGGAATGGTGAAGCTGGTTTACATCTCATCAGGCAGTACCTTCCATCAGCTGTCATTCTCGATATTAAACTGCCTGGCATGGATGGCTGGAAAGTCCTGGAATCCATAAAACGGGACCCGGCAATCCGCCACATTCCCGTCCACATGATGTCTTCTCTCGAAGAGACGCTTGATGCTTATCAGAAAGGAGCCATCGGCTACCTTCAAAAACCTGTGACATCAAAATCCATCGCCAAAGCTTTCGAGAAGCTTGAACACTTCATTAACAGGAAAATGAAGCGAATGCTGATTGTAGAGGATAATGAAAACATGAGAAAAACCATCAGGCAGTTGCTGAAAGGAGCCGATGTTGAAATTCTTGAAGTATCAACTGCCGATGAATGCATAGAATTGCTGGTCCATGAAGATTTTGACTGCGTGGTTCTGGATTTGGGGTTACCAGACAAGAACGGTTTCGACCTGCTTAAGGATATTCGCGAACTTCACCTGGCCCATACGCCTCCCATCATTGTCTATACTGGTCAGGAACTGACACGCGAAGAAAATGAAGAGTTGAATAAATATACGAAATCCATTATAATCAAAGGTGTAAAATCCGAAGAAAGGTTGCTCGACGAAGCGACTCTCTTCCTTCACCGGATGGTACAGGATTTGCCGCAGCAGCAGCAAACTATTATTAAAAAACTCTATGAGTCAGAAGATGCTTTTTCAAACAAGGAAATACTTCTTGTAGATGATGATATGAGGAATATCTTTGCTCTCAGCAAGGTTTTTGAGGAAAAAGGCATCCACGTTCACAAAGCTTCCAATGGAAAAAAAGCTATCGAAGTACTTAATGATCTGAAACAGGTAGATGCCATTTTAATGGATATTATGATGCCGGAGATGGACGGTTACGAAGCTATGATGGAAATCAGGAAATTAGAGCGTTTTAAAGAAACCCCGATCATAGCTCTCACGGCCAAAGCCATGAAAGAGGACAGGCAGAAGTGCCTTGATTCTGGTGCATCGGATTATATCGCCAAACCTGTAGACATAACCAAATTGCTTTCCCTGCTAAGGGTTTGGATGAAAAAATAGAAAAATGGAATCTCACAAAAGAATTCTGATAGTCGACGATAACGAGACGAACCTCTATAGCCTGAAAAAAATAGTTGGGCGGCTCCCTATTGAAATTGATACGGCAATTTCTGGTTTTGCAGCGATAGATTTAGCTGAGGGCAAACATTATTCACTGGCCCTGGTTGATATTCAAATGCCTGAAATGGATGGTTTTGAGACCATGAAACGCCTCCGGTCCACCCCAACGCATGAGTTCATTCCCATTATCCTGGTTTCAGCTATTTATACTGAAGATCAGTATAAGATCCGCGGAATAGAAACAGGTGCGGTAGATTTCATTCCTAAACCTGTCAACCCAGACATCTTGAGGGCAAAGGTTCAGGTTTTCCTTGACCTTGAAGAAAATCGCATGCAGCTAAACCAGCTCATCGAGGTGCTAAAAATTAAAAATCAGGAGCTTAAATCAGAAATAAAACATAGAAAGCAGGTTGAGAAAGAATTACGCGATGCAAAACGCCTGGCCGAAAAAAGAAGCGAGCTCAAAGGTCAGCTATTAGTGAACATGTCTCACGAAATCCGGACTCCCGTTAACAGCATACTTGGTTTTGCCGATTTGCTTACGAGTCCTTCAATTACTACTGCAGACAAAGAACGATATCTGCGTTATGTCAGTTCCAGCAGCCATAATCTCTTGTTCTTGCTTGATGAAGTTCTTGAACACTCACGTTTGGAATCCGGTGAAGTCAGGATCAGCCTTGGCCCTTGCAATATCCGGGACCTCTGCATTGAGATCTGCGAATCTTTTGAGAAGATCAGGGAACAAAGCGGCAAGCATTCCATCTCAATTCGGACCAAGCTACCCCCGGCGGATGAAAACAAAACCATCATGACAGACCCGCAGCGCCTGCGGCAAGTTATTTCCAACCTGGTTAACAATTCCCTGAAATATACCAATTCCGGGACTATCACGTTTGGCTATTTGATCAAGGGGGATGAAATTGAACTTTTCGTCAGGGATACCGGCATAGGGATACCACCTGAAGACCTGGATGAGATTTTCAATCGTTTCAAACGAGCGGAAAATCAGCCTGAACTAACTGCGCCGGGTACAGGACTCGGCTTGTCAATTTCAAGAAGTATTGTAAGCAAGCTAGGAGGGAGAATTTGGGTTGAATCCGAAATTGGCAAAGGATCCGTCTTCAAATTTACGATTCCCTTTAATGCTGCAACCGAATCTGATTTATCAGAAAAAGAAATGATTCTGGATGATTCAGGTCTCGAACCAGATTGGCATGACCGAACCATAATGATTGCAGAAGACGAGGAGTTAAACTTTCTGTTTCTGAAAGAAGCCCTGAAACCAACTTCCATTGTCATCCATTGGGCAAAAAATGGACATGAAGCAATCGACCTGGTTAAAAAACATCCCGAAATTGAACTTACCCTCATGGATGTAAAAATGCCCGATATGGATGGCTATGAAGCCACCCGGCAAATAAAAACTGTCAGGCCAGACCTTCCCATAATCATTCAAACAGCTTTTGCTCTTAGTGATGAAAAAGCAAAGAGCGTAAAACAGGGTGGAGATGGGTTCATAACAAAACCCATTAACAGACAACTTCTTATAAGGACTATTTCGAGGTTTTTACGCTAATTCCCCATAAACAATGCAGGAAAAACCGAAAATACTTATTGTTGATGACAAGGTAGAAAACCTCGTTGCTCTGGAAAAACTGCTTTCATCCTTTGACGCAGTTATAATCCGGGCGACTTCGGGCAACGAAGCCTTGCAAATGACTCTATATCACAACTTTGCCCTGGCCTTAATAGACGTCCAGATGCCCGATATGGATGGCTACGAAACGGTGGCGCTCTTAAGATCAAGCCAGGAAACCCGCTTTTTACCTGTTATCTTTGTATCAGCCATTTACCGGGAAGATTATCATGTAGTTAAAGGCATTGAATCCGGCGCCGTAGATTTCATTACAAAACCTATTAATCCTGAGATTCTTAAAGGCAAGATCCGGGTTTTCCTCGAGCTGTACGTTCAAAAGACCAAACTCGAATCCGAGATTCTTGAAAGGGCGAAAATTCAGGAATCCCTGCAGCAAAGCAATGTTCTCTTAAGCAGTTTTCTGCAATCGATCCCCGACGCAGTATTTTACAAATCAGCGGATTCTACTTTCGTAGGATGCAACAAAGCATTTGAAATGTACACCAATCTGTCTGAAAGGGAAATAATCGGAAAAAAAGACCAGGAGGTCCTGCCTGTCTCACTGCTTGGTGCATTGTTTAAAGCCCAGGAATTGTTGTTTTTAGAGAAAACGATGCAGCAAATGGAGTTATGGTTGGACCTGGCGGATGGGAGGAAGGTACTATTGGATTTCAGGCTAAATCCCATTATCTCCGGCAATGGTCATATAGCAGGCCTCATCGGCATTGCCAGAGACATTACAGAAAGGCACTTTGATAAAGCTGCATTGCAGGAAGCAAAAGACGCAGCGGATTCGGCAAACATGGCCAAATCAATGTTCCTTGCAAATATGAGCCACGAAATACGAACGCCGATGAATGGGATCATCGGAATGACAGATATCCTGATGCAAACCGATTTGAGTTCGGAACAAAAGGAATTCCTTCAGATCATAAAGCTCTCCGGTGATAACCTGTTGTCAATCATAAATGACATCCTTGACTTCTCAAAGATTGAGGCTGGAAGGATAGTCATTGAAAAAATAGATTTCAGCCTTCCCATAAAATTCGATGAAACCATTAAACTTCTTAATTTTCAGGCTATTAAAAAAGGCTTATATCTAAAAAGCAAAATAAGTCCGGACGTGCCTGCTATTATTAATGGTGACCCACTTCGCACCAAACAGGTGCTGATAAACCTCGTAAATAATGCATTAAAATTTACTGAAACAGGAGGAGTCACCTGCACTGTAGATATTCTCGAAAAGTCTTCCGATTCAGTCAAGTTACTGTTCAAGGTAATTGATACGGGGCACGGTATCTCTCCCGAAGGAATGAATAAGTTGTTCAAGGCATTCTCCCAGACGGAAGCTTCAACAGCAAGAAAATTTGGCGGTACAGGATTGGGCCTGACAATTTCAAAAAGGCTTGTAGAATTAATGAATGGCGAGATTGGAGTATCCAGCGAAGAGGGGAAAGGATCAACCTTCTGGTTTACTGCCATATATGGGTCTGCATCCGGTGATAAATCGGAAGAATCTCCAATAAAAGAAGATAAGGAAACCCTTGGAAGAAGTTTGACCGTATTACTGGCCGAAGACAATCCCATCAATCAGAGGGTTGCTATGTATAACCTGGCTAAACTCGGTCATCTTGTAGATATTGCCGAAAATGGTCAGGTAGCCTATAACCTTGCGATAAAAAAACGCTATGATATAATCTTGATGGATATTCAAATGCCAGTCAAAAGCGGTGTGGAAGCCATGCTGGATATCAGAAAACACGAAGCTGAAAACCATGAATCACACCCTATACCTATCATCGCAATGACTGCTAATGCAGTTAAAGGTGACATGGAAGGTTTTATTTCTGAGGGCATGAATGGATATATCAGCAAGCCTTTTAAGTTAGTCGATCTTGAAACAGTCTTAAAACTATCTCGGTAAATGAATAATTCAAAAACTCCGGATTGGTCCGGAAAAAAGATCATGATCGTCGAAGATGTCGAAACCAATATGCTATTCTTCAGGGCGGCCCTTTCACGCACCAAAGCAACACTTATTTGGGCAAGGGACGGTATGGAATCCATCAATATCTGCCAATCTGATCCAAATATTAATTTGGTGCTGATGGACCTAAGAATGCCAAACCTCGATGGTTTTCGTGCAACCGAGGCAATCAAAGCCATTCGTCCGAATTTACCTGTTATAGCGCAGACAACATTTACCGATGATGTGGATACTGATCGGTTATTTCAGGCAGGCTGCGATGGCTACCTACCCAAACCCATTCACCTTGATGATTTAATTCGGGCAATATCCAAATTTCTCGACTAATTTCTATCGGGTTGAAATTACTCGCAATTCGGTCCTTCTGTTGACAGCCCTGCCATTTTCAGTTGAATTATCGGAAATCGGAAGACTGGAGCCATATCCTTTCGCTACCAATGAATTTGATGTCAATCCTTTGCTGATCAGATAGTTTAAGACAGATTCAGCTCTCTTTTGGCTCAGGAGCTGATTGTATGCGTCGGACCCCGTAGAATCAGTATGCCCGCGTATTTCGAATGTCAATCCAGGATTTGCCTGAATAAATCTCAGCAGATCAATCAGATCTCCTTCGGATTCCGGTAATAATTCAAAAGAATCAACCCTGAAAAAAATGTTTTGTAAAACGACAACGGTTCCGTCAACGACAGGATCTAAGAAAAGATCTTTGCTAATAGTTCCACTATTTTCGTTGCCATGAGTCACAACATACTCAGAATATGGCATATAACCCATTAACTCGGCAGATAGACGATAGGAATCAAACCTGGGAATTCCCAACAGGAAACTCCCCGTTAAGGGATCTGAATCAACGTAACTCGTTCTTGGATCTCCGGAGGGTTGGACTATTATTTTGGCCGCAAGCGGATTTCCGGTCCTTCTGTCTTTAACCGATCCCTTCAGGACAATCAAAGTACTGAGGCCATCCTCCCGATTAACCCATTTTGTCAAATACAAATCCTTCCCGGTGATCTGATTCCTGTCGGAAGCGAAAACTGCAAGGTCCTTTAAACCAGAGATGGCAATGCCGTCCTCGTTTGCATTGGAGTTGACCGGGAAGCCCAGGTTAGCAGGTTGTGTCCATTTCCCATCGGGGTCCTTGCGAGTAACGTAAAGATCAAATCCACCTAGTCCGATATGGCCGTTTGAAGCGAAGCACAGATCATAAGGATCATTGATGAAATTAGGCGACATTTCATCACCCGGAGTATTGACAGGCCTGCCCAGATTTTGAGGTTGCGACCAGCCTCCATTGGCAAGTCGCTTACTTTTCCAGATATCCATTCCACCTATTCCTCCAGGCCTGTTGCTTGCAAACAGGAGGGTCATATTATCCATGGATAAACATGGCGTTGATTCCCAGTATCTTGTGTTTACAGGATAACCAACGTTGACAGGAATGCTCCAGGTTATGCCCGTTTTCCCAGATATATATAAGTCGCAGCCACCTTTTGTATCAGGTCGGTTGCAGGCAGTAAAAATCATTACCCGACCATCCTGTCTGAGAGCCTGTGTCCCTTCGTTCTTCACTGTGGTAATAGGCTCGGGAAAAACATCAACATTTATAAAAGATCCATCAATCCAATCGGCCTGCATCAGGTCTTCATTGGCGGCACCACGACCAGCACCAGCCATTATCCGGGTAATCCTGGTAAAAACAAGCTGTGATCCATCAGCCGTTATGCTCGGAAAATAATCATCATGATCCGAACTGATAATCTCAGGCAATTTTTGAGGAAATGAAACCGGGGTTCTTTGCATCTCGCTTATAGAAAACAGGAGACTTGCGACCAGCAGGCTATCCTCATGATTAATTGATACATGTGGAAGTTTAACTGATTTGTAGCGATCGTATAATCTGAGTGCCTCCGTGTACAAACCCTGATTGAACTTTCGTTCTGCAAGCCATCGGAATGCTCCAGGGAAGCCAGTTGAATCGATCTGAACAACTCTTTCTAACGATCTTTCGCAAAGCTCAGTCTGCCCCGTCAGTTGGGCTATCTCACCATTTACCATCCAGGCTTCAGCCCATTGGGGGTGACGGTCCGTCAGCTTTTTTGCCAGGATGCCGGCCTGGCTGTATTCCATTTCACTGATGAATCCACGCAATTTACTCATCTGTTTGTACCCTTTTGCCGATGGGGCAGAAAGAGCTTGCCCAACCAACCCGGCCGGCGTCGTAAAAGCACATAATAGGATTACTAATAACCTGATCATTAGGGGATACCTATATACTTTTGAGTTTGCAGGGAAAGCCTCCAACGTGGATTTGACTCAATGTATGCTATAATTGGCTCAAGCAACTTACCTCTCTGACTCCACTCTGGCTGCAGGTAGAGATGACACTTCTGACTGACAAGGATCGCATTATCTTCCGCCCATCTGAAATCTGATTCCTTTTCAATGATCACCTTAAGCTCGCTGGCCCGATGATAATTATCAGGAACCGGAGGACTCTGATTTTTAGGTGAAAGGCAGATCCAATCCCAGTCACCCGATAAATGGTATGCACCTGATGTTTCTAAAAATGTTCTAATCTGCTTTCTATGCAGTTGCTCACACAAATAATCCAGAGGGAAGAGGCCTGGTTCCCCACCCGTAACAACAACCGCCCTGGCCGGAAAAGAGGCCGCTCTCTCTATCAGGTCATCCACCGCAATCATCGGATGAGTGCCAAAAGACCAGCTATTTTTACTGTCGCACCAATTGCACCCGATATCGCAACCTCCGATTCGGATAAAAAAAGCTGCTGTACCGGTATGATATCCCTCACCCTGAAGTGTATAAAACTCTTCCAGAATGGGAAGAAGCCGACCACCATTGTAAATATCTCCATTCATATCG
>CAYQFT010000093.1:12967-14373 GCA_964416825.1 uncultured Porphyromonadaceae bacterium
GAATAGTTAGTCAAAGGGTGCTAAGATAGGGATTCAATCTCATTGCCTGACAACCCCTTTCTATAAGCACTCAGTGCGCGGCTGCGGGCATAACCATGTTCGATTATCGGGCTAATATAGGATTCCGCATTTTTAAACCCTGGAATCCAGCGCTTTATATATAGGTCCTGCGGATCAAACTTTTTTGCTTGCAAAGCAGGGTTGAACACTCTGAAGTATGGCGCTGCATCACAGCCCGATCCTGCTGCCCATTGCCAGCCGCCATTATTGGATGCCAGTTCATAATCGAGAAGGTGAGCTGCAAAAAATGCTTCCCCAAACCTCCAGTCAATCAACAGATGCTTAGTAAGAAAACTGGCGGTCACCATTCTAATCCGATTGTGCATAAAGCCCGTTGTGGTCAGCTCACGCATCCCGGCATCAACAAGTGGATAACCAGTCCGACCGCTGCACCACGCTGCAAAATCTTCCTCACGGTTTAGCCATTGGATGCGGTCATAACCGGATTTGAAAGATCGCGTAACTACCGATGGATAGAAATAAAGGATCATTTGATAAAAGTCTCTCCAAATTAGCTCGCTGAGGAAAGTAGGATTCAGAGTCAAGGCCAAGCGGGCAAGCTTTCTGATCGAAAGAGTCCCAAACCTTAAATGAATTCCCAAACGCGACGTTCCCATCCTATCAGGATAATCCCGATGCAGATTGTAATTGCTGATGATTGACAAATCAGGGGTAACCTGCGGAAAAGTGCAATTCTGACGACTAAAGCCATTTAGAGACTTGATTTCTTCCCGTGGTTTCGTTAATGGAACGAGATGAGCTAAAAGTGAGTCAGATGGATAATTTGGTATACTATGCTTCTCCAGAACTTTAAGCCATCTGCTTTTGTATGGAGTAAAGACATGGTAAGGAAGCCCATTGTCCTTTATCACCTGATCAGGTGATAAAACCACATGATCAGTGAGCCGGTGAAATAGGCAAGCCCGTGTTTTGAGAAATCCATCAACGTCCCGGTCCCTTTTAATGGAATAGGGATCATAGTCAACTGAGGCAAAAACATGTCTGACTGAGTTTTCGTCTAAAAGCTTCTTGAATACTTCCAAAGGGATCCCCGCTTCAACCCTGAAATCAAACCCTTGATCGGCAAGAACTCCTGATAATTTGTTAACCTCGCGGATCAGAAACTCGACTCGCAGGTCCTTTGAGTCCAAACCGGCAAGTATTTCCTGATCAAAGATAAACAGCGGTAGTACCCGACAACCGCTTTCCAAAGCGCGAAGCAAGGCAAGGTTGTCATCAATTCGTATATCCCTTCGAATCCACCAGATTGCTAACTCCATTTATTACTAGTTTTAACAACGTTTTAACAATTCTCTTAAAAAGCTAATTTGAAATATGTTAGCGTA
>CAYQFT010000094.1:0-14192 GCA_964416825.1 uncultured Porphyromonadaceae bacterium
CTGCCTTCTGCCTTCTGCCTTGTGCCCTATACATCTCATCCCTCACCGCACACCCCGTGGCCACCCCCAGACGCATAAACTCCGTGCATTTCGAGCAGGCAACGCAGCATTTCTTCGGATCCATGAATCCTTTCTGCATCAGATCCTTCGGAGCATCCGGATAGGCAAAGGAACTGCGGCCCAACCCGATAAAGGAAGCCTGACCTGCATCCAGCATGGCTGCTCCGACATTCGGAAAATAGTGCCGTAACCAGGAGTACCCTGAGCCCACAAAAAAGAGGTCGGGAAAGGTTTGCTGCAGCGATCCGGTGATCCCTGCCAGCCGGGCAATTCCTTCGAGCGGATGCTCCTCCGGCGGGGGTGCATTGAAAGCGCCCCGGTCGTAAGGCCGACCTACATGAGCCGCGTACCGCGGGATCCCGGCGGTAATATTCCACAAAGGAACCACCGGTGAAAAACGCGCCACCAGTTTTATAACCTCTGTCAAATCAACCTCCATCGAACCATCTGCCTTCATTCCAAATCCATGCGGCCAGGGTATCAGGTCGGTGCCATTCAACCGCATCGCCTTGATCAGCGGGGTCGGTGTGGCAAAGACATCCGCAAGAAACCTCGTCCGCCCCTCGAAGGATCCGCCATACCGGCTGTCGGTGCGGTCATAGGCAAATAACATCTCGTGAAGAAGATAACCGTGACAAGCCTTAACATCCACCGCATCAAACCCGGCCTGTTCGGCCAACCGGAGCGCTTCGATGTAAGCGAACAGAATATCGTCCAATTCGCTGTCACTAAATAA
Source organism: uncultured Porphyromonadaceae bacterium (assembly GCA_964416825.1). Taxonomy (GTDB): domain Bacteria; phylum Bacteroidota; class Bacteroidia; order Bacteroidales; family UBA12481; genus UBA12481. The sequence goes on from CAYQFT010000094.1 coordinate 797, forward strand.
GTCTTCTTGGTTGCCGGTTGCCGGTTGCCGGTTGCCGGTTAAAGCTTCTGGCATTCGTCCGTCGTCGGTCATCGGTCGTCCGTCATTTAAGAATGGATTCCGCGAAAAGATCTTCGGCTGAAAATCACCACCGGGCTTTGAATATCTTCCGGAATGCGTCAGTTGCAGCACCAGGAATGGCCGGTGCCGGGGGCCGAACGTTTCTTCTGCTGTTTTCCTGATATGATCCGTTAGCTTTTTAAGGGTGGGCAGCGTTTGAGGAGTTATCATCATCTGGTGGGGGTTCGATTTGCCATCGGCGACTACCGAGCAGGCTTCAAACCAGATCATTCCGCTGCCGCCTGCGGCATAACGGCCGTAGCGCCGGAAAGCCAGCTCCCCGGGAATTCCGTTCTCATCAGAATCAAAGCCCTCCATCGGCTGAACCATAAACCGGTTGGGAACCTCCACACCATCAATCATCGCCGGTTGAAACAGCGTCTCCAGCGAATCCGACCATGGCAGCTCAATCCCCAGCTCCATCGCCTTCATCTTCAGCTCCTCCGCCGACTTAAACCGAAACTTCCCGTGCCGCGCCATCTGTAGTCTTTAGTCTTTAGTCTTGAGTCTTTAGTCTTTCTTTCGCCTTTCGCCTTTGAACTTTCGCCTTAAGATCATCAAGATCTTGTGCAATCCTCATTTCGCATACACCCGCCCAATCCTTCCTCTCCAATACAGCCAGCGATCCGGCCTCCATTTTCCTGCGGGTCTCCACACTGTGCCCTACCAGTTTCTCCATCTCTTCATCCGTCAGATCCGGAAACTCCTTCCGGAACTCCGGATTAAATATCGGGATATCAAAATCACCGCCGTGATCTTCGATGTTTAAGTTAAGGGAGTTAAGGGAGTTAAGGGAGTTAAGGGAGTTAAGAATAGTGTCGAAATCAATGATGCCGGCTCCGAAGGGGGCCGTGAATGAATTAAACCCCGAACCTAAAACCCTTAACCCCCCATCCTTAATATGGGTTGAAACCACCCAGGGCAGCACCCGTTCGGTGGCCAGAACCGGATCTTCGAGCATTGTGAGGAGGTTCATGGTATCCAAGCAGATACCGAGCCATTCCCCGGGCTTTGCACCACACGCCTCAAAAACCCTCATGAGTTCAAAGGTGGTGAACTCAAAATGGGTTTCTATCGCCAGAATCACGTTATGATCAATCAGCATCTGCTTCTGGGCCAGCAGGCCTTCCGCCATTTCATCCAACAACTGGTTGGTTGGCAAAGAGGCGGGGTTCCAACGCATCAGGCCCCCCGAACAGGAGCGGATAATCCGGGTACCCAGTGCCTGAGCCTCTTCAGCGGCTACACGATTATGATTGAACAGATCCTTCTTTTCCCAGGTCGTGAGATCGCGGGGTATATGCTGTCCTCCGCCCCACTCGAGATACAGATTTTTCTCCCGTGCAAAATCCTTAAGCTGAACCACCTGCTTGCAGTCGAACCGGGTACGGGTTGCATCATCCAGTCCCGAAAAGGCAACCCCTTCCGCACCATGATCCAGCGCCCACTGCATGGTTTGCAATGGACTAAGGTTCAGGGGAAAAAGCCCGTAGTTATCAATGCCAACTCTGAACATCAGCGTTAAAATAAGGGCATTCCTGCCATTCGTTCAATAAAGTTATGATCAATAAACGGATCATCATCGAAATGTTCTTTCATCATTTCTATCCGTTTCGCCATCAGCTCCGGCAGATTCACTCCATAGATAAGAGGTGTCTCCCCCTGATCGGTGAGCGCCATGAAATCAATTCCCTCCCTGAACAGACTGATCACCTCTTCCGTATTGGCGATCTCCAGCACCATCATGGCCTGGTTCCTGAGCTTAAACACCTGCTTCTGCTTTGGATCCGGAGCGTTCATAAAACCATAAACCGTGTCAACCCAAACGGCAATATTGCGCATGGTGACCATCCAGGCACGGAGGGCTTTTAATCGGACCCACTGATCCTTGAATATCGGTGCCTGATCCCGGATCTCCTCAAGCATCAGAATGGCCTCGGTAAGTTTTGGCAGTACATTCCGGTCGATCCGCTCCGCATCCTCGTGACTCCGCTGCGGAGTGGTGAGGGTAAAGAGCACATCCTTGCTCAGGTCGACATTGTTGGGATTATGGGGAATCGTGCACATGAAATCCTCATAGAAGTCGCGCTCTTTCTGCGGAATCTTTTCAATGTCCGGCACAAAAGGCCGCACCCACAGGCGGTACCAGGTAAATCCGATGGTGGAATAGAGGGACGATATATTCGGGAATCCAAGAATTCCGGCCTCCGCCAGATCCCATGCTTTCAATAAAGCCCGATAACCGTCGCCTGATGAATGTTCTTTCGCATAGGTTTCAAGCAGATCCTCAACCGGTCGGCTGGAGTTGAGCTGGTAATTTCTGAGAACCTCATGATTGATATTAAACGGCACCTGTTCCGGGGGGAAAGTTCCACCCATGTGAGCCAGGTAGTTAACACCGTTCTGATGCAGGGTCTCCAGCCGTTTGCGGGTCAGCTTCGGATAGGGTATCCCCATGAGCGGGGCAAACATGGTTTGCGGACCGTAGGCATAATAAAACGAAACCTGTGAACCTTCCTTTTCAATACCCTGGAAGATCGGCTTTTCGCGTTCATCGAAATCCTGCTGAAAAACGCACCCGGCATTAATGTCCTTGCGGTCGGGGTACATCGGGTGACTGTAGGGCATGTCCCACCCGCGCTGGATCAGCGAGGCCGTTTCAATGTCGAGTTTGCCCTTCAAACCGTTGATGATGATGTCGTGCTCGCCATAGAAAGACTCCATCCGGGTGATGACGCGGAAATCGGGGTTGAGTTCGGTGGCAGCATCTTTCAGCACGCCAAAAAACCGAAGGGCATTGTCGCCGGCCAGCCGGGCAATCTCGGCATCGTCCTTCCATTCGCGTACCAGGTAGGCCCCACCGTTCCGGCCCACGTATAAGGATTTTGTATGCTCGAAACCGGCTCCGCTGTCATTGGTCCATACGTTCAGGAAACCCAGGTCGGGCACTTCCCTGATCAGTTTCTGGATCATCTCGGCATAATGATCTAATACCTTCGGATGTGTAATGGTCATGTTATAGCGCGGACGGAAGCTCCGGAAGGGATGGTCCACCCGGCAGCCCCGCAGCATAGGATATTTATTGAAAAATTCCTCGGGAACCGCGCGGGGCTCAAAGGAGAGCATCCCCGGAACCAGACCATATTTCCGGGCCAGGCGTGCATTTTCCTTCAGATAATTGAGGTTGGCCGAGAGGTAGTAGTATGGATAGATTCCCTTGTTCAGGCTGCTGTATACAAACTGGTCGAGGGCCGGGCAATAGGTGTAAAACATCGGGTAGACCTCGCCTTTCGGACCGGTTTCGATGCCCATTGGTGACCCCAGACCGTTGACCTCCACATGCGTGAACCCGTTCCGGGCCAGCTCCTGCATATAACTTTCCCGATCGAGCCCTTGTAAAATCCGCCCCTCCTGGGTGAGAAAATAATCATAGGCTACCCGGTGGGATTTGAAGGCGGGCTCAAAAACCCGGCCTGTCTCGAATCCCTTGACATCCTCATTGAGCAGGTCGGAAAAGAGGTACTGGACAAAACCATACAGATAATATCGATGGGATGCGATAAGGCAGCCGGTACCGGATTCTGAGACTTTCAGGTAAATATAATGTTCAGGAAGATCTGAAGGCAGGAGGATTTTTTTAACGGCAGTGGTCAGATCAATGGCAGTCCCTACCAAGAAATCATGATCCTCCACTGCAAGATCCGTGAATGTTAATATTTCAGAATTCTTACTGAATTTCCGAACATAGGAAGCGGAAGTTGAAACTACTTCAGGGGCCCCGGCGGGGATTAAAATCCGGGTGATGTTTTCAATAATAAGGTGCAGTCGCATTTCTTAAGTAGAGTTATTTTCATTCTAACACTTGGCTATAGCACCTTGGCACATTGGCACATTGGCACATTAGCACATTAGCAAATTGGCACATTAGCAAATTGGCACATTAGCAAATTGGCACATTAGCAAATTTTCTTAATCTCCTCCAGCAACCGCTCCACCTCAAACTCCTGATTATACACATGGAACGAAACCCGGACAGCGTTCAGTCCCGCTTCAGGCACGACACGCACCCGCATGCGTTTCTCGCCGGTGAGGTAATTTGCAATTTCCTTGTAGTCCTTCGTTTTGTGACGGAAGGTGATCATGGCCGAACGATAGGGTTCTTCGGTTGGCGAAAGGAGTTCCATGTCCGGGATCTTTTGGATTCCATGATAAAACTTTTCAGCCAGCAGCCGGTCATGGGCATAAACTTTTTCAATCCCGATAGCCTGAATGAATTTTGCTCCCCTCTCGAGTCCGAAAAAGAGGGCTTCATTCTGGGTTCCGTATTCATATCGCTGGCCTGTATCCCGAAACTTAAAGGATCCCTTTCTGAGGTCATTGTCCATTTCTGAATAGGCACCGATCGTCATGGGATGTACCAGGTCCCGCTTCTCATGGCTTATATACAACAGTCCTGTCCGTTTCGGACCGACTATCCACTTATGTCCTGATGCTACATAGAAATCAATCCCCAGAACTTTTACGTCCATCGGCATGGCGCCAAGAGCCTGGGCACCATCGATAGCGAACAGGATCTTCATGTCCTGAGCCAGTTTTCCGATATCAGCAACAGGCAGCACCTGCCCTGTTGTTGTAGTGATGTGTGAGAGGAAAATCAGCCGCGTACGGGGGGTGATCAGTTTTCGGATGGCCTCTACATTCGCGGCAGCCGAGCGGGTATCCGGCTCAAAGGGTTTAACCACGATACCGTGAATATCGACATGATTGAGCAGGGGAAGGTTCAGCGCCACATGTTCATGATAGGTGGTGATCACCTCATCTCCGGGCTTGAACATCAGTCCGTTAAGAATAATATTTATTCCTTCGGTAGCCGTGCTGACCAGTGAAACCTCTTCGGGCTGAACAGTGGGGCCAAAGAACGGGGCGCAGCTTTTCTTGATCTGCAGCCATCGGACTTCATCGTGACCCGGCTTGGGATACTGCTCGTTCTCAATATTGGACTTCTGGACCATATCGAGCACTACCTGGGGCACTGCACCAATGCCGCCCGTGTTGAAGTACATGTAATCATCAGGAAAGATGAACTGCTCACGAACTTTTTTCCAAAAATCCAGGTCATCCGCAGCACCCGACAAAGCTTTCGAAAAATCTTCCGGATTGCTGTAGGCCAGACCTGGCCTGGCAACCAACAAACCACCGGAAACCAGTCCCAGTGATCGTAAAAAACGATTTCGGTTCATGTTTTAAAGGTAATTCTGATATCCGACGCTCCGTCGATATACGTTGTAAAATTAACATACTGGCTCTCCTGGATCCATTCAATCTGAAAATTGGAGTCATTTCCATTTAATACTACTTGAGTAACCCGGTCCGTGGAATTTATTAGTACATGAAATTCGACCTCAGCGTTACAATTCACACTAAGCAACAGGCTGTCTGCTGAATACTTATACTGATATGCCACAGAGCCCCCTGTGCCCGTGTGCCCGTGTGCCCCTGTGCCCTTGTGCCCCTGTGCCCCTGTGCCCCTGTGCCCCTGTGCCACTGTGCCCCCGTAGGCAACCCCCACATCCACCTCGTCCACCCCCGCTGCAAGCCATCTTGGCGAAAGCCTGACCTTGCCGAACAGCCGCGAACAATCCTGGACTCCCGCAAGCCCCTCGATCAGGGCCATGACCATGGCCGAGGAGCCCCAGCCGTCGGTGGGCATTGCTTCCGGACTCGTGCTGGTCTCTTCGCTGCAGGGAGTTCCGTCGGGGAAGTACCAGAGGAAAGTCTCATTCTTCCCGGATATCAGGGCATGATATTTTTTCAGGATTTCCACCCCATAGGATTCAAAACCATGATTAAAGGTCGCCAGGGCAAGCTCGCCGCCGACTAACGGAAAGATGCCGCCATTGATATAGGCGCCCGCCACCAGCTTTTCGTCTCCGAAAATTCCATCCGGGAAAGGGGGTTCAATCGAAAACCACCCGGCGAAAGCCTTCGTTTTCTTCTCACGCTCAATGTATTCCCTGATGATGCTCACCGCCTGCTCATGGCTGGCCAACCCGCGGTTAATCGCCATCGGATTGCTCAAACTCAGCTGCTCGGCCTCGTCCACCCCTTCAATCACCACCGGTGTAATCTTCACAAAATGCGTATAGAACCGCCCATTCCAACACACCTCATTGGTTTTATCTTTTAAATCTTGAGCTCTCTTTAAAAAATCTTTCGCCTTTCGCCTTTCGACTTTCGCCTTTTCACCGAAGTATTCAAATAGTGAACCCATAATGGTCAGGGCTTCACAATACCCCGAATTATCGCCGTGAGCTATCCCCCAGAAAGTATTCTCATCGATCTGAAACTGAAGCCAGTGGTACTTGCCTGCCGTATAGGCAAAATCCCAGGTATCAATGGTATAGGCCCTTTTGACCAATCCCGATATTGCATCCACGCGTTGCGGATTGGTAAAAATGTAATTCAAAGCCCGTTCCATACTGGGAAGCAAACCCAGAATCCATTCGTCATCCCCGGTGGCCTGCCATGCGATAAAAGCGGCCTTTATAAACCGGTACTCAACATCTGCCTCTACGGGAACCCGGACATACTTGGTCCAGTTTTCCTTTTCGCAGGGCAGCTTTTCAGGATGCGTGGTTACATAATCGAAGATCCTGCCGTTGGCAGCCTGGGTTGCTGCAAAATGATCCACGGCACTTTTGAGGTCGGTTTCGAAATACTTTGCGCCCCGCAACATGTCGGAATGATCCCGTATCCAGAGCGATTTCGCATCCGGCGACCGGTAGCCCTTCACCTTTTCCCCGTCGATATTGAGTTCCAGCGTGTCCTGCTCCAGGAAGGCCTTTACCCGGGGGTAGAGGTCATCGAGGTACTTGTGGCCGGAGGCGATGTATGTGGTGGATTGGTTCATTTGCGTTTTATTTGAAGTGAATGGTGAATAGTGAATGGTGAATAGTGGCCAGTAGCTTAAAGCCAGCCCATCACAACCAATCACCATTCACTAATCACTATTCACTATTTTACAGTAACAACAAACCAAAGCAGTAAAATGACGCATCCTACCAGCACCCAGCTCCCGAAGAAGCCGATGTAGTCTACACGTTTCCATTTGCGGAATTCCCAATTGCTTTTGGGAAACATTTTTTCTTTTTCAAACTGAGAGAAATTGGCCCGGGCAGCAACCAGGGCCAGCTCGTCCTCTTCAGGGGTACCCTTGACGGGGGTATGCAGCTTGGCAAAGAATCCGTCAAGGATCTCTTTCCGAACCGGCCGGGTGAAGAGTGAAAACAGGAAAAGAAGCAGGAATGGGAACAGGGCATCAAAGAAGAACCGCATGGCAACCAGCTGAGCCTTTGACAGTTTTGTTACATCAAACCCGAACCAACTGACAATCCAGATCTCGGCATGGAACCGGTCGACGCCAACTTTCGGCGAGTTTTGATCATCGGGATTTTCACGTGCCACCTTGTCGAAGAATACTCCGACCGGGGCCACGGTAACGGTTTTTTCAATTTTCTCACCCACCTTCAGGGCCCGGCCGGCATCCACATCGGATTGCAGTGCTTTAGTCTTGATGGTGGTTTCACGCGGCTGGGTCTCGACAATGAGTGCCTGGTTATGTTTGATCGAATCGATAGCCGGAAACAGGTTCGGGATTACAGCATAAATCACAATGCAGATGGCAACCTGAACAATGACAGCCCATTTGGTTACTCTCCGCCAGATGAATCCCAGCCAGATGGAAGCCCCGAAAATGGCCGGAATGGAGATAATATACTGGAACAGCTCCAGCAGGTTATCCACCACAAGGGCAACACCAATGCCGCCCAGAAGCGTAACCCCGATCACGACGCGACCCACATTCAGGTAATGCCTTTCTGATTTATCGGGATAAAATGGCTTGTATAAGTTCCTGATAAACAGTGCCGCATAAGATATTGATGTTCCACTGAGCGTTGACATGTTAGCTGCCAGAATCCCTGCAAGCATCAGCCCGATGGCACCCGGCACCAGCAAATCATTGGTCATGAATCCCCAGATCAGGTCGGGGTCGCTGAGCGATCCGCCGTAAATACCGATCGCCAGCAATCCGGCCAGAGCCCAGAAAACCATGATCACCCGTTTGGTGAACATCCCGCCGATCATCCCGATCCGCGCAGAGTTCTCGTTTGTGGCCGAGCCGGCAGTCTGCATGCCCGTAACCACCGCTACAATCGAAACCAGGTTGGCCATCGACATGGCCAGGATCGTGTACCAGGCATATTCGCTCATGGTTGCTGAACCGAAAAGCTGGAACATATAATCCGGCACACTTGCATGCAGGCCGGAGAATCCGCCTACCCGTTGCAATCCCGCCGGGATCAGGATCATGGAGAATATCAGGATAAGAATTCCTTGTATGGCATCCGTTATCGCCGCCGCCCGGAATCCCCCCATCATGGTGTACATCCCAACCACCAATGCATAGATCAGGTAAAACCAGATCTCATTGGTATAGCTGTAAAATGAATGCAGTTCACCCTTTTTGTTCTTGTCGCTGAGCTGGCTGTACCGTACCGCCTTCTCTTCTGTAAGTCCGCCTGCAAGCTCTTTCCGGAGTTGCTGGAATTCTTTGTATTCCGATATGCTTCGTTGCTCGGCCGGCGTACAGACTTCGATCGGCTTGGGTGTCATGGCCACCATGGTTTTGGCAGCTACCATATATCCTACCCCGCCGCCAAGCAGGGCCATCAGCAGGGTAAAGACCGCATAACTTCCTCCCAGGAACTTGCTGTTGAACCGTTCGGTGAAATAGTCCCCGATCGTGGTCAGCCTCACCCGACGGAAGAAAAAAGTTGAAAACCAATAAAATGGCGTCAGGAAAAGGACCAGGAACTGGATCCACATCCCTCCGATACCCTGACGGTAAACTTCCCGCGATACGGCTACCGCCTGGTCGGCATTGGTGGATGTCCCGAAATTCAGGAAAAACTGGTACGCCTTACCAAGCTTGCGGCCGGCCAGGAAAAAATCGTCGGTGTTCTTGTTTTTCTTCTCTTGCTGCTTGCCAATCCATAGCATGGCAACAATGAACACGAGAATGATGATCAGGTCGAGGATGTGGAGGCCGAAAAGCATGTTGGTGGTTGCTGGTTACTGGTTACTGGTTGCTGGTTACCGGTTGCCGGTTGCCGGTTGCCGGTTACCGGTTGAAGGGTTAAGTGTTAAAAGAACCCTTAAAGATAGCGGGATAAAATATACATAACCCTGATAAATGGCAGGGGGAAACAAAAAAGGTTTCGGGCAGCTGAGCGGCACTCAATTTATCGGGAATACACCGTTTAGTAGGAACTAATCACCATTCACCATTCACTATTCACTATTCACCTGTTTCGCATCATGCATCAAACTTCCCGGGTCACGCGTCACGAAACGGGCGGACCGCGGGTCCGCCCCTACCGGCCACCGTTTTCAACAACCGCCTTGGCGATCTGCGCAATCACCTGCTCACACGCCTCCACTTTGGCGGCTGTGCCTGTGATCAGCACAACAACAGCATAATAGACTCCATCGGGCAGAATCAGTATTCCAAGATCATGGGTCGCCGCAGAGACACCCTCATCATTATATCCGGAAGAGCCAGTTTTATGGGCAACCATGATTTCATCAGGGAGTAATCCCTTGAGCCGTTTAGGACCGGTGTTGGTTTCAACCATCAGGCGCATCAGGAAATCGGTTGCCTCGGGCGACAGTGCTTTCTGATCGTAGAGTTTTACGAGCAGTTCAAGCATCGCATCAGGGGTACACCAGTTGGTGAACTGAACCATCCAATTTTTATGCATTTCCGCCTCGGTGGTTGCAATGGTCATGTCGATGATACCGAGTGACCTGATATATTCCTGTGCTTTTACGGGACCGCCGAGCCACCGGAACAGGATATCGCAGGCATTATTGTCGCTTTGGCTTACGGTGTAACTAAGCAACTCGTCAAGGGTTAAATCAACATTCCCCAGCGGGAATGAATCGCGAAGCGGACTCCAGGTATTCGGAAGCAAATCGGCTTTGTCAATATGAATTTCTTCCTCAAGCGATAATCCTTTTTTATCTGCCTTGTCCAATACAGCCATCGCCAGTGGCAGCTTGAAAACGCTCTGCATCGGAAAACGCTTGTCACCATTCAGCACAAACCATTTGCCGCTGTTGAGATCCCTTACCCCAACACCAACCACTCCGGGGAAGTCTTTAATGATTGCTTCGCACTTTTCCCGAAGCGGTACGAGGGAGGTGGAGTCCTGACCAGGAAGGGAACTAAACAGGAGGAGACCAAGAGACAGGAGACTGAGAGAACGGGAGAGGGGGGTGGGGTTCATGGTAGCGGGTAGGGTTTTGTTGCTGGTTGCTGGTTGCTGGTTACTGGTTACTGGTTGCTGGTTATGTCGCACGGATGTCATCCCGGTGCAAACCGGGATCTCCTGACAGATGCTCCGATGCATAGGATCCTGACTTTCGTCACGATCACAGCTCTGGCCTAACCAGTAACCAGCAACCAGTAACCAGTAACCAGTAACTTTTATCGCCTCCCCTCCTCTACCCACACCACCGAGTTTGTCTCACCATATTCATTAGGTTCATAGAGGGGGTTGCCCGGGTCGGCCATCCATTTTCCATCCACAATTAACCGATAGGTGTACTTCCCTGGCCGCAGCCAGAGCGGGAGAATCCATTGGCCATCCTTCCGGATCATCCGGTAGCCGTTTTCCCGCCAGCCGTTAAAACTTCCCGCGACGATAATCTTTTTTGCATCCGGAAAACCATCCAGCACGAAAGTATGGGTGGGATTAATGACCAATACCGAATTGGTTTCGTTACCACCTCCTGTCAGAAAAGGGTTACCGGGATCCGGGGTCCATTTTCCGTCAACAATATATTTATACTCATGATTTCCGGGAGACAGGACATATGGCAGCTGCCAGCCGGCAGCGGTTTTCTCCATGATCAGCTCCCCCCACTGCCAGTTGTTAAAGCTTCCGGCCAGTTCCACCTGTTGTGCATTCCGGAAGGCATCAACCCTGAACATCATTGAGTCGCCGATGCTCATGAAAGAGTTCTGGTTACCGCGCCCATCGCCGCGGATCACCGGATTATCGGGATCGGTCATCCAGCGCCCGTCTACAATAAATTTATAGGAGTGGGTTCCGGTCTGAAGGAATATCGGCAATATCCAACCTTCATCAGTCTTACTCATTTCGATCTCATTTGGGCTGAATCCATTGAAGCTGCCCGCAAGGTTGACTTTCCGGGCATCCGTGTACCCTTTCAAACGGAAAACAAAATTATTCACGTAAAAAACAGAATTAATCCCTCCATTAAGGTCATCCTCCTTGTTCAGATTGTTCGGGTCCTGTGTCCACCGGCCATCAATGATAAATTTGTAGGGGAAGTACCCGGGTCCAAGTTTCAAACGGATGCTCCAGCCCTTTTCCGTTTTCACAAGGGAATCCTGGCTGGTCGACCAGTCATTGAAACTGCCCGAGATAAGTACCGATTTTGCATAGGCATAACCCGGCAGAAATAGTGTTACGGTTGAATCCAGATAAGAAAAGAGTCCGGGTTTAGTAAACCGGTTGATGCCGTAAAGAGGCCCGTTTTGCTCCGGCCCGGTCCACAAGCCGGTCCATTTGTCGTTAATCATCAGAATCGGCAACGGGACATTCCCAATTTCCGCGAGCCGGCTTGCTGCCTTTGACAGCTCGATCAGTCCGCCGGCTATCCTGGCGGCATTCCATTTTACCCCATTGACAACCACCTCAGGAAGGCCCTTCATAACCTCGGCCACCAGGGTGCTGTCTAAATTGAACTGTTTAACCAGCTGATTCCGCTGGGCAGCGGTCCAGTTCGGGTCCAGCTGAAAAATCAGCTTACCATCCACAATCCGGCACACATCCTTAGGCAGATCCTGCGAAATTCCCGCTACCGGCACCAGTGCCAATATCAGGACACTCAACATTCTCAACCTTCTAAACCTTCTAAACCTATCTTTCATTCCGCCCCCCTTTCATGGAAACTCATCGACATTTCCTTCGTAACTAAGTTAATACAAATCACCCCCTGATCAAAAAAATCGAATCCCAGAATACCGGTCACCGGATAATCATATGCCAGCGATAGCGCTGTGAGGTTGGCAACAATGGTCTGCATGGGGCCCAGCTTATGCTTGCCAAGGTTAAAATCATTCATCGTTCCAAACAGAACCTCCGCATCAGCCCCGCCGACACCGGTAAGATCTCCGCGATTTTTGATGGTCAGTGTCTCCAGAACTTTTTTCGGGGCATCAGAACTCAACACATTGGTTTCTGCACCTGTATCGAGACAAAAATCCAGGATTCTACCGCCCACAGTGCCTCTTAGAAACATGATCTTCCTGACCAGATTGATCTTGCCCTTGAAATCGCAGGTATCGGTTGGGGTGAATGATTCATCGGGTTTATTTTTCCTGCTGGCTTTGGTAAGGGTTAATGAAGCATTCCGAAGGTCGATCTCCATTTCCATTCCTGAAAAAATTTGCATGCCCATTAAACCCAGAATCTTACTTTTACGCCGGTTTTCAATCTGGCCCAGCTCGGTAACGTCAACAGTCAGGTTTTCAAGCATAAGTCCGGAAGCCACGATTTTTTTCACCTGGGTAACATAGATAACCTGGGAATTTCCGGTCAGACCGCCTCCGCTACCCTCGGAGGCAAGTAAATCTTTCCGGAAATAGGTTTTGTTCAGCACCATTTTATCGGCACCCGTATCGAAGACAAAGTTTCCGGTTTCGCCGTCAACCGTGGCCTCAATGAGGAAAAGCCTTCCAGCTCGCTTCAAAGGGATTACCGCACTACCGAAACTCCCGTCGGAATCGGGTGTGAATACAGCATGGATGAACTCGACCTTACCGATTTCAGGCAAAAAAACAACTTTTGGCTGCTGACCGTTTGGCGCCGGACAGTTGATCATCAGTAGCAGCCCTACCAGGAGCATCCTCAAAATGTTGCTGAAATGCAGGCATGAACGAGTCATGGATCAAATGTACTAAAAACAGCACTTAGTAGCCATGTGAACATGGATCAATTATTCCACTATTAAATACTTTTTCCACTTTTTGGACATTTGTCGTATTTTGGCATGAATGTTATTTTATTGATAATCTGTCTATTAATGAATTTTCAGTTGTTTGGATCGGCGTTTGCCTGTCTGGCAGCGTAAACAGTATTGAAAAAATTTAAAAACAATAAAAAACAAAAGCCATGAAAACTTCAATGAAACTTTTCGCACTCGC
>CAYQFT010000095.1:0-14062 GCA_964416825.1 uncultured Porphyromonadaceae bacterium
GTGAGGAGTTCGGCGGATGGGGATTCATGATGCGCGACGGGGAGGCGGTAGCCATGGATCCTGCCCTGAAGCTGAAGTGGGAACTAAAACATAAGCTTAACTATCCTGAATCCGCTGTTTTTGATCCCTCTTCAGGAATGGTTTACGTTTCCAATTTCATGGTCGGCGCATCGGAGTTTATTTCGCAGGTCACAACCGACGGGAAAATAATCAACCGGGAATGGGTCAGTGGGCTTAGCCGGCCAACAGGACTGTGCATTGCGGGCGGCAGGCTCTACGCGGTAGAACGAACAGGCGTAGCCGAAATCGATATCCAAAACGGAACCGTTTTACGGAGGATCCCCCTGGAAGGTTGCGTTTTTCCGAACGATATCACTGCCGCTCCGGATGGTACGCTTTATGTCAGTGATAATGAAACCAACCGGATTTATCAGGTTAAAAATGGCCTAAGCTCAGTTTGGATGGAGGGAGGAGAAATCAGGAAGCCTAATGGCCTTCATGTCGATGGAAACCGTTTACTGGTGGGCTGTTCGGGCGATCCTGCACTCAATGCTATCGATTTGAAAACAAAGCAGGTGACCGTTCTGGCCAACCTCTATCCGGGCGCAATCATGGACGGGATCCAGCCTGTCGGCAACGGGCGAATATTGTTCAGCGATTTCAACGGACACCTGTTTCTTCTGGAAAAGACCGGTACATACCGGGAGATCCTGAACACCACCTCCATTCAGGTCAATCTGGCTGATTTTGAATGGATACCGGAAAAGGAACTGCTGATCATTCCGGGTTTGTACAGCAACCGACTCAGGTCCTATCATATTGATTTAAAATAGTTTGTTCCGATGAAATACTATTCCCTGGCCGTGATTTCAGTCATTGCCGCAGCCACCCTGATGTGCACTCCCAAACCGGAACCGGAAAAAACAGAAAAAAAACCGGAACCAGTTGTACAGGATTCCATCAACATTAATATACCCGATTTGGTGAGTAACCGGAAAGATCTGTTCCTGTCGGATATTGCGACACAGGTGACCTACGTGCCTCTTGAAACCACCTCAAAATTCCTGATCGGGGAAAAATCGGTCCATGTGAAACCTTGTGCCGAGTTCATTTTCGTGTCGGAACACGGGAAACCTGTAGGGGTTTTTAGCCGTAATGGCCGCTTCATACGCACTATTGGCAAGATCGGGGAAGGACCCGGGGAATACAATTCCGATTTCAATTTCTGGCCCGATTCCACCACACGGCAAATTTATATCTGGAATGCGATCCAGGGCAGCATTATGGCCTTTTCATTTGAGGGAGAGCACCGTACGGACATCAAGCCGGAGAAACGATTCGGTTCCTTTGCACCCCTGGGCAACAACCGGTTCCTTACCTGGACTTTCCTACAACAAGAATTTGAGGGCAAATACTACCGGCTCTATATCCTGGATGAGCAGGGGAAAATACTGACCCGGTTTTTCGAGCCCGAGCGTACGGTGGATCTTCGGGGAGGAATTATGACACCCTTAATGACTCCAACGCGGGGTGGATTTCTATACAACACTTGGGAAGATGACCGGATTTGCCGGATCACCGGGGAAGGTCTTATGAGTTCTGCACTCAGCTGGGACCCAGGCAGCCTGAAAATGCCGGTTGACGGAATTAAGGATTACGCCCGGTTTTTAAGGGAGAAAGACAATTATGTTCTGGATATCAGCGGATGCGAAACCGGAACCGCGTGGTACCTGAAGTTCTATTTTAAAGGCAGGATGCAGATGTCCGTCTGCAGTAAAACCGACGATCCAGCGTTCATGGTAGCCAATCCGGATACGGCCCGGCTGGGTGTATTCAACGATTTCGACGGAGGGCCCTCGTTCTGGCCGATGTGGGACAATGAGGGCGGCAGGGAGTTTGTTGGCCTGATCAACGCCATGGAATTGATCGAGGTGACCGGAAAGTCAGGTTCCGGCATGATTCCGGCAAAATTCCCCGACAAGGCGGCTGCATTGAAACAACTTGTTTCATCTCTGGATGAGAACAGCAATCCTGTGGTGATGTTAGTGGAACTCAGATAGTCGAAGAATTCTCAGCCACAGGGCTTACAAATTTCCCAGAACGATCCTCTTCAGGGAATTAAAGAAATTGTCGATCGAAGCACCACGATGCGGATTGTCGCAATTAAACTGAAAGGCGATTGCTATTCCGGAGTCAGGCATATACTGAACGTAAGTTATGTATCCCGGAACAAATCCGGTGTGTCCGAAATAGGTGATTCCATCCGTGGATCCAACAAAAGAGCCGAATCCGTATCCGGCATTTTCGAAAAGGCCTGTGGTGAAAGGTGCCGGAGTTACCATCAGCCGGTGCGATTCCGGACTCAGCAATTTCTCCCCATGGAGGCAATTCATCCAACGTGTAAGGTCGGAAACGGTAGTAATGAGGCCGCCTCCGGTCCATTCCAGCTGAGGGTTGAAAGCATAAAGACCCTCGGCAAGCACCTTTGAAGGGAGTAGAAAAGCCTCGGTGAGTCCGGTATATCCCGGGACCAGCCCCGGCAGTTCCCTCTTGTCGGCCGCCAAAGTCTGATTGAGCTTGCAGGGTTTCAGGATCAACTCGTCAAGAACTTCATAGTAGCTTTTCCCGGTTACCTTTTCGATGATCAGTCCCAGAACCAGATAATGCGAATCTGCATAGGACCATCCCTGAGCAGCCGGATGCACAGGGGCCCGGCCTGTAACATAGGATAGTCGTTCCCCAACGGTCCACACCTTATCGGGATCACTCTGAATTCTCTGCCACAACTCTCTGGCATAAACATATTCCGGTATCCCCGCGGTGTGATTCAACAGCATGCTGACCTTAATTTCAGCGGCGTTTGGCACCCCGGCGAACCATTTCTCGTCCTTCAGATATTCAGCAGCCTTTCTGTCAAGATCTATCAGTCCTTTTTCATGAAGCTTCAGAACCACCGCAGCCACATAGGTTTTACCCACGCTTCCTGAAAACATGACCGCATCCGGCTTCATTGGGATCTGGCTCTCTCTGTCGGCCAGTCCGGAAGCCAGGCTAATGGTTTTCCCGTCCTTGTATCTGACAGCAAGTGTTGCTCCGGGCACTATTTGATTTTTTGTAAGTGAATCTAGCCGGGCTTGCATCAGTTTTGTGGCCCGGGCGATATCGGTCTCCCGGTTCTGCGCTGAAATGGCAACTGATGTAAATAACAGGAGGATTGCAAATCCCCATTTGCAGATTCGGCTCATGGTATTTGGAATTTATTTTGAATCATACGAGAAATGCATTTGCATCATTTTCCATGAATCTCCATGTTTTTCAAGTACACCCGTCCACCTGACATTTTCCCAGTTTGCAGGTCTTCCGTCCCACTCGTTCATGTCATCCAGGCGACAATAAAACCACGCCACTTCCCTCTTTTGGGAAAACCGGATAGTAAGATCCCGTATCTCATAACGAATCGCCTTGAAACGGGGATCCAGCCAGAAGGATTCGCCCTCCCTGAACTGGCGGTATCCTTTGACGATGCGGGCTTCGGGCTGAACCTCCAGGTAGGTGGAATCGGCCAGGATGATCGAATAGAGAAGGCTGGTATCCTTGGTTGCCGCCCAGGCAATCGAACCCCGGATTGAGGCTTCCACTTCCAGATGGTCTTGCCGGGTGGCAGACTGGTTTTTGCTTGCATCGGGACGGCAGGCAAGTGCCATGAAAACCAGCGTAATAAGAATAGCGTGTTTCATTTGCGGGTAACTGAAAGGATTATTAAAATGTCCAATTACTGCAAGTTAAAACAATAATAATCAGCAAATCATTACCATTTTAGTATCTCGGTGCAAAGTTATATATAAGGCGGAAAATGGTCATATTAAGAATAGTAATTCACTAGCACTTGAGAAAATCAGAGTGCATTCACAGTTTTTGATTGGCAACTATAATCTTTGCCCGTGATCAAGTCACCAAAAGCTTGAAATGGAAGGAAACTCCCCCACCGGATCACTCTACCTCATTTTTTACCGGATTGAAAAAATTCCGGTTCCGCGGGAAAGATCTTGTCCCTGATCTGCATGAGTTCCTCAAGAGTATCAATATCCGGGCTGACTGGAACCAGTAAAACCGGACTCATTCCGGGATCAGGATGCTGAATAGAATTGGATTCCTGGGCAAGGATTTTTTTTGAAGCACCGACGACAAATTGCTCGGATCTGTCAACAACATATCCGCTCAAGGTACCGTTAGCGTTCCATGTCAAATAGTTGCTGAATATTTCCCTCCGTGTTATATAGATTTCTCCCTTGAAGAAATTACCCATACTTATTTGCACGGTAACTCCCGGGTGGCCGTCCTGATCTGGATCGGTTAAGCGAGGATCATTTGGATCGGTAGATAAGGGTAGAAGAGGATCTCCGTCTATTCCAAGAAGGCTTGGGGTTGCCGGCCGGTAAAGATGCCAAATGCCATTCGCATAGGATAACTCAACTTCATGGACCCGTGGCTTTATGGCCTGCACGGCCTTATCGCTGAACGCTGACTTAACACCCTTGGTGCTTAATTTTTGTTCAGCCCGAACAAACCGGTCAGACTGCATAAGCTTTCCGTCTTCAAGGTATAAATCCGTAAATCCGTATGAAATGATGAAAGTCCGCATGGTGGTCTTGGTTGTAGTGTCTTCGTAAGCCACTACATCGTAATGCGCATAATGACCCACCAGGGCCTTTTTAACACTTTCCAGGTCTGTTAATTGCCTGGCGCTCATATCTCCCTGTTCGAAACTATAAAGGGGAGACTCCGGCCATTTCATAGGTTGCGAACATGAGTTCATCAAAAACAGAAGGGCGATGAAACCTGGGTAAAAACCTTTTTTATTTCGCATAACAAAATCAATAATGATGCAATCCGGAGCTAACCTAATTATTAAACGTATAATTTCATTCGTGATCCGTCGTTTTTTCTAACCTGTTAATCACATCGCTAGTACAAATTCATTGTGCTAATTGTTTTTGTAATACAGAATTGAGAGCAAGAAGGGTTACCTCAACAAAGGGTCCACTTACTGGCGGATCATATTGCGGTGGTGTCCGTTTGTGGTCATTTCCTTTTTGTGGCAAACCTTGCAGTTACGCTGGGTTCCGATTGTACCGGCAATGCCTTGATATTGAAGCGGCTGGATGTTGTCCCGATCTTTATCGTACTTATTGACGGCCGGGTAAACCGCATGTGTGGAACCATGGCAGGCAATACACATCACGCCGTGGTTATCCGTACGGTTCCGGTACAGGGCATCAAAACCTGCGGCCCATTTATTAAAGGCGCTGCCTTCAAAGCCATCGTTGGCGATATCGAAATTAGTGTGGCACGATTTGCAATCGGGTTCATGGATCCAAGGCATCCGCGGCTTAACCTGTGCAACCGTTTCAACAGCAACAGGTTTCAGGTTCGCCATCAGTCGGGGTGCAGCAGCTCTGGCCCTGCCATTTTCATGGACGAGCAGGCTTAAACCATGGTCCTCAATGGTCCCGTGGCATTCCACGCAAGTAAGCCCCACATCGGCATGACGGTCCCTGAAGCACTGTGTATTTCCATCGGTCCGGGAAGGGTGGCAAAGGTTGCAGGCTTCCTCGCCAATGCCTTTCATATAATTGGCATGAAATCCGTGCATGGCGGCCGAGAAATTGAGCACATCCGGTTTTCCCGGAGCGCCCAGGGCGGGGTCTTCATGGCATGACTGGCACAATTTCGGATTGCCGGCTTCAGCATCAGCGAGCAATGTTGTTTTCTCATATTTATCGTGGATGGCAAGAATATTTAGAGCGGTTTCATCGGAAACACCGGAAACATTATCCACACGCCAGCCGCCTCCATGACAGTTCCGGCAGCCCATCTCCGTGGAGTTCGGAGCTACAGCCATAGTCTCCATCAATACTTTTCCGGTGGATTCTTCGATCGCCCTGATAGTGAACAAAGGATACGGATTGTAAGGTAAATTATCCCGATAGGGAGTCACGGGAATCAGGTCTGCTGCAAAATGGTTGCCTTTCACATCAAATTCCCCGATTACCTTTTTGCCCGCCAATCCCACGCCGGGTTCCAGCTTCACGCCGAAAATCTTTTCGGAATACTCCCAGAACCTGACATGCTTCTCCGGATGCTGATAAGGAGTTTCAACCTCATAGACCAGCTTTATACCCTTGGTAATTATTCCGGGCTTGTCGCCCCGCTTGAAAAACTGGGCATTCAGGGTATTGGCCGGGGGCAGGAAAACAAAGTACTTGTCGTTATCCGACAGGCAGTGCATGCCCAGATCGTTCCATACCAACAGCACATACTCATCCCGGGCGGGATCAAAGGGCGGAACCGTGTGGGTTTCCTCAGAGGGTTCAAAGCTGTTGAACTCAAAGGGTTCCTGGCCGTTTACCGTCCGGTTCAGGTATGCAGCCAGTGCTTTTTTCTCTTCTTCAGTCCCGATAAAGGGCGGCATATAGGTATGAACGGTGCCCTGACCGGTAAGCTGGGCCTCAATGCCGCGCTCGGTCATTCCGGCAATTTTGTTACTCACGGCATTATACCCGTTGAGGGTATGGCAGGCAGAACATTCGAGGCGGAAGATCTCCTTTCCGGCCGGTAGCGGATCCGCCGGATCCACCTCCCGGATCCGGGTCCATTTTGCGGTTGCCAGAAGACCTGCTTCCTGAATGCCGGCTACCTGATCAGGCCGGATGCCGTTGGAATACATTTGGCCATAGAGTACGTAGGGCTTGCGGGCGATTTCGCGCATGTATTCAAAGCCCCCCATCCATCCGAACGAGATCAGGACCAGCAGGAGGCTAAGGACTTTCTGTGCCAGCTGCCCTGCCCTGACCAGGGTGAACAGTCCGAATGTAAACAGCAGGATTGAGGCGACGATAAGAACCTTGATAAAGAGTCCGCCTTCGGGATTAAAGTGGAACAGGTTCTCAAACGAGGCCGGACTCATGACCTGGGTGTAGTAGAATCCACTGAGAATGAGGACGACCAGGGGCAGGTACATCCACTTGGCACAATATCGGAATACATTTTTGCGTAATTCCGGATCCTTGCTAAAAGCAGCCGTAACCAGACCAAAGATCCCAGCAAACAAGAGCGAGATGCAGGTACGGAATATCAGGCCCGGGAGGAAGCTCGGGTTGAAGAATCCGTTCCAGAAGCCGCCATCGGCCAGCCAGCGGCCGGGGGTCAGCATGAAGCCCAGAATCCCGTTTATGATGAAGAGAGAGAGCCAGGCAAAGATAAAATAGAGCCAACCCAGGATCACGTGGTCCCTCGCATTCATCTTGCCAAATCGCTGGGCGTAGATCAGCAGGGCAACGATTTCCCCGATGAAGAAAACCCATTCAATGGCCCATCCGAATACAAAATTATGGATCAGGGTTGAGGTTGCGGCCGGGTGTACCAGGGCAATGATAAACCAAATGCCTACACCTGTGACCCCGCCAAAGACCATGGTCAATAACAAAAAGAAGTTGGTGTGGCGCTTAACATACCCTAACAGCGCCGCATCGTTTGTCCTTAGGGCCTTCATCTCCGTGAGAACCAGAAAGAGGCCTCCGCCGACAGCCAGGTGGGATATTACTACATGCAGGATGGCAATGATCGCAATCAGCAATCCGCCACCAATTTCCGGTAAGAACCATATCGGGTAGTTCATGGCTATTCGGTTTTAGGTTTTAAGGCGAGACGAACCATGTAATACAGGGCAATAAGTCCCACCACAAACACGGCCAGAAAAGCGATCAGCGGCGAGGCTTCTCCAGTGACCGCCAGATCTTTGGGTGAGAAAATATCGCCAAGATAGGCGTGGCGGACCAGGTCGCGGATTACCACCATAATAGCCATCGTTATCAGTCCGGTTGTTACGGCCATCCAGAACCGGCCGGTGAGGGCGCTGTGCAGGATCAGCAGGGCCAGCAGCCAGCCCACAGCCATCAGAATGGTATAAACCAGATTTTGTCCCATAAACAAGCGCCAGATATCGCCCGGAAGGGAGAGCCAGAACCAGGTGCCGATCCCCATCTGAACCAGGGTAACCCAACCGAAGATTTTCAGGCCTTCGCGGATTGCGGCCGACCGCGTCTCCTCATTCGCCTTTTTGCTGAACTTAAACCAGATGGCCTTCCCCAGTCCCGCAATGGCGACCGCCCCGATCACCATGTGAAGATATCGTGGGAGCAGCGTGGTTTCGCCCCAGTTCAGGGCACCACCACCCGGCTTATCGAAATAGGTTCCCCAGCGCTCCGGAGTTAATGCCAGCGTATTGTTGCTTACCTGGATAAAAGCGATAACAAGGATCAGCAAGGCGCTGATTATCAGGCTTATCTTCGCAAATTTTGGCGTTTTCGCAAGTCTGTGTGAAAAAACGTGGGCTCCGTAATAAGCAAGAATCAATATTGGTATGACCAGAATCCAGGGTACAGCCATCAGGACCGAGCTTGAGTAAAAAAAATGCCCGTAAAGAACCTGCACAAACAGCAGTGGCGGCACCCCGAAGTTGATGGTAAGGGCAACCAGCGTTGGCAGCGAAAGGGACTCCTCAGTTGGATTTTTTTTCCGGATGAGATCGATTATAGCCAGCAGGCTGCCTCCCAGGATAAAATTCATCAGGAGGAGGTGAACCAGGAATGTGAACAACAGCAGGATCTGAAACCACCACCAGTTAACCGGTATGGATTCAGGGGTTGGAATAAGGGTGTCCATAAAAAGGAGTTTTAGGTTTTGCGGCCTTAAGATACCTAAAAGTTTCTAAATTGAACCGGCTGTTCTTATCCCGATGGGTGCGGCACGACTGCGGATTTCGAGCTTACCGGTCGTCAGCCGTTAACCCGGAAGGGCCATTGGTCAAATCAACCCTCCCTGTCTTGCGTTTTACTTATCTTTGTAACTAACAGTTTTTCTCTGTGATGTTTAAAGGGAGGATCAAGCGATTATTATTGGCTATCTGTGTTTTTATCCTGATAGCTGCGCCGGCTTTTGCAGGCAATCCGCCGTTTGCTGCTGATACCGCACGGCTGATTTCCTGGGCCAGGGAAGCCCGGCAACTCCTTCAGCTCCCGGGGAACCAGAGCACTGCCGATTCCTTACTATCCCTGGCCAAAGAGGTAGTTTCCAAGGAAAAAATGCAGACGCCGCTCCTTCTCTACTGGGCTCTTGCAGAATCCGCCTTCCAGCGAAAAGACTACGGGAATGCCTATGATATGGCCGCCCGCGCCATGAAATCATCCCAGTCGCAGATCGGACTGCAGTCACAGGGGGAACTGATGATCTTTTTTGCCAAAACCTGCCAGTATACCGGTCAGTTCAATGTCAGTGTGGATTATCTGAATAAAACCGTGGAATTTGCTGGATTCAACCATCTGAAAAAATTGTCTGCCAAGGCCTGCAATGCCCTTGGGGAAGTATATACCGTTGTTGGCGACCCAGCAAAAGTCAGGGAGTCCCTGGAACGTATGCTGCAGTTTGCCATGCAGGAGTCGGATTCCGTCAGCACGCTGGCTGCCCTCTATAAACTTGGCAAACAGAATTTTGGCTACAAATATGACTTTCATACCGTTGACCGGTATATGAGGCAAAGCCTTGAATATTCGGTTCCATTGCGCGATACGGCAACCATTGCTGTGGCCCTGGCCGATATCGCCTGGAATTTCTATCTGGAAAAGAAACTCGATTCTTCGTTGTTTTATTACCAGGCATGTCTGGACTATGCGATTCCCGGTAAGAGATATTATTCCCTTGCCAATGCACTTGGGAATATGGGAACCATTTATCGGGACATGAAAAAATTTGACAAGGCACTGGCTTACTGGAAGAAAGGCATTTCAACCGCCCGGGAGCACTCCGACTGGTATACGCAATCCTGGATTTACAGCGACATGAGCAAGATGGCGTCTGACCAGGGCAACCACCAGGATGCTTACAAGTTCCAGGTGCTGTACAAGCAATACAGCGACTCGCTGGCCAAGCAAAAAAATAGTGACGGACTGAACATGGCCCGGGCCAAATACGAGGCCGATGCTTCCCAAAAACAGGTGGAACTCCTCTCGCTGAAAGTTAAGAATCAGCGGTTGCTGCTGTATGGTGTCGGAGCCTTTCTCCTGCTTTCCATCATAATCGGCCTCCTCCTGCTCCGGCAGGCCAAGCTGAACGCCAAACGCAGGATCAGCGAAATGGATCAGAAGATCCTGGAGGTTACCCAGGCTAACCTGCGCCAGCAGATGAACCCCCATTTCATTTTTAACACGCTGAATTCCATCCAGTATTACATGTATAAGCATGACAAGCTGGCCACGAATAACTACCTCACCAAGTTTTCCAGCCTGATGAGGAAGATTTTGGAAAACTCGCAGCATACAGCTGTTCCGATCCGGGATGAGATCGATGCCCTTCAGCTCTATCTGGAACTGGAATCGATCCGGTTTCGGGATAAGTTTGATTATGAGATCATTATCGATGAAGAGATTGATACCCTGATGTATAAGATTCCAACCATGCTGATTCAGCCCTATGTAGAGAATGCCATCTGCCACGGCCTCATGTACCGGGAAGAAAAAGGGAAAGTAAAGATCAGCCTGATGCTCGGCAAAGACCACGTGTCCGTGGTTATTGAGGATAACGGAATCGGACGTGATGCCTCACGGGAGATCAGCCGGAACAAAGAAAAGACCCACAATTCCCTTGGCACTCAGATCACAGAATCACGGCTCAAGCTGGTAAGCGCCCTTTACGGCACCAGTCTCAAAACCCACTTCACCGACCTGAAGGATGAAGAAGGAAAGGGCACAGGAACAAGGGTTGAAATTCACATACCCATCCTCACATGAAAGCAAAACTGAGAACGGTTGTTATTGATGATGAGCCAGATGCCGTAAATTTCATCCGATCGATCATCAAGGAATACTGCCCGTCGCTGGAGGTAGTCAACACGGCAAACAATGCCATGGACGGTATAAATGTGATCCGGGAAAGCAAACCTGATCTGATCCTGCTTGATGTGGAGATGCCGCACGGAAGCGGATTCGACCTGCTGGCACAGTTTCCGGATAAAACCTTTGATGTCATCTTTATCACCGCTTTCAACCATTATGCCATCCGGGCCATCAAATTCAGCGCGGTGGATTATATCCTGAAACCGATCAATATCAACGAGTTTATCCTTGCTATAGAGAAGGTCACCGAGAAGCGCAACACCACCTTTCAGACCAACCGGAACCTGGAAACCCTGCTCGAGAACCTCAATTCCACGGCACCCGCCAAGCTGGCCATCCCAACCTCGGAAGGAATGGAATACATTAATACGAAGGAGATCATCCGGATTGAAGCCGACCGCAGTTATTCGTGGTTTTTCCTTACCGGCAAGCGCAAGCTTCTCGTCTCGACCAACCTCAAGGAATATCAGGATATATTGAGCGACCGGAACTTTTTCAGGGCCCATAATTCCCATCTGATCAATCTCGAACACGTTAAGAAATACATCCGGTCCGATGGCGGTGCCATTGAAATGGACGACGGATCCCAGGTTCCGATCTCGAGAACACGAAAAGACATTTTCCTGGCCCACATGGCAAGACTGTAATCCGTCAACCCAGATTCGCCATTCGTTAAGCGGTCCCTAAACCATTCTTACCCTTCCCATACCTTTCGGATTATCAAACCAATCCGACAAGCTATGAGAATTTTATTCCGATGCTTACCCTTGTTGTTCCTGTGCATCGAAATTTCAGCAGTAAAGCCGGCTATCTCCCAATCCGAGCCTACCGGCTGGCGCGGGCCCAACCGCGACGGCAATTTTCCCGAAAAGAACCTTCTTACCTCCTGGCCTGCCGGAGGACCTCAGTTGCTCTGGAAATACGAAAATCTGGGCACAGGCTTTGCCTCAGCAGCGGTAACAGACGATCACGTTTTCACGATCGGAACCCTCGACAGTACAAGCTTTGTCTTCTGCTTCGATCATCAGGGTAAACTTCTTTGGAAGACAGCCCTGGGCCAGGAATGGACCCGGAATTTTCCCGGATCGCGCTCCACCCCTACCATTTTTCAGGGCACAGGATACTATACAAATGGGCACGGGAGGGTGTTTGCCTTCAGCGCAACCGACGGGAATATTCTCTGGCAGAGGGACCTGATGAACGAATGCCTGGGTACCAACCGGAACTGGGGCTTTGTCGATAACCTGATTGTGGATGGCGACAAGATTTATTGCACTCCATCAGGGAAGATGAAGAATGTGGTAGCGCTTGACAGGCTGACCGGTAAGACCATCTGGGAAGCTGAAGGCAACGGTGAAAGCAGTGCCTATTGCACACCCCTCCTGGTACAGCGGGGAAATCGCAAACTTTTCATTAACCAGCCGGGAATCTCCTATATCGCGCTGGATCCGGCAAACGGCAAGCTCATCTGGAAATACGATAAGAAGGAGGAGCACCTTTCCAGCCACCGTACACCCATATACCGGGACGGCTATCTGCTGGGGCTCGATGATGAAACCACCGGCAGTGTGATGCTGAGGATAGCGCCAGATGGATCCGGTGCAGAGGTTGCCTGGAGAAACCCTGAACTATTCTCCGTCCAGGGAGAAGCAGTGGTTTTGGGTGACCGGATTTACGGACCCGGGAACCGGAGCAAGCTGGTGTGTGCCGACTGGAAAACTGGTCGGACGTTGTTCTCGGAGCCATTCGGCAGCGGGATTTTTGTGTTGATTGCTGCTGATGACCTGATCTATTCCTATGATGTAAACGGAAACTTCAAACTGCTCAAGGCTCTGGACGACAGGATGCAGATTCTTGGATCCTTCAGGGTTCCCGGAGGTTCCAATGAGCATTTCACCCATCCGGTAATCCGGGATGGACGGCTCTATATCCGTCATGAAAATTCCCTGTTTGTTTACGATATATCAAGAAAATCATGAAAAAACAACTCGCCATTTTAGCCGTTATCCTGATGTCTTCCTCCAGCTTGTTTGCACAGTCCGATTTTTCGCAATGGCGCGGCCCGAATCGTAACGGCACGTACCCTGAAAAAGACCTCCTGACGATCTGGCCATCCGGCGGCCCGCAACTTCTCTGGAAGTTCGATGGTCTGGGCGTAGGCTATGCCTCGGCTGCCGTTGCCGGTGAACGGGTCATTACGGTTGGAACCCTCGACAGCATCTGTCACCTTTTCTGCTTCGACACCAAGGGTACTCTGCTTTGGAAGACACGCCTGAGCCGGGATTTCATGGGTGAATATGCCGGAACCTATTCCACCCCGGTCATCAGTGGGGACACAGGCTTCATAACCACCGGGCTGGGCATGCTCTATTGCTTCAGCACAGGCAAAGGGAACGTGGTCTGGTCAAAGGACATGATTAAGGAATTCAATGGGGTCGACCCAAAATCCGGATATCTGGACAACCTCGTAGTCGAGGGCAACCTGGTCATCTGTGCGCCTGGCAGTGCAGACAAGAATGTCGTTGCATTGGACAAGGCGACGGGGAACGTTGTATGGGTGAGTAAAGGATTATCTGAGGTGAGCGGTTTCGACACCCCGACTCTGGCTGACCATATGGGTCGGAAATATTACATCTACCAGGATGCAACATCGATTATCGCGCTGAATATTGCAGATGGCACCATAGCCTGGAAGTATAAGCGGGAACATGGCAC
The DNA here is from genome assembly GCA_964416825.1 of uncultured Porphyromonadaceae bacterium. Classification (GTDB taxonomy): domain Bacteria; phylum Bacteroidota; class Bacteroidia; order Bacteroidales; family UBA12481; genus UBA12481. The sequence goes on from CAYQFT010000095.1 coordinate 13,665, forward strand.
TATGGTTGGCAGCCTGTTTTATCATAACGGCTACCTGTTCTATCTGGCTGAGGGATCGAGTATTCTCCTGAAACTTGCCGACGGCAGCAACCCGCCCGTGGTAGCCTGGACACAAAATGAGTTTTTTCCGATGCAGGGTGATCCCGTCCTCATCGGCAACCGGATGTATGGTAAAAGCAAGGGGAAAAAATATCTCGCCATTGACTGGCTCACAGGCCAAACCATAGGTTCCATCCCCGCCACCGCCATGGTTGTCACCTCGATAGCAAGTGATGGCTTAATCTATGCCTACGATATTGACGGAACCCTTTCACTTCTGAAACCGGTTGAGTCGGGGATTTCACCCATCGTCTCCCTGAAGATCACCGGAGGGACCACGTATCACTGCCCTCTCCCGG